>JAHEKG010000069.1 GCA_024638475.1 Rhodospirillales bacterium | reverse complement strand
GTCAACGAACGATCCACGGCATACCCCTTGGCATAGCCGCCAACGTCAACGACCAGTGCTTGATTCGCACTGCTGGCAATGTGGTTTTCGATGCTAAGCCACGCTATGGAAGCGGCCGGCTGCAGGTCGCCAATTTGCTCGGTGCGCTGGCTTGGGTCGGCGCCGAAGCCCCAGGCGGCGACCAGTGCGCCCACACCCGGGTCGAAGTGACCGTCGCTACGCTGATAAAACTGCTTGCCCATCGCGAGTAATTGCTCCATGTCGCTACTCAAGCTAAAGCCCTCACCGCGTGCGATGGCGGCGTTCAAGGCACCGAGTTCGCCGTCAGCCCAGGGATAGAACTGGCGCTCGAGAATCCGTAATTCAGCCTCGACGACATGCTGCGGATATACGCCATCGATTTTTGCGGGCCCCTCCCAGGCCACCTCTACCCAGGTGCCCATCGACAGTAGCCGGTGGCTTTGAAACTCCGGCTCCGGTGCGCAGCCAACGCTTAACGCAAGCAGGATTGGCCATGCCAGGCCCGTCTTCATGAATTAAGCCGGGCCTCGATGGCATCGATGAGCTTAGCAGCGATGTCCAGGTCGAATTGCCGATCCAGTTCACGAATTCCGGTTGGGCTGGTGACATTGATTTCAGTCAGGTAATCGCCAATGACGTCCAACCCGGCGAACAGGACGCCTTGGCTGGTGAGTGTTGGGACCACCTGCTCGGCAATCCACCGGTCGCGCTTGCTCAATGGTTGGCCTTTGCCTTTGGCACCCATCACCAAGTTGCCGCGGATATCGTCCGCGGCCGGGATTCGAGCGAGCGCATAGGGGATGATTTCGCCATCGACAACCAGTATTCGCTTGTCGCCCGCGCTGATCTCCGGCACGAAGCGCTGTGCCAACGCGTAGCGGTCGCCGTAGTCGGTGAGGGTTTCCAAAATGACGTTGGTATTCGGTTCGCCCTTTTCAATGACGAATATGAAACGCCCACCCATCCCGTCCAGCGGCTTGACGACGATGCGCTCGTGCTCTTTCAGGAAGGCCTTGATGTCCCCGCGGGACCGGCTAAGCAGGCTCGGCGGTGTGCATTGGGGGAACCAAGCGGTCGAGGCTTTCTCGTTGAGATTCCGCAGGCTGGCCGGGTTGTTGACGACGAGTACTCCATCGCGGCTGGCCAGCTCCAATATGTAGGTGGAAAGTATGTATTCGGTATTGAATGGCGGGTCTTTCCTCATCAGTAGCGCATCCAGGCCCGCCAGCGGACCCTGCCATGGGCTCCGTAATTCGAACCAATGCGCCGGATCGTCCGCGACGCTAATCTCGTGGCCGGCTCCAAGGGCCTGCCCGTTCCTGACGCTCAAGCCTGCCAGGGTGAGGTAAATGAGCTCTAGGCCGGCTCTCTGGGCAGCCAGCATCATCGCCAGGGTGCTGTCCTTGGCCGGTGTGATGGACTCGATCGGGTCCATGACGATGCCGAGGCGATGTTTTGGGGGGCTCATGGTGTACTCCAGGTTAATGTGGGCGAGTTCGCAGTTTTGTCTATGGCGGGGAACGTACCATAGCGGCTTCTATCTGGGGACTACCGTGGCGAAGGGCCCCCCAGAGAGGGGCTATCCATTGATCGCGGATCGGGCCCGGTTCATAGCAGTAAAACGCGCAATATGTTAAAAGTCGCCATGGTCTGATGGGGGTTACTGTGACGTCTGAGTTAGCACCAAAAAACAACCCGCCTGCAGCAGCACACGAGGAGGATCTTGTGCCAAATGGAGACGCCCGAGGGCTGAGTGGTCTCAAGGTTTTAGTGATTGACGACAGCAAAACCATCCGGCGCACAGCGGAGACTTTGTTGACCAAGGAAGGCTGTGACGTATACACCGCTGTCGACGGATTCGACGCGTTAGCGAAAATTTCCGATCACCATCCCGACGTTATTTTTGTGGACATTATGATGCCGCGTCTGGACGGTTATCAGACCTGTTCTCTTATCAAGCACAACAAGGTCTTCAAAGATACGCCGGTTATCATGCTTTCGAGCAAGGACGGTCTATTCGACCGGGCGCGCGGCAGGCTAGTGGGCTCCGAGCAATACTTGACCAAGCCGTTTACCAAAGACGAGTTGCTTAGCGCAATTCGAAATCAAGTCAACAACTAGGCGCTGGAGGCCAAGCAATGGCAACGGTCATGATAGTTGACGATTCGCCGACCGAAGTGCATGTCATGAAGACTGCGCTGGAAAAGCATGGCTTCGATACGGTGGCGGCAAACGACGGTACCGAGTGCATTAATCTCGCCCGGGAAGTTCATCCGGACTTGATTTTTATGGATGTCGTGATGCCTGGTATCAACGGTTTTCAGGCCACACGCCGGCTCGCGAAAGATCCGGACACTGCAACGATACCGGTGGTCATGGTGACCACAAAGGACCAAGAAACGGATCGCATTTGGGGTATGCGGCAAGGCGCCGTGGATTATCTGGTCAAGCCCGTGAGTGCGTCCGTACTGGTGGCCAAGGCCCGTGAGGTTATCGCTCAACACCAGGTCAACGACGCTTGAATGCAACCGCGATAAATTTGGAACCGTTTGAGTTACTGGTTCAACTCGAGCAAAAAGCCCGCGATGCAATTGCAGCTCGCGAGGGCGGTACGGGCTCGCAGGACGAGTGGGTTGGCGTTGGCTTTAGGTTGGGCGGGGAACAATTCGTGACGCCTCGCGAGCAGGTTCGTGAAGTCTTGCCCGTACCGGATCATCTGGCGCGAATCCCGGGTGCGAAAACATGGCTTAAGGGCATCGCCAACGTCCGCGGCCATTTGCTGCCTATTTCCGATGTAAAGGCCTTCCTTGGCGGCGGCACCCTGATGCCGGATCGGCATACCAGGGTCGTCGTGGTCAATCATCGGGAATCCCCAGCTGGCCTATTAGTGGACGAGGTATCGGGATTTCGACGCTTTTCTCGAAACGAGTTTCGAGACGATGGAGTGGCAACGATTATTCGCTGCGAGAGTTATTTGGACGGGGTCTATCGCAGCGATGGGGCTGCGTGGCCGGTATTCGACTTATTTCGCTTGGTCGAGGACGAGCTTTTCCTGCGGGCTGGGGAGTAACGGGATGTCTAAAGGATGAGCGACCACACAATTAAGAAAAGCCCTTGGATCAAATTTATCCCGGCGTTTGGCGCCATCCTGCTGCTGTTGCTGCTGGCGACGCTTGCGGTGTTATGGTTTGGCGTATCCAGTGGCGGTAACGAACGACCAGGGCGGCTTGCCACGCTGGTGATGATCGCGGCGAATGAAGTCGACGCAGTCGTGGCCGGTGACCCGGGCGCGGAGGCGCGGTTGGCCGAGCTCGTCGCTGACATCGAGGAGCTTCGGGCGGAACTGAATGTGGCCGGCGGAGCTGCTGCGCGTTGGGGTGCCGACGCGAACTGGAACGCCGTGCAAGAGTCGATCCGTCAGATCCAGTCGCGCCGGGAGGCCTTGACAATTGTTGCCCGTGCCCGAACCGCCGTGGGTGGCGCGAATACGGACTTGTTGGCGGCAATGGGCAATCTGGCGGCGAGCATGTCGAGCGCGGCGCTGGCCACCAATCAGCGCTTCCTGGAACGTTTTGAAGGCACCCTGCTCGGCCTTGGTCAGGAGCTGCGGCGGCTTACGGGCGCCTCGGCGGATCCGCAGCGAGCCGTCGATGGTATTACGGACGGGTTGAACTCCGTTGAGCAGATTATTCGTGGGTTAGGCGGCGATGACACGGGCTTAGGCTTGGCGAGTGTCGGCGCTGCGGCGGCTGCGGAGCTGGGCGAAGTGCGGGACGTATTCCAACGGCTGCAGGGCGCGTTGCAACCGGTTATTGCAGTTGGCGAAGACCTGATCATCATCGAACAACAACGCCAGCAATTGGCGGCGGCTGCCGCCCAGTTGTCGCAGCGGTACTTGGCGTTGCCGGATGAAGGCGGCGAGGTCGTCGGTTCGTATTCTCTGCCGGTATTGCTGCTTGGGGTCGGCCTGGTGGTGCTGCTCCTGATGTTATTCGCGTACTACCGGGCTGGTGACGTTCGCCGCGCCGCCGACATCCAAGCGGCGCAGAATGAGCGCAACCAGCGAGCCATCCTGCGTCTGTTGGACGAATTAGGCAGCTTGGCGGACGGCGACCTTACCGTTGAGGCGACGGTGACGGAGGACATCACTGGAGCGATAGCGGATTCCATCAACTATGCCATTGAAGCGTTGCGGGATCTCGTTCTGACCATGAAGGATTCTGCGATTTTGGTTGCCGCGGCAACCAAGCAAACCGACGCGACCGCCCGCCACCTCGTCAAGTCGAGCGAAACCCAGATCAAGCAGCTGGCGGCCGCCTCCGAATCGACTGCCCAAATGGCTGTGAGCATTGAGGAGGTGTCCGGTAACGCGGAGCGGGCCTCCGACGTCGCCCGCCACTCCGTCGACGTGGCCCACAAAGGCGGCGACGCTGTACGCCGCACGATCGAGGGCATGAATACTATTCGTGAAACGATCCAGGACACTTCCAAACGCATCAAGCGCCTTGGTGAAAGCTCCCAGGAAATCGGCAACATCGTCGAGTTGATCAACGACATTGCCGAGCAAACCAATATTCTGGCACTGAACGCGTCGATACAGGCCTCGATGGCCGGCGAGGCAGGGCGGGGCTTCGCGGTTGTTGCCGATGAAGTGCAGCGCCTTGCCGAAAGGTCGGCCAATGCAACCAAGCAGATCGAAGTCCTTGTTAGCACGATTCAATCGGATACCAATGAGGCTGTCGTCTCAATGGAGCGTAGTACCACGGATGTGGTCGGCGGAGCGCTGTTGGCGGAGAATGCCGGCGCGGCGTTGGAAGAAATCGAGCAGGTATCCAATCAGATCGCTACCTTGGTGCATAACATTTCGAGCTCTGCGAGCGAACAGACTCAAGCCGCGACGGGAATTACTCGCAATATGGCGGTATTGAAGGAGATCGGAGCCAAGACAAGCCAACATGTCGCGGTAACTTCCAATGCGATTTCTAAGCTCTCTGAACTGGCGGCGCAACTGCGCAAATCGGTTGCGGGTTTCACCTTGCCAGACCAAGGGGCGGGGACGGCCGTTCTGAGTGGTACCGACGTTCAGCGAGGTTTAGCCGAAAGCCCGGTGCCGCAAGTAGCGGATGAACTTCCCGTTGAAGAACAACAGCGCCGTAGCGTTTAACTACTCCGACAGATCTGATGACCGACGCCCCTTCTCAGTCTCTCTATCTCGTTAGCAACGAACTCGCGAGTACGTTGGATGACGCGCGTCACTCGCTGGAGGACTATGCGGAAGGTAATGCGGGGCGTGAGTCTTTGGCCAAGTGCTCGGAGCTGATCCATTTGGTCAGGGGTGCGTTGCGCATTGTCGAGGTGTACGGCGCCGCACTGTTAGCCGAGGAAATGGAATACACTTTGGACCACTTGCTGCAATCCAATAGTGGTCAGGTCAACGAAGACGGGGTCGAGGCGCTATCGCGTTCGATGGTGCAATTACCCGCTTACCTGGATCAGCTGCAGACGGGCGGGCGTGACATTGCCCTGGTCTTATTGCCATTGTTGAACGACTTGCGCGCGGTGAGAGGCAAACCGTTGCTGTCGGAAGGGACCCTGTTATTACTGAATATCGCCCCTGATCGTGACGCGGGCCCGAAAGCGCCGACCGGAATCGTCAACCAAGAGTTGAGTGCCGCCGCAGCGAAGCTACGGCCTAGTTTTCAGGTGGCGCTGCTCGGTTGGATTAGGAACGAGCGCCCGGAGCACAATCTCGCCAAATTACATACCATCAGCCGGGCGCTGGAAGGCTCGACCAGTGTCGATGTCGCCTATCAACTTTGGTACGTCGTTAGTGGTCTGCTTGAGGCGGTCACCGTCGGCGGTCTCGAGGCCAGCGTTGCGATCAAGCGCCTCCTGGGCCAGGTCGACCGCCAGCTGAAGTTGCTGATCGATGGTGGGGAGGCCGCGTTCGTTAATTCGCCGCCCGTCGATTTGATGAACAACCTATTGTTCTACGTCGCCCGGACAACGAAAACAACTGACCGAATAACCGCCATACGCAGCAGTTTTGGCCTCAACGATTTGTTGCCGGGAGAGAGCGACTTACAACAGGTGCGAGATGGGCTTGCCGGGCCGAGCGTAAAGCTTATGCGGACCGTGGCCGTGGCCATCAAGGAGGACCTGGGCAGCGTCAAGGATGCTTTGGATATTTTCGTTCGCACCGGGATGGCAAGCGTCGACGAGCTAAGGCCGCAACTGGATCTACTCAAGAAGATCGGTGACACGTTAGGTGTGCTTGGCCTTGGTGAACTGCGAGACCGCATCCAGTCTCAAGTTGGCGAATTGAACACGATTATCGCCGCGGATAACGTTCACGACGAACAGACGCTGCTCGACATGGCATCGACGTTATTGGACGTAGAAGATAATCTCGATCAGCAACTAGTGCGGGTTGCCATGTCGGGTGGCGCGCTCGAAGAGCCTTCGCCACAGGCTTCCGAATACCAACATGTGACGGAAGCCGTCGTGCGCGAGTGTATTGTCAATCTCGCCCACGTTAAAGACGCAGTGACCGACCTGGTTAACGAAACCAGCGACAGCCGCGCTATCGACCAATTGGGGCCGGAACTCAAAGGGATCGTCGCCGGGCTGACGTTGTTGGAGCGCGATCGCGCGGCGCAGGTTGCAGAACGCTTAGGCAAGATCATTGCGACCCATTTGACGGGGGGGCAGCAGCCCCTCAAGGTCCGTCAGCTGGACCGTTTGGCTGACGCCATGGTGAGCCTCGAGTATTACCTCGAGACGATTTCCGCGGGCAGAAGCGATCCCTGGTACATGCTTGACAATGCCGAAAGCTGCCTGGATTTCTTGGACCAATCGCTGGCAGATCTTGTTCCGGCAGAGGCCCCCGCCGTGGCGGAGGAGCCTGCACCGAAGCCTCAAATCGCCAAACCACCCATAGAGCGGCCGCCGGTCATGGAGCAGGCGGAGGATTACGCCGATCCGGAATTGGTGGAGCTATTTATAGAGGAGTCCAAAGAGGAACTCCAAAGCATCAAGCGTTATTTCCCACAGTGGCGGGAGGCGCAATCCGACTCGCAAGCGTTAATCACCGTGAGACGTTCGTTTCACACGCTAAAAGGCAGTGGGCGTATGGTCGGCGCTAAATTATTGGGTGAGTTTGCTTGGAGCGTCGAAAACCTTCTCAATCGAATTATCAACCAGACGCTGGTCGTGAACGAGCCTATGCTCGAGTTTCTCGAAGAGTGTATCGCCGTACTTCCGCAGCTGATCGAACAGCTGGAAATCGGCACCCAGCCGCGCAGTGATATTCATTTGCTGATGAAGCAGGCAGAGGCTTTCGCCGAGGGTGATCCGGATGCTACCCGCCTTACGAGCGAATCCCTGCGCGTTCCGAAGCTTGAAGTACCCGAGGAAGTGCCACCCAGCCACGAGATGGACCCCGTCCTTAAGGAGATCTTCGTCAAGGAGGCGCGAGGCCACTTGGCGGCCGCGCGCGCGTTCATCGATGCAAACGCGGATCAGCTGGCTCCGCATCGGGTGACCGAGGAGATGTACCGTGCCTGCCATACGTTGTCCGGCAGTGCCCGCATGGCCGGGGTCCAGCCCGCCGTAGCGCTTGCCACGCCGTTGGAGAAATCGCTTAACGCATTCCAGGAAGAACGCAAGGGGCTCGACAACCAACAATTCGCGCTCGTGACGGAAGCGGTTGGCGCGCTCGAGCAATACGTGAATGATGTCGATGCGGAAGTGACTCCACAAGAGGATCACCACGACCTGATCGAGCGGCTCAATACCTTGCTACCGGCGGCCGATTCCGCCGAGCCGGCGGAAGAGCAGCTCGATGACGCAGATTTCGAGCCAGAACAGACATTGGCGGATATCGATCCTGAAATCGCCGCCATGTTTACCGAGGAAGCGACCGAGTTGCTCGATGATGCGGAACGCGCTCTGACCGGGCTACGCGGCGGAGAGACGGTATCGACTCAGGTCGGCGAGCTTCAACGCCTGTTGCATACACTCAAGGGCGGTGCGCGGATGGCGGGTTTCTCGACCATGGGTAATTTGAGTCACGGGCTCGAGGCATTGCTCGAGCGCTGGTCCGAGCGATCCTTGGAGCCGGCCGAGGCAGATATTGAGGTGCTTCAGGCAACGCTCGATGAGTTGCATCGAATGCGCGATGCCGCGCAAGACGGCCGAGAGCTTCCGGAAGCGACGGGCTTGCTGGAGCGAATCGATGCGGTCATTCGTGGCGAGCAGTCCACTGCGCCGATGGATACCGATGACTTTGTCGAGGAACAGCCGGACCGCACATCGGTCTTGCCTGCATTGGATATTCCCGAGAGCGAACGCGAGCCGGCCATGCCGGAAGAACCGCTGGAGGATGCCGCAGAAGCCACGGGCGTTTTAAAAGTGGCGTTCACCGACCTGCGGGAATCCGCGGATGAATTTGGCACCTCGTCAGTGGTGATCGACGACGATGAAGACCTGATGACCCATGCGGCCGAGGCGTTAGCAGATGAGCCCCCAGCCGAGCCTGATGTGGAAGCTGAAGGACAGGCTGAGGCCGAGCGGTTGTTGAGTGAAGCCGAGAGGCTAGAAGACGAGGCCGGCGAAGATCGTGGCGGCGACGAACCGCGCGAGGCGGAGGAGGAGCTTAGCCCGGAAGTTCCCGCCGTGGTTATGGCCGAGGAGGCTGCCATGCCCGCTGGCGAGGACGCCGACGAAGGCATACCGCGTCCGCTGCGATCGCCGTTGGAGCGCGAAGAGGTTGCCCGCGTCAATGCGGAGTTGCTGGATTCGCTCCTCAACAGCGCCGGGGAAATAAGCATTTTCCAATCGCGGCTTAACCAGCAGACACGAGCCTTCGAATTCCACCTCACTGAGCTTTCTCAGACCGTCATGCGGTTACGGGAACAATTGCGCAAACTCGAAATGGAAACCGAGGCCCAGATTCTCTACCGGCATCAGCAAGAGGGTGCCGACGACGAAAACTTCGACCCTCTTGAACTCGACCGTTACTCGACGATCCAGCAGCTTTCGAGAGCTTTAGCCGAGTCTGTCAGCGATGTGGCGAGCATCAATGACTTGCTGCGCAACCACAACAATGACGCCGACACGCTACTGACTCAACAAGGCCGGGTAACGGCGGAGCTTCAGGATGGATTGATGCGGACCCGCATGGTGCCGTTTCAGCGCCACGTGTCTCGCCTAGCGAGGATTGTCCGCCAAGCCGCCAAGGACACGGGGAAGCCCGCCGAGCTAACCGTAATCGGTGGTGGCGAGTTGGATCGTCAGGTCCTCGAACGAATGCTGGGGCCTCTGGAGCACCTGTTGCGCAACGCTGTTGTTCATGGGATCGAGCCGGTTGCCGAGCGGAGGCTACACAACAAACCAGCCACGGGCCAGATAACGTTGAGTGTGCAACGGGAGGGGTCCGAGGTAATTATCGAAGTAGCCGACGACGGTGCCGGCCTAAACCTCACCGCTATCAGGCAAAAGGCAATCGAGCAAAAGCTGATCAGCGCCGATGTTCCAACATCCGATGAAGACGCAATGGAACTCATCCTGCAGCCGGGATTTTCGACGGCACGCGAGCTGACCCAAACAGCAGGCCGAGGCGTCGGCATGGATGTCGTGGACAACGAGGTCAAGACGCTAGGCGGATCGTTGCGGATTCACTCCGAGCGCGGCCGGGGAACCCGATTTGTGGTGCGGCTACCCTATACCTTGGCAATCACACAGGCGCTAATTGTCAACGTGGCGGAGGAGAGCTTCGCGCTGCCACTGCCCACGGTCGAAGGCATCACTCGAGTACCTAAGGATCAGTTGTTGGAGCTGCTGACTGAAGATGACCCACGCCTGACCTATGCGGATCACAGTTATCGCATTCAGCATCTAGGGATGTTTGTGGGTGCGGGCCCTTCAGCATTGCCGGAAGAAGAGGCGGCGGTGCCGCTTATCTTGATTCGGGCCGGGAATAGCTCCACGGCGTTGTTGACCGACGAACTAGAGGGCAGCAAGGAGATCGTCGTTAAGACGCTCGGGCCGCAGGTGACATCAATCACGGGTGTCTCCGGCGCGACGATTCTCGGTGACGGCAGGATCGTCGTGATTCTCGATGCAGGTTCCCTGGTTCGTGCCCAACGGTCACAGGGCCCGGTCGAAGCGCCACAACAGCCGGCGGTGGCGCCGCATGAACCCACGGCATTGGTGGTAGACGATTCCATTACGGTACGGCGAGTCACGCAACGATTGCTCGAGCGCCACGGTATGCGGGTAATCACCGCTAAGGATGGCCTCGATGCCATCGCTAAATTGCAGGAAGTAGAACCGGATATTATTTTGCTCGATATCGAAATGCCACGAATGGACGGTTATCAGTTCGCATCGCATGTTCGCAATGACCCTGAGGTCAAGGACGTGCCTATCGTCATGATTACCTCCAGGTCCAGTGAAAAACATCGTGCGCGGGCGATCGAGCTTGGCGTCAATGACTATTTGAGTAAGCCTTACCAAGAGCGCGAGTTGGTCGCCTCGATCGAACCCTTGATCGGCAGGTCCCTGTGACCGAGGCTGAGTCCAAAGAGCTGTATAGCTTGCTGATCCCCATTCATGGAGAGCGGCTGCTAGTGCCACGGCTTTGCGTTGCCGAAGTCATCAGTTACACGGAACCGAATCCGCCCGCTGAGGGTGACCCGGATTGGTTTCTCGGCCACGTCAACTGGAATGGCCGAGAAGTCCCCGTGATTTCTTTTGAAACACTGTTTAATGGCGAGGCGCCGGAAACCCGTGGCCGAACGCGGATCGTTGTTTTTCATGCGTTGAACGGCGAGCTGAAGCAGGGTTATTTCGGTTTGTTGACGCAGGGGTTTCCTCAGCTAGTTCGAGTCAACCGCGATGTGCTCTCCCTGGAGACAGACAGTCATTTTGACGAGGACGGTCCCGCCAAATGCAGAGTTCGGATGGTCAACGAATATCCGTTGATCCCTAATCTCCAAGGCCTGGAAACCAGGATTGCGTCGCGTTAACTACGTTACCTGACGCCTAGATCTCCGCCTCGGCATTGCAGGACCGTACAGGCGGCCATTGCCGCGGTTTCCGTGCGCAGTATCCGCGGCCCGAGCGAGTAGGATTCGAAGCCGTGGTTCACTGCTAGCTCGAGGTCGCCGTCGGATAAGCCGCCTTCGGGCCCCACTAGCAACGTCATCTCGTCATGGCCGTTGGCGGCGACACGCGCCAAGGGCCGCACTGCACCGGGGTCCAAGACCAGCCGCAAGCCGGTCGTCGTCAATCCGGCTAGGCATTCTTGCAGGGATAACGGTGGCTCGATCTGCGGCGGAAAGTGGCGGCCGCATTGTTCGCAGGCGCTACGGGCAATGTGTTGCCAATGGACAAGGCGCCGTTGGCGTCGTTCGGCCGGTAGTTTGACCACGCCGAATTCAGTGGTAACCGGAAGAATTCGCGCTACCCCCAACTCCGTGGCTTTTTGTACCGCCATGTCCATGGCATCGCCCTTCGGAAGCGCCTGAATCAGGTGGATAGATAACGGTGACGGTGGCTGAACCGGAATTGCTTCGCCCAGCTCCAATTCTACCTTGCCTCGACTCGACCCGGTGATCGTCGCCCAGCGTTCGGTGCCTGCGCCGTCGAAGAGGACAACCTGAGCACCGGTTCCCAGCCTTAGGGTGGTCGTCAAATAATTCGCTGAGCGCGCGTCGAGTGTGACCCGCGCACCCTGCAGGGATAGACTAACAAAGTGACGGACTAGGCGGTTGGTATGCTTCATGACTAGCTGTCTGTGTGGTCCTGTTATAGTGGTAGTGATCGCAACGTGGAGTTTGAGTCAATTGGACACTCTTGTCATCGACCAGCCGGGGGGTTGGCTGCGGGGGGTTCGCCGAGTGGAGTCGCCTAATGCAGATTGTCGCCCAGCGGGAGTCGCTGCAGACTTGATTGTCGTCCACGCAATCAGCCTACCGCCGGGGGAGTTCGGCGGAGCGGCGATCGATGAGCTATTCTGCAATCGCTTAGACTCGTCGGCGCATCCTTACTTTTGTGACATTGCTACCTTAAAAGTGTCCGCCCACGCTCTTATCCGCCGGGACGGACGTGTCACCCAGTACGTGCCTTTTCATCTGCGCGCATGGCACGCCGGACAATCTAGCTATAAGGGCCGTGAGGCCTGTAACGATTTCTCCGTGGGCATCGAGCTCGAGGGTTGCGATAGTTCGCCCTTTGAAGACGCTCAATACAGGAGTCTGGGTCAAATTATCTTGGCGCTGCGCCGGGCTTACCCGACCCTCGCTACCGCTCCTGTCGTCGGTCACGCAGAAATCGCGCCGGGACGCAAGACGGACCCGGGTCCGGCGTTTAATTGGCAGCGACTAACCGATATGATCAGCCACAACGACAACCGGCCCCGCCTCGTATGAAACTCATCGCGCTCATTCTCGGATTGGTCATCGAACGCACTGTCACGCATTTGCTCCACCTGCGGGAGTTGCGCTGGTTCGATGCCTATTTCGACTATGGCGAAGCGCAGGCGTGCAAGTTACCCGCCGGCTTGGCCCTGCTCGGCCGCCTCCTCGTCTTGTTCATCCCGGTATTGCCGGTTGTCTTGATTAGTCTGGCATTTCGTGACGTCCTATGGGATTTGCCCTATTTGATTTTCGCGGTCATCGTGTTGTTGTTTTCTCTTGGCCCACGTGATCTTGGTGAGGAAGTCCACGAGTTTTTGGAGGCCCTGAAAGGCGGGGATGAAGAAACAGCACACCGTATCGGCAAAGAGCTTATGGAGACTGATGTCGACGAGGAGCCGCAGCCGCGGGCCATCGGAGAAGCGATCTTTGTCCAGGCGAACAACAGAATCTTCGGGGTCGTGTTTTGGTTTGTTGCATTCGGCCCGTTGGGGGCGTGGTTGTTTCGGGTCAGTGACCTATTCAGGCGCCGGACGGCGTTCGAGTCGACCAGGGGCGGTAAAGACAGTGAACACATCGAGCTGATACACGGTGTCTTGACGTTCGTCCCCGCCCGCTTAGCGGCGTTGGGATATGCGGTCGGCGGAAGTTTTGACGATGCCTTCGACGCCTGGCGTGAATACAACCCTGCTGACGATGAGCCGTTTCCGCGAACAACCGATCGAATTTCGGCCGCCGTGGGCTGTGGGGCGATGGAGGTCGGCGGTGTTGTTCCGGCCACCCACGAGGCTGCCGCCAGTGGCGCAATGCGGCTGGTTACGCGCGCCCTGTTCTTCTGGATAACGGTGGTGGCGCTGATGACCCTGTTCGGGTGGGCAGTCTAGTCCGGGCGCGTCTAGTCCGCTTTCAATCGGCCTCGTTTCCAAAGTACTTCCTC
>JAHEKG010000068.1 GCA_024638475.1 Rhodospirillales bacterium | reverse complement strand
GCGTCGCGTCGAGCATGGCGGCCACCGCCATGATCATGCCGGATTGACAATAACCGCATTGGGGAACTTGCTCCGCCAACCAGGCGGCCTGGACGGGATGCAGCTCGTCGTCGCCGGCCAGGCCTTCGATGGTAGTGATTGCCGCGCCTCGGGCGGCGCCGGCCGGAACGATGCAGGAGCGTACGGCAGCACCGTTCAAGTGCACCGTGCAGGCCCCGCAAGCACCAATACCACAGCCGAACTTGGTACCGGTCAGGCCCGCTTTCTCTCGCAGTGCCCATAACAACGGCGTGTCTTCAGCAACGTCCAGCTGTATGCGCTGGCCATTTAAATCGATCTCAATCATAGCGCCCGCATCCTAGCATGTCCTCAAACAGCGCAGTCAGGGTCCCGAAAAAAACCCGCCACATGGGCGGGTTTTGTTAGAGCATGTTGAGATTCATTCGCGCTTGCGGCGCCGGCTCAAGCCCAACCCAATGAGGCCTAAGCCGATCAGGCTGAGGGTTCCCGGTTCGGGCACGCGAGCAACCATGTTGAATCCATAGTCGCCGTTGTGACCCCCGGTGCCGTAGGTCAGCCACCCGGACGCGTCAGGTGTGTTGGCGGCCAATACATCCAACGTATGGGTATAGCTACCGGACCAGTCGTAAAGGGTCAGCGCGTTCGCACCCATGAATGCCGTTCCCGGGCCAATGCCGAGTACCGTACCCGAGCCGTCGCCTTCCATGTAGCTGCCCAGGTTGAGTTCGGCCACCAAATCGAAGCCCCCGGCGTTCTGTTGTACGTTGCGCCAGATAAAATCCAACGCATAGGTACCGGCAAAACCGGAACCGTAACCATTCGCCGCGCCGCCATCATGCAGCGCGCCGTAGGCGGTACCCGCCAGGTGGAGTTCCAAATCGCCCCCGCCGACATCGACCAGTTGCAGACTGACGCCGTGGCCCAGGCGTTCAAAATCGAAAATCATTCGGTTGGAGCCATCGCCCACGGCGATTAGGGAGTCAATCTGATTGAGCCGCAGCCCATAGTCTGCCCCCAGAGCGCCAGGGCTTTTGTTGGTCAAATCCCAGGTTTGAATAACGCCCGCCCACGCGGCGGTGGACAGCCCTAGTGTCACAATCAAGCTGAGGTTTATTAATATTCTTTTCATCGCGACGGGTTTTTCCTTGAGGTGAAATCGGTATACCAAAGTCTTAGTGCAGCTTCCGTGCCATTTATTTATACTAATTAAAACAATAGATTAAACAGTATTTGAAATAAGATTGTAAAGATATTCGACGGGCTGCGGCCGCCGGCCCGAATTCGGCATGATCCGGCAGGGGTGGGATATGATCGGCGGCTGGAGTGAAACGGGAAATCCTGGATGAGCAGCAGCGCTAAGCACGACGACGATTGGCCCATCGAAAAACAGGAATGGCTGGATTCCCTTTGGTCGGTTTATCGTAGTCATGGCGTCGGCAGGGTTGCCGAATTGTTGGGCCTGCTGCAAGACCGGGCGTTGAAAGCCGGCCTGGACGTCACGCCATCGACCCTCAACACGCCTTATCGCAATACGATCCCCGCCGACAAGCAGCCCCCGTATCCCGGTGACGTCGCGACGGAAAAGTCGATCGAAAACGTCATCCGCTGGAACGCGATGGCGATGGTGCTGAAGGCCAACGATGCCGGCACCGGCGTCGGCGGTCACATCGCCACCTACGCTTCGACGGCGACCCTACTCGAGGTCGGTTTCAACCATGTTTTTCGCAACAGGAATGCGGACTACGGTGGAGATATTGTCAACATCCAGCCCCACGCCGCACCCGGCGTCTATGCACGGGCCTTCCTCGAAGGCCGTTTGAGTCGTGAGCAGCTGAATAATTTTCGCCGCGAGCTGCAACCCGGCGGCGGCCTGAGCTCCTATCCTCATCCAAGGCGAATGCCGGATTTCTGGCCCTGTCCCACCGCGTCGATGGGCTTGTCCACCGCGATGTCGATCTATCTAGCGCGGTTCGCCAAGTACCTGGAAAATCGTGGGCTAAAGCCCCGCGACGGGGGCAAGGTCTGGTGTTTTATCGGTGACGGTGAGGCGGATGAGCCCGAGGTGCTTGGGACCATCAACATTGCCGCACGCGAGCGCTTGGACAACCTGATCCTGGTCGTTAATTGCAACCTGCAGCGCCTCGATGGGCCGGTGCGGGGTAACGGCAAAATCATCCAGGAGCTGGAACGGACCTTCCGTGGCGCGCAATGGAATGTGATCAAACTGATCTGGGGCGGCGCATGGGACCCATTGTTGGCCGCCGATCGCAATGGAGTTCTGCAGCGCCGGATGGATGAGGCCGTGGACGGCGATTACCAAATGTATTCCGTGTTGTCCGGCGACGAAGTGCGGCGGCATTGGAATCGAGGCGATCCCGAGCTGGCCGAGCTGATGAAGCCCTTGAACGACGAGGAGATACGTTCCATTTCCAGGGGCGGCCACGATCACCACAAGATATACACGGCCTATCAGGCCGCGCTGAACACCGAGGGTCGGCCCACCGTCATTCTGGCCAAGACCATCAAGGGTTATGGAATGGGTTCCGGGGGTGAGGGCCGCAATACAGCCCATCAGAAAAAGACCATGTCGCCGGAGGAGCGCGAAGAAAGCGCCAAGCGATTTGGCATTCCCCTCGGCAAAGAGGCCGTGCTTGCGGCGGAGATCTACGCACCTGATCGCGACAGCGCCGAAATGCGGTACTTGCAGGAACGCCGGGAGAAGCTCGGCGGCTACCAACCTGTGAGGGAGGTAGACTGTCAGCGCCTCAGGCCGCCCGACCATGACAGTTTGCGGCAACTCTTGGACGGATCGGAGCGCGCCTTATCGACCACCATGGCTATGGTGCGGTTACTGTCCAAGCTCTTGCGCGACGAAGAGTTAGGTCGTTATGTGGTGCCCATCGTCCCCGATGAAGCCCGCACCTTCGGGATGGACGGGTTGTTTAGGCAGGTAGGCATCTACTCGGCGGATGGACAGCAATATCAGCCGGTGGATGCGGACTCCCTGTCGCCCTATCGGGAGTCGGAGCAAGGGCAAATCTTGCAGGAAGGGATTTGCGAGGCCGGCGCCATGGCCTCTTTTCTGGCGGCCGGAACGGCATACGCTCATTTCGGCGTGCCAACGATCCCCTTCTATTTCTTCTACTCCATGTTCGGTTTTCAACGTGTAGGCGACCTGATTTGGGCGGGCGGCGATGCGATGTGTCGCGGTTTTTTGGTGGGCGGCACCGCTGGACGCACGACGTTGAACGGCGAAGGCCTCCAGCATCAGGACGGCCACTCCCATGTGCTTGCGAGCACCGTGCCGTCGGTTGTGAGCTACGACCCGGCATTCGCGTTCGAGGTCGCGCTGATTGTGCGAGAGGGCATCCGGCGCATGTACGAAGAGGGCGAATCGATCGTCTATTACCTCAGCCTGTACAACGAAAATTATCCGATGCCCGCCATGCCGCCAGGTGTCGAGTCGGCGGTGCTCAAAGGGATCTACCGATTCAACGCCAGCGACTTGGAAGACCCTGCACTTGGCCGCGTCCAACTCCTGGGTAGTGGGGCGCTAATGCAACAGGTGCTGGCCGCCCAGGAAACCCTCGCCAACCTGGGGATAGCGGCGGATGTTTGGAGCGTGACCAGTTATAACGAGTTATATCGGGATGCGATTGCGGCGGAGGAACGGGCCCGCCGTGAGCAATCGCCGCGCAACGCCTACGTGACGCAAGTCTTCAGCGACGTGGCCGGCCCGTTTGTGGCGGTCACGGATTACATGACTAGCTTGCCGGAAAGTATTTCGAAATGGATTCCCGGACAGCTTATCTCCCTGGGCACGGACGGGTTTGGTCTGAGCGAGAGCCGCGCCAGCTTGCGCGATCATTTTCGGGTCGACGCCCGGCACATCGTCGCTGCCGCACTCGATGGTTTGTTGAACGAAGGCCAGATCAGCAAGTCTCAGCACGCCGACGCCATTAAGGCCGCCATCGGGGATCATGACTGAACCCGAGCGCGCGCTGCCGGTTACGCTTGCGGATATTGAGCGCGCCGCCGCCCGAATCGATGGTGCGATCGTGCACACGCCGGCGAGCCGTTCGCAAACGCTCTCGGAGATAACAGGCGCCGGCATTTACCTGAAGTTCGAAATCTTTCAGTTCACTGCTTCGTTTAAGGAACGCGGTGCGCTGAACAAGCTGTTAGCCTTGGACCAATCTGAGCGCGGCCGCGGTGTCGTTGCGATGAGTGCGGGCAATCACGCTCAGGGTGTTGCCTACCATGCGCGCCGCTTGGGTATTCCGGCAACCATCGTTATGCCCGAGGGGACGCCCTTCAGCAAGGTGAAAAGCACAGAGGATTTGGGAGTTACCGTCAAATTGGTCGGCGCGACTCTGAGCGAGGCCGCAGAGCACGCTCATGCGTTAGCCGAATCGAATGGATTCGTGTTTGTTCACCCCTACGACGATCCATTGATTATTGCCGGTCAAGGCACGGTCGGGCTCGAGTTCATCGCCCAATGCCCTGACCTAGATACGCTCGTCGTCCCTATCGGGGGTGGCGGCTTGATCAGCGGAATTGCGATCGCGGCTAAAGCGCTCAAGCCAAACATCCGAATATTGGGGGTTCAATCCGCGGCGTATCCCGGTATGAAGGCGGCCCTTGCCGGTGAGCCGTGCGCGCCGACGAGGCCGACGATTGCGGAGGGTATTGCGGTAAAAAATCCGGGTAGGTTGACGCGTCGGATCGTCCAGCAGAGCGTCGACGATATTTTGATCGTCGACGAAACGGCCATCGAAACCGCGCTCGCGATGTTCTTGGAAATCGAAAAGGTGGTGGTCGAAGGCGCGGCCGCGGCGACCCTGGCGGCGGTAACGACTTACCCCGAGCTGTTTCGGGGCCGTGAGGTGGGGCTCATCTTGAGCGGCGGCAATGTGGATGCCCGAACCTTAACCGAGTGCCTGATTCGAGGCTTAGTGCGCGATGGCCGCATTGCGCGGTTACGAGTCACCGTCGGTGATTCGCCGGGTAGCCTTGCCAAGGTCACAGCGGTGGTCGCCCGTGCCCGGGGTAACGTGATCGAGATCGCGCATCGGCGGCACTTCGCATCGGTGAGCCCGAAGGAAACCGAAATCGAATTAGAAATCGAGACCAAGGACCGCGATCACACCGAGGCGGTCGTCGAGTTGCTGAAACAATCAGGGTTCGAAGTGGTTAGTTTGGTTCAACCCTGAGCCGCCATCGGCTACCAATCGATATCAACACCCAAGCCGGTTTCGCGGGCGGCATAATAGGCGGCTAGGCCGGCCGCCAGATCCTGGGCCGCGACGCCCAGGGATTTATAGACAGTAATTTCATCTTCGCTGGTCCGCCCAGGCGACTCGTTGCTGAGCACTTCACCGATCTCCGCCACGATATGGCTTTCGTCCACGGCGCCCGTCTTCATGGCGTCAATAAACTCCCCGGCCTGGGCCAACGCCGAGGCGCGGTAGTCGGTAAAGAACCGGGAACCCGTGACGACGTCCTCGTCGGCTTCGGCCGAAGTAGCGACCGCGGCGCCCACTAGGTTGACGTGGGTCCCCGGGCTCAGCCAGCTACCCTCGAGAATCGGTTTAGTCGCCGACGTTACAGTGCAAACGATGTCCGCTTCGGCCACGAGTCGTCGGCGGTCACCGATTGCGGCGGTTGCGATGCCGAGATGCGTAGCTACTTTGCTGGCAAACGTCTGGGCGCGTTGTTCGGATCGACCCCAAACGCCGATTTGCTTCAGGGGGCGCACCGTGGCGATGGCCAGCGCATGGTGCCAAGCCTCCTCACCGTAACCGAGTATCGCTAGCGTGTTTGCCGCCGGCCGAGAGAGTGTCCTCGTGGCCAGGGCGCTGGCGGCCGAAGTCCGAATGGCGGTGAGTTCGGCACCATCTAATAGTGCCAAGGGGAGTCCGGCATCGGCGTCGAAGACCATGACCGCCCCGACGTGGGAGCTATGGGGGCTGTCGGGCTCACGCGGGAACTTGCTGACGATCTTGACGCCGAAAGTACGCGGGTCCGCCGAATACCCCGGCATCAAGGTGAACTTGCCTTTGGTGCCCGGAATGTCGAGATAGCTGCGCAGCGGTAGCAGCGCTTCCCCCCGGGAAACGCTCACCATGGCCGGGGCCAGTGCTTCGATGCAGGCGGCGTGGCTGAGGGCGGCAGCCGTCGCCTTTCGATTCAGAATTAACATGTTGAGATTCTACAGCGGCTAGCCGCGAATTGCGCGCCGCCGAAATTTGCAATTGATTCGGTTGGCGAACAAGATCTCCCGTTGAGATCGCCGTGGCTGAGAAAAAATGTCTGTTGTGGATTTCCCTAATCTGCTAGCGCCGATTCAGTTGGGCCCGATCACGCTTCGCCACCGCGCGGTGATGAGTGGGCATGGCATGGCGCTGGGTGACGGGCAGATCGGGGTCAGCGATCGATTTCACGCTTATCTTCTCGCTCGGGCGAAGGGTGGCGCCGCGATGGTGGGTAGTGAATCGGCTCCAGTGCATGCCAGCACGGTGAGCCGCAGTCTGGGCATCCGGCTGTATTCGGACGCGGTGATCCCAAGTTTGCGCTGCACCGCCGAGGCGGTCGAGGCAGCAGGTTCAAAGCTAGCGATCACGTTGTGGCACGGTGGCCACAAGGACAGCTTCGTCCGCGGCACCTATGCGCTAGCGCCATCACCCGTCCCGAACATGGCGGGGGAGGTGCCGAAGCAAATTACCGAGCGGGAAATCAAAGAACTCATCGTCGCCTACGGTGAAGCAGCGGCGCGCTGCCGCGAGGCGGGTTTGCATGCGATTGAGCTGCAGACTTCGACTGACTATCTATTGGGTTCCTTTTTATCGCCTGTGTTGAACCGGCGCACCGATAGTTACGGCGGCAGTTTTGCCAACCGGGTGCGTATTGTCGTGCAGATTCTAGAGAGTATTCGCGAGCGCGTGGGTAATGCTATCGCCGTTGGCGTGCGCACATCTGCCCGTCACGCTATACCGGGATCGCCGATTGACTATGGTCTCGATGAATCCATCGCCAGCATGACGGCGCTTTGCGATGCTGGCTTGGTCGATTACGTCAGCGTCATGAGCGGCTCCGCGTGGTCGCCCGCGCACGCATCGTCGATTCCGCACATGACCCAACCCCGGGTGCAGTTGCTCGACGAGGGCAAAGTTTTCAAACAGGCCTTGAACGTACCGGTCATCATTGCGGGGCGGATTCGCTCACCCGAGGAAGCGGAACAAGCCATTGCCGGCGGCCACGCGGATCTGATCGCGATGGCGCGCACTTGGATTGCAGACCCCGATTGGGGCGCGAAAGTGGAGGCGGGAGAGGCGGCCGGTATTCGCCCGTGTATGTCCTGTAACCAAGCCTGCGTGGGCTTCGTATTTCGCGGCCTCCCGGGATCCTGCGTCCTCAACCCAGTGGCAGGCCGCGAAAACGAGCTGGGCCCGGAAGGGCATTCGGCCAAGCCTCAGCGGGTGGCCGTTATCGGTGGCGGTCCGGCCGGCATGGAGGCCGCCCGGGTGCTGGCGCTGCGCGGCCACACGGTGACGCTCTACGAGCGTCAGGCCCAGCTAGGAGGGCAATGGCGGTTGGCCGTCGCAGCGCCACATCGTGAGGAAATGCAAGCGAGTTTGGTTTGGTGGCAAACGGAATTAGCACGCCTGAATGTCGGTGTGGTGTTGAATCAGACTGTCACCGCGGCAACCCCTATCGACGCCGATGCCGTCGTTTGGGCGGTCGGGGCCACCCCCGGGCATACGGCGCTTTGGCGGCTGCGGCCGTTCCTGTTCGATGGCATTGCAGGCACGGAGCAGCTTGCATCAGGACGTGAGGTCCTTAGCGGCGAAGCCACCGCGACGGGCGACGTGTTGGTCATCGACGAGGAGGGCGGTTGGCCCGCCGTTTCTTTGGTGGAGTCGTTGGCGGCCGATCGCGATGTGACTTCGGTCACGGTCACGACTCCGGAGCGGGTCCTGGGAGAATCAGCTTTGGCGCTGACCTGGGAACTTCCGACGGTGCGCGCGCGCCTCCGTGACATTGGTGTCGAGGTAATTCCCGAGTCGCAAGTGACGCGTGTTGTGGATCAGTGCGCTGAACTTTCCAGCGGCGGGCGGATCGGTCCATTTACGACCATTATCCTATCGACAGGGACGGTCGCCAACGACATACCCGATGATGGTCTAGCCATCGGCGACTGCGTTGCGCCGCGCGGTATTTGGGCGGCAACGTCGGATGCGGCCAGATTAGCGAGGACGCTATAGGGGTTATTCGTGGCTACCCGGCCGCGCGCAGGCGCGAGTCACGCCGACGTTCCGGCTCGCTGAGTAGTTTCTTGCGCAGGCGGATGTGGTGGGGGGTGATCTCCAGCAGTTCGTCGTCGTCGATAAATTCCAGCGCCTGTTCCAGCGAAAATCGAACGGGCGGTGTGAGTACGAGGTTTTCGTCATTTCCAGCCGCACGAATATTGTTGAGTTGTTTTGCTTTGGTGGGGTTCACGATCATGTCGCTCTGCCGGGAATTGATGCCGACGATCATCCCCTCATAGACCGCATCACCGTGCCCGATCATCAGCTTGCTGCGGTCTTGTAGATTGAACAACGCGTAGGCGAGTGCCTTGCCCGCCGTCATCGAAACCAGCACGCCGTTGTTGCGTTGACCCAGGGTTTCCGGAACGTAACGGTCGTATTTTTCGAACACATGGTAGATGAGGCCGGTCCCAGAGGTAGCCGTCATATATTCGGTTCTGAACCCAATCAACCCTCGGGTCGGGATTCGGTAGTCCAACCTCACTCGGCCTTTGCCGTCCGGCGTCATCGCCAACAACTCACCCTTGCGATCCGCCAAGCGGGTCATGACACCACCCTGATGTGCTTCGTCGAAGTCCACGGTCAGTTGCTCCCATGGTTCTAGCTTGACCCCGTCCTCTTCGTGAATGATGACTTCGGGACGGGAGACCGCGATCTCATAGCCCTCACGACGCATCGTTTCGATCAACACGGACAAATGCAATTCGCCGCGCCCGGAAACGCGGAATTTGTCCGGATCGTCGGTGGCGGCCACGCGCAAGGCGACGTTGTGTTTGAGTTCGGTTTCCAAGCGTTCGCTGATCTGGCGGCTAGTGAGGAACTTGCCGTCCTGGCCGGCAAACGGAGATTTGTTGACCTGGAAGGTCATGCTGATGGTAGGTTCGTCCACGGCCAACGCCGGCAAACCGTCGGGCTGGTCCCGGGGGCACAGCGTGTCGGAGATTCTCAGATCGTCAATGCCGCTAAAGACCACGATATCCCCGGCGCTAACGGTATTCCTTTTTTGCCGTTCCAAGCCATGAAACCCATACAGTTCCAGGATTCTGCCGCTACGCACCGCGCCGTCGGCGGCGACGACGCTGACCGGTGAATTGGCTTGTACTTGACCGCGTTGAACACGCCCGATTCCCAGCACGCCCACATAGGGATCGTATTGGAGACTCGATACCTGTAGTTGCAGCGGCCCCGATGGATCCACGGCTGGCGGGGAGACTTCGGCGACGATGGCCTCGAATAGCGGCGTCATGTCGCCGCCATGCTGTTGCGAGTCGGTGTTCGCGTAACCACGGAGTGCCGAGGCATAAATCACGGGGAAGTCCAGTTGTTCATCCGTGGCACCGAGGCGGTCAAACAGGTCGAAGGTTTGGTCTAAGACCCAATCGGGCCGTGCGCCGTCTCGGTCGACCTTGTTGATGACCACCAGCGGCACGAGCCCGCGCGCAAAAGCTTTTTGAGTCACGAACCGAGTCTGGGGCATCGGGCCGTCCGCCGCATCGACGAGTAGCAACACGCTGTCAACCATCGATAGTACCCGCTCGACCTCCCCGCCAAAATCGGCATGCCCCGGCGTGTCGACTATATTGATGCGATAGTCCTGCCAACTGATGGAAGTGTTCTTCGCGAGGATCGTGATGCCCCGTTCCCGTTCCAGGTCGTTGGAATCCATAACTCGTTCAGGCACGGCAGCGCGCGGCCCCAGCGTGCCCGATTGCTGGAGCAGCTGGTCTACCAAGGTGGTCTTGCCGTGATCGACATGGGCGATAATGGCGATGTTGCGAAGCCGCTCGACGCTGGACATGGGTGTTGGGGGGTGGATCGGGGAGCGCGGATTATAGAGGTCCAAGGCGCCAATTGATACGCGCAGACTGGCAAAAGCGCGAATCTTTATTCAATACCCAATGACATTAGCCGATAGTGGTGGCCGTCGATCGCAGCCATAAGCGATGTGTATCGGGACATAAAAACAATTGTGTCGCCAATCCGGTAATTTGGTGACAAAGTTGCGAGTTCTAAAGATCAACAGCGTGGCGAAGGGGATTACTGATGAATGCCGCAGGGACCGAGACGGTCATCGATAGCTCTACTTTCGGTAAGTTTTTTATCGACGGCGAATGGGTCGATCCAAGCACCGATCGCATGCTCGAGATTGTCTCTCCAACGACGGAGAATGTGGTGTTTCGGGTCGCCGAGGCGGTTGACGCGGACATCGATCGGGCTGTCGCAGCCGCACGCGTGGCGTTCGACACAGGCCCATGGCCACGCTTGAGTCCAGCTCAACGAGCCGAGCATTTGCGCGAACTGGCCCGCCTGCTACGCACGCGAAAAGATGAGCTTGCAGCCGCTTGGACCGAACAGGTTGGCGTCATCTTTTCCATGGCAAAAACCGCGCCCGAGTATGGTATCAGCGCGCTCGACACTTACGCGGATATTGGTTCAAGTTTTGAATTTGTCGAGAAACGCCCGGCTGCTTTCGCCACCGGTATGCTGGCCCGAGAACCGGTCGGCGTGGTTGCTGCTATAGCCCCGTGGAACGCGCCTTTAGTGACGATGTTGAATAAGATCGCGCCTGCCTTATTGGCAGGCTGTACGGTGGTGATGAAGCCGGCTCCGCAGACTCCTATCGAGGCGCATATTATCGCCGAATGTGCCGCGGCGGCCGGGTTTCCCCCGGGTGTTGTCAATCTAGTCACTGCCGAGCGGGATGCGTCCGATTATCTGGTGCGGCGGCCAGCCGTCGACAAAGTCAGCTTTACGGGTAGTCTCGCTGCGGGTAAGCGCATCGCGTCCGTGTGCGGCGAGCGAATCGCCCGGGTTACCCTAGAACTCGGCGGCAAGTCGGCCGCGATCATATTGGATGACTACGATCTAGGCGAGGCCGCTAATAGTTTGGGTCCCGGCCTGTGCATGTTAAGCGGCCAAAATTGTGCCGCACTGACCCGGGTCATTATTAGCAAAAAACGCCATGACGAACTCGTCGATCTTCTTGTTGAACAACTACAACAGGTCAAAGTGGGCGACCCGTACGATCTGGAAACCCAGGTGGGGCCCCTCGCTATGAAACGTCAATTGGAGAGGGTCGAGGCGTACATCGCCAAGGGTCAAGCGGAAGGCGCAAGGCTCGCCTGCGGCGGTGGCCGTCCCAGCGGGCTCGAGCGTGGTTATTTTATCGAGCCCACGGTTTTCGCTAATGTTGATAACGCGATGGACATTGCTCGGGAAGAGATCTTCGGCCCAGTAATCTGTGTGATCTCCTGCGAGGATGAAGAAGACGCGATTCGGATTGCCAATGACTCGCCGTTCGGTCTCGCGGGTGCCGTGTATACCAGGGACGTCGATCGCGCCTACCGGGTGGCGCGCAGGATGCGTACCGGCACCGTCGGTCAGAACGGCCCGTTGGCAGACTTTTCCATTGCGTTCGGCGGTTTTAAGCAATCGGGCCTGGGACGGGAAGGCGGCGTAGAGGGGCTGATGCCCTACCTGGAAACCAAAACCATATTGCTTTCGCAACAGCCCAGCACGATCTGAGGGCAGAGATCTTAAGATCGATGTCGATTGGCGGATCAGTACCGACTAGTTTCCATATTCGACGGACGTCAACACATACTCCTGGTCAGCGGCGGGCCAAGCGAACTTCACAAGAATGGAATCCGGGCCCGTTAGATACATGTCTACCCCGGACGCGACGTTGAAGTGGTCAACTTCGAACGTTCCAGCGGGAACCGTGATCCGTTCGCGTCCAACAAAAGTTGTCACGGATTCGTACATCGGGCCGAGCATGTTACCTGGACCATTGATGCGCGTCATTTGATCGTAGACTGTGGAGCGTTGCGGTCCGCCAGCGGCCTTGTCGTACGTCCAGGTTTGCCACGCGTTCGATTGCAGCGGATGCGGGATGAAGGCGAATTTCTCGGGTATAGCGACCTGCTGGGTGATTCGGCCGTGCGGCGTGGAGGCCATAGCAGTTAGGGTGCCGCCATCGACGGTCATCAGGCTAGTGCCGGCCCAGGCGCCCTCGAACCAGAAAGACGCATACAAGTCCAAAGGGCGGAAGTTCTCGGCAACTCGCAGCACGACAGTACGCTGCGTATCAGCTCTGTCCACTCGATTCGTAGTCGTCAGCGTGCGCGATCCGTCTGGATGGACCGTGATGCGCCAGTCCTCGCTGCCGGTTTGTTTGCCGTCGGAAATATTTCGATACAAGACCGACCCCTTCGCCCACCTTACGATGTTGGCATTCCCGTCACTCGCGTAGGCGGGCGCCGCTAGGGTGACGAGCACACAGGTCATCAAGGTAAACATTCGGCGGAACATTATTCTGACCTCCTCTTAGAGTTACTTGCGTGTTAACCGTGCAATACGCCCAGACTTCGGCCGGCTAACTATCTTTGACTCCTAGGCGCTCGTGCATCAACGGGCTGGTCGTCGTGTACTGCAGGCGCGCCTTTTTGCCGGGTTCGAGCCGCTCCTTCGCCGCAAAGGCCGCCAACGCCGCTTCGTGAAAGCCACTTAGAATGAGTTTTTTCTTGCCGGGGTAGTGATTGATATCGCCAATGGCGTAAATCCCCGGCACGCTCGTTTCGAATTTCTCGGTATCGACGTTTATGGTCTTGCGGTTGATATCCAGGCCCCAATCGGCAATGGGCCCGAGCTTCGGCGCTAGCCCATAAAAGACCAGCACAGCGTCGCAATCGATATGCTGTACACCGGCTTCATTCTCGATAGAAATCCCGGTAATTCCGCTGTCATTACTTTGATACGCGGTCGCCTTGCCGATGAGTGGGCGCACTTGACCCGCGGCGACGAGGCCGCGCATTTGCTCCACCGAGGCCGGCGCGGCGCGATATTCTTCTCGCCGATGTACCAGCGTCAAGGACTTCGCGGCGGGCGCAAGGGCGAGCGTCCAGTCGAGGGCAGAGTCACCACCCCCGAGGATGCAAAGGTTGCGTTCCGCGAACCGTTGAGGGTCGCGGACGCTATAGAACAAGTTTTTCCCTTCGAACGCATCGATGCCCTCCAGGCGCAGCCGCCGGGGCTGAAAAGATCCCACTCCACCGGCAATAAAAATCGTCCGGGCCCGAAACCGAGTCCCGGCACTGGTTTCCACAAGGAAACCATCCTCCATCGGCTCGACGGCGCGGACTTCCTCGCCCAGGTGAAACTGGGCATCGAATGGCTCGATTTGCCGG
>JAHEKG010000067.1 GCA_024638475.1 Rhodospirillales bacterium | reverse complement strand
GGCTGCGCGCCGGGTCGCCCGTGTATTGATGCACTCGATAGTCACCGTCCGTGGCGAAAGTATCGACGCCGACGACGACGCATTGGACGCCGAAGCGTCTGGCCAGCTCATCTATGAGCGCGGGGTTAGCGAGTGCCGGTGAATTGATTGAAATCTTATCGGCGCCCAGATTGAGGACCGTCTCTGCGTCCGCCACGCTGCGGATCCCGCCCGCCACGCAGAATGGAATATCTAATAGCGCGGCGACCCGATTGACCCAGCTTCGGTCGACGGTGCGGCCGTCCGGGCTGGCCGTGATGTCATAAAATACCAGTTCGTCAGCCCCCTCATCGCGGTACCGTTGAGCGAGATCGAGGATGTCGCCCATCACCCGATGGTTCCGGAATTGAACGCCTTTGACGACTACGCCATCGCGCACATCCAAGCACGGAATTATGCGTTTGGTAAGAATGGCGCTAACTCCTGCACGGGAATACGGTTTTCCAGTAGTGCTTTGCCGGCGATTGCCGCGGACGCGCCGGTGGCTGCCAGTTGTTCAAGGTCACTCGCGTTGCGGACGCCGCCGGACGCCTGCCACTGAAGTTGTGGCCAACGCTTAACGCAGGCTGCGTACAGTTCCGTGTTGGGTCCCAGCATGGCACCGTCACGGGCGACATCCGTGCACAAGACATGGACCAGACCATGGTCGACGAACAGCGCGAGCCCTTCGTCGAGACTTAACGCGGATTGCGTTTGCCAACCGTGAGTCACAATCTTGGCTAGACCGTTGGGATCGAGTTTGACATCAACGGCAAGCGTGATTCGCTGGCTGCCGAGTTCAGCCAGTGCGGCAATAAATTCCGTGGGTGCCTGAATGGCCATGCTGCCGACGACGGCACGCTCCGCCCATTGCAGGACCTGCCTAATGTCGGCGGTCGATCGGATGCCGCCACCTACCTGTAGCTTGAGGCCGCTGTTGGCCAGACCCTCGATGACCGGGGCATTGGTACGCTCGCCGGATTGGGCACCGTCCAGATCGACCACGTGCAGCCAACTTGCGCCCCAGTCCAGGTAGCGTTTCGCCAAAACGTTGGGATCAAGGTCGTAGCGCGTTTCCTGATCGAATTCGCCGCGGAGCAAGCGTACGCAGTGACCCTGCTTGAGATCGATAGCCGGAATCAGTTCCATGTTCAGAGCGTGAGAAAGTTGCGAAGGATACGGGCTCCGATGTCACCCGAACGCTCCGGATGAAATTGAGTACCGTAGAAGTTGTCTTGCTGCGAAGCCGCGGCAAACGGGATCCCATACTCTGCGGTGGCAATCGTGGTAGCCGCGACGGGCAGCGCATAGCTATGGACGAAATAGCAATAACTACCTGATGGGATGCCCTCGAATAGTGGGTTGCCGTCGACGGGATTAATGGCATTCCAACCCATTTGTGGAACCGGCCGGCTAACACCGACCTCGAAGCGCATGGCGCGGCCATCGATGATGCCCAAACAGCTGGCATCGTCTTCGGCCGAACTCGTGAATAGCAACTGCATGCCGAGGCAGATGCCCAGCACGGGACTTTCGATTCTAGGAATAACGCTATCCAGGCCGTTCGCCTCGAGACGGCGCATCGTATCCTGAGCCGCGCCCACGCCCGGTAAGAGCACGCGCTCGGCGCCGAGAATCGTGTCGTGAGAATCGGTGACGAGCGCGTCGGTACCCAGCCGCTTGAGGGCAAACTGAAGGGATGCCAGATTGGCCCCCCCCGTGGCGACGATGACGACAACTGCTGTCATAACGTCCCTTTGGTGCTGGGTAGCTCCGTGCCGCTGCGGGCGAGGGCGGGCCGTAGGGCTCGGGCCAGCCCCTTGAACGCGGCCTCGACCATGTGATGCGCATTGCTCCCGGTAACTTTGATATGAATGGCCGCACCGAGCGAATCACTCAAGGAACGAAAAAAGTGAGGCACTAGCTCGGTGGCCAAACCGCCGACTTGTTCGCGGCCGAGATCGCCCTCGAACACCGCGAACGGCCGGCCCGAAAGGTCCACGGCCACCTGGGCGAGGGTTTCGTCCATGGGCAATAGGAAACCGAAGCGACCAATGCCGCGCTTGTCACCGAGCGCTTCCCGGAGCACTTGGCCGAGCGCTAGGGCGACATCTTCGACCGTATGGTGATCGTCGATGTGCAGGTCGCCCTGGCAGCGGAGCTGTAGCGCGAAACCGGCGTGCTTCGCAAGCTGTTCGAGCATGTGATCGTAGAAGCCAATCCCCGTGTCGATGCTGATGGGGGCTGAGGCGTCTAGATCGACGGTGACGGTGATTTTGGTTTCCTTGGTGTTGCGCACCACTTCGGCGCGCCGGGGCCGGGTCAGCAATTCTCGGGCAACTTCGGCCCAATCCAAATCGGATCCGAGGCGGAAGGCCGCGACACCGAGACGCTGGGCAAGCTGCACATCGCAGTCGCGGTCGCCCACCATCGCACTGGCCGCCAAATCGATATCATGGGTTGCCAAGAACTCAACCAGCAGGCCCGCGCGTGGCTTGCGGCATTCGCAGCGAGCGGCTTCGGTGTGCGGGCACACGTAAATCTCCGCAAACTCGATTCCCTGGGAGCGTAGCAGTTCGAGCATAAATGCTTGGCAGCGTTCGAAGTCTGGTTGCGGAAACGCAGCTGTGCCTAGTCCTGGCTGGTTGGTCACCATGACCAACTCGTAGCCGGCCCCGGTTAAAGCGATGAGCGCGGGAATGACGCCGGGCATCAGCTCAATCTTGCTTAGCTCATCGACCTGATGGTCGTCGGGCTCCCGAATGAGGGTGCCGTCGCGATCGACGAAAACAATCCGCCGTTTCATGAGTCAGCCCCCTTCGCGAGAATCTCGAGTAAGCGGTCATTGTCTTCGGGACGGCCGACGGTGATCCGCAGGCAACCGTCCAAGCTAGGATCGCCTTCAAAGCGACGCACGAGAATACCCTGGCGTTGCAATGCCTGATCCCAGTTCATGGCATCCACCACCCGCACCAGCAAGAAGTTGGCGTCGCTGGGAAACACTCGCTCCACACCGGGTAAGTCGACCAATGCCCGGGCGAGGCGTGCCCGCTCGCTGCGGAGCAAGCGGATGCGTTCCCCAGCCGCGCTGTTGGCTTCCGGATCGAGGCTGGCCATGGCCAGTTCGATGCACGGCGTCGGCAGGTTGTAGGGCGGGAGCACGGCCCCGAGGGCGCCAATCAGGCGCGGATGGGTCAGGAGGGCGCCGCAGCGAATGCCCGCTAGGCCATAGGCTTTCGAGAGGGTCCGCAGCAGGGCGACATGCGGGTATTCAAGCAAATCGACGCAGTCTTGATCCGAGAATTCTCGATAAGCTTCATCGATGACGACCATGGCGCGGTTGGCTAGGCCCGCGACAACCGCATTGATCGCGTCCCGGTCGAAGGCATTGCCCGTCGGGTTGTTCGGCGAACAGAGAAATACCGCCCGGGTGTTGGTATCGATTGTGGCGAGTAATGCCTCGGCGTCGAGTCGAAAACCATCAGCCTCGCTAAGCGCGAGCTGCTTAACCCCTGCACCTTGTACTTTCGCATAAACGCCGTACATGGCGAACCCCGGAGTCAGCACGAGAATGTTGTCTTTGCCCGTGCGGCAAGTGGAACGCACGATCAAGTCGATCGCTTCACTACTCCCGCGCGTGACGAGTATTTGTTCCGGCTCGACACCGTAGCGGGCCGCAAGCCGAGTTGCGAGTTCCGTGGGCCGCGCCGGCGGATAGCGATTGAGCCCGCGGTGAGTCTTGTCACCAATTTCGCGCCAGGGGGTCTCATTGGCATTTAGTCTCAGCGCATCGATAGCCGATGAAGCAGGCTGGTAGGGCACCAGCTCGCGGATCTCCGGGCGCAACAGATCCAAGACATTCATGACAGTTTCTCCAGCCGGGTGGTTACCGCCACACGATGCGCGTCCAGGCCCTCGAGGCTGGCCAGCGTCTCGGCTACCGGACCTATTTGTTGCAATCCTTCCGGTGTCAGTTCCTGTACCGTCATCGCCCGCTGAAAATCCTGGGTGCCCAGGCTGCCGTAGCTGCGGGCGAAACCATAGGTGGGTAGCACGTGATTGGTCCCGCTACAGTAGTCGCCGATGGCTTCCGGCGACCAGGGGCCAAGGAAAACGGATCCCGCCGCGACCACCCGGTCCAGCCATTGGCGCGGGTTGTCCGTTTGGACGATAAGATGTTCCGGCGCGTAACGATTGCTGACCTCGAATGCAGTAGCCAGGTCGGTGACGATAATGGCCGAACTATGCGAGAGCGCCTGCGCGATGACATCGCGCCGCGGTAGGCTCGGCAACAGCGAGCTGATAGCCTCCGACACGCGTTGCGCAAGGTCCGCGCTCGTGCTGACGAGCAAGACCTGTGAATCAGGCCCATGTTCCGCCTGGGACAACAAATCGGTCGCCACAAAAAGCGGATCGGCCGCGGCATCCGCAATGACCAATACTTCCGACGGGCCGGCGGGGATATCCAGCGCCGCACCCGCCGCGTCGCGAGATACCAAGATCTTGGCCAGCGTGACCCAACTATTGCCTGGGCCAAACAGCTTGTCTGCCTTAGGTACGGACTCGGTCCCGTAGGCCATGGCGGCGATCGCCTGCGCCCCACCCAGCTTGAAAACTTGGCTGACACCGGCGGATCGTGCGGCCACCAATACGGCCGGGTCCACACGACCATCGGGCCTCGGGGGGCTACATAAGACCCGCAGAGGGCAGCCCGCCAATTTGGCTGGCACGGCTAGCATCAAAGCGGTCGAAGGCAGCGGCGCCGTTCCCGCGGGGACATACAAGCCAACGGTGCTCAGCGGTCGCGTGACGCGTTCGCAATGCACGCCAGGGGCCGTATGTACGGAAATAGGGTCGCGGAGCTGAGCGCGGTGGAAGGCCTCGATATTTGCTTGGGCTTGCCCAATAGCGTCTCGCTGCTGGACGGAAAGCTGGCGTTCAGCGGCAGAGAACTCGCCTGCTGAAACGGCGATTGCGCTGAGTCCGACACCATCGAATTGTTCTGTCAGCCGGAGCAGGGCGGCATCGCCATTGCCCCGCACGTCGTCGATAATTCGTTGGACCTGCTCAACCTGTTCGCCGTCGTCGCGCAGACGGGGCCGAGCCAGTAACGTCTCTTGCTGCGCGGCTGTTAAGTCTGCCCACTGGGATTGCGTTAACATTGTTCGCTCTTATCGAAGACTGGTTCTAGGCCAGCATTTTTTCGACCGGGAGCACCAACACCGAGGTGGCTCCCGCACGTTGAAGGTCTTCCAAGGTTTCCCAAAAAACCGTCTCCCGGCAAACCGCGTGTATGGCGACTTTGTCGTCGAGACCCTCGAGCGGAATAATCGTCGGGGATTCGCTGCCCGGGAGTAGGTCGCGAATTTTTGCCAACGCGGCGCGGGGCGCATGCAGCATGATGTACTTGCTCTCGCGCACTTGCATGACACCGTCTATGCGCCGCAGCAGGCGCTCTACCCATTGGGTTTTGTCGGCGGATAGCTCCACCGGTGTTTGAATAAGCTGGGCACGACTCTCCAGGACCGTTTCTCCCTCCCGCAGACCGTGGGCTTTGAGGGTGGCACCGGTAGAAACCAAATCGCAAATGATGTCCGCCTTGCCAAGCCGCGGGGCGATCTCGACTGCGCCAGAGAATTCAACCACTTGTGCATCGATGGCTTCACGCACCAGAAAATCCTGCACGATCGCCGGATAACTCGTGGCGATGCGTTGGCCGTCGACAGGGCGATCGTTGTCGTCTCGTTCGGGCATTCCAAAGGCGAGGCGGCAGTGGCCATAGTCCAGCAGGGTTCGTTCCATGAAGGGGCTCGGTTGGGCGCGAGTGGTCAACTCGAGTCGCCGCTCGGTAATGATGTTCTGGCCGACTATTCCAAGATCGCAAATGTCCTCGTGCACCAGCCCCGGGATGTCATCGTCACGGACCAAAAGGACGTCAACCGGCATGTTTTCCCCAAAACAGATCAGTTCATCCCTGCCCCGGGAATACTTGAGGCCGCAGCGTGTCAATAAATCTAGCGAATGATCGGTGAGACGACCCGATTTCTGCACGGCGATCTTGAGCCGATCCTGTTTCGCGGCCGTCATGTTGATTTCCTTCCTTGCTTTGGCTTCAAACGCTGAAGCGCGAGTTGGTAGCCGCCGCTGCCATGGGTGAGGAAACGGGCAACGCGGCCGATGGTGGTGACGGATACGCCCGTTAGGTCATGGATTTGCCGATAGGGGACACCGGCCTCCAGGTGACCGACGACGGACCAGCGATCCAGCAAGGCCTCGAGTTCGGCGGGCGTGCACAGGTCCTCTAGAAAGCGCTGGCATTCATCGACGGTCTGCAGCGTCAGCAACGCCTCGTAGAGACCAGGACTGGCTTGGTGAGTGTCTGGCGCGGGGCGCTGTAAATTCTTCACCCTGGCATCTCCCTCCGGGTTAATGTAATAGCGCATTAATACGCTATTACAAAGGACCTGTCAACCGATGCTTGACCCGCCTGGGCGGAGGCCCCAAAATCGTTTCCGCTCATCGAGACCGGCTGAGGGACAGGCCCACAGACGCCGGGGCAACCATTGAAGCCAACCCCTTCGATATAGGTGCCAACTCCTCTCACGCCCACGCAGGGCCTGAGACAGATGAGAGCCAGCGGAAAGGTCTGCGGACCCAAGGAAGCTGCCTCCCGGAGTCCCCTCGATGATATAGCGCGGCCAACGCCGAACTTTAGTTATTACGCGAGGATGTCATGATGAAACCGGGATTTAACCCACGCACCCAAGCGGTCAGAGCGGGTGTCGACAGCGACGAGCAGTTCGGTGCGGTGATGCCGCCGGTATATCTCAGCTCCAACTTCTGCTTCGAGGGCTTTGCGCAGAAACGGCTGCACGACTATACGCGCACCAGCAATCCCACCCGTGACCTGTTGGCCGATGCTTTGGCGGAACTGGAGCAGGGCGCAGCCGCGGTGGTGACCGCTTCGGGCATGGCCGCCGTGACGTTGGCGTTGGAATTGGTGCCGCTGGGCGGGCGCGTTGTGGCTCCGCAGGATTGCTATGGCGGTACCTATCGGCTGCTACGCGATCGTGCCCAGGCCGGCTACTACCAAGTGGAGTTCATCGACCAGACGGATGCTGAGCAAATCAGCCGGGCCCTCGGCGCGCCGGCCGATTTGGTCTGGATCGAGACCCCGACCAATCCGCTGCTGCGCATCGTGGACATTCGGTCCGTTGCCGCCCAGGCCCATGCGGCGGGCGCCCTTGTGGTCGTCGACAACACGTTCTTATCCCCCGCGCTCCAGCAACCGCTCAACCTCGATGCCGATGTGGTGGTGCATTCGACGACCAAATACCTCAATGGACATAGTGACGTGGTGGGTGGGGCTGCCGTCGCCAGGGACCCGGATGTCGCAGCCCGGCTGGCGTATGCGGCGAATGCGCTCGGTCTCACGGGCGCGCCCTTCGATAGTTTCCTCACCCTACGCGGTCTTCGGACCCTGCATGCGCGACTGCGGGTTCACGAGGAAAATGCGCTTGGGTTGGCGGCTGTGCTGACCGCACATGCTGCGGTCAGCAAAGTGCACTATCCGGGCCTGACCGATCATCCGCAGCACTGGCTCGCGAAACAACAACAATCTGGTTTCGGCGGCATGCTGAGTTTTGAGCTGCATGGCGACGAAACCCAGGTCGCCCGATTCGTTGCCCGCCTGCAATTATTCTCGCTGGCTGAAAGTCTAGGCGGAATAGAAAGCCTCGTTTGCCATCCTGCGAGCATGACGCATCTTCCGTTAACACCCGAAGCCCGTGCGGATGCGGGGATCGTGCCGGGTTTGGTCAGGTTGTCGGTGGGTATCGAGGCGCTGGAAGATCTTCGCAAGGACCTTTGGCAAGCATTGGATGCAACTGGGGAACTCCTTCAACAATCCAAGGCCGTTTAGAGTTCGGCGAGGATCGCTTCGGTCATTGCGTTCGTGTCCAGAGGGGTCGCGGTGCTGATGTCGGCGGTGCGGGCCCCCTTGTCGAGGGCGGCATAGACCGCGGATTCGATGCGCTTGGCGCCCGCGTCGGCGTTGAGTGAGTGTCGCAACATCATGGCAGCACTCAGGATGGTGCCGCAGGGATTGGCGATACCCTGGCCGGCGATGTCGGGGGCCGAACCATGAATGGGCTCGTACAAGCCGACGGTACCGCCGCCGGGGGACGAAGCCTGCTCGCCCAGCGATGCGGACGGCAGCAGCCCCAACGAGCCGGCCAGCATGGAAGCCTCATCCGTCAAGATATCGCCGAACATGTTTTCGGTGACGAGTACGTCGAAGGAGGCCGGCCGGCTCAACAGATGCATCGCTGCCGCATCGACCAGCAGATGTTCGACTTCGAGTTCGGGAAATTCTTCCGCACAGACCGAGTTGACCACTTCGCGCCAAAGCCTGGATGTCTCCAATACATTCGATTTGTCGACCGAGGTCAGCCGGCGCTCGCGCTGCATTGCTAACGCGGCGGCGGCGCGCACGACGCGTTGGATTTCTTGGGTTTCATACCGGCACTCGTCGATGGCGTAATCGGCATGGCGTTCCTTGCGCCCGAAATAGATCCCCCCCGTTAACTCGCGCACGACCAAAATGTCCACGCCGGCGAGTAAATCGGATTTCAACGGCGACGCGTGCTGTAGGGCAGGGTGCGTTCGCACCGGCCGCAGATTACAGAACAAACCCATAGCGCGGCGTAATCTCAGCAGACCTTGCTCGGGGCGCACCTTATTGGCAGGGTCCGACCACTTTGGCCCGCCGACGGCGCCCAACAACACGGCCGTGGATTGATGGCAAAGCTCTTCGGTCGCAGGCGGGAGGGGGTCGCCGCAGGCGTCGATGGCGGCACCACCGATTAGCGCTTCAATGAAATCTAGCTGCAGGGATTCTTGCTGGTTGACCCGCTCCAGGACCCGGAGCGCTGCGGCCGTGACTTCCGGCCCAATGCCGTCGCCGGGCAGGACGGCAACTATACGGGCCATGCGCGGGTTTGCTCGTACTCGCTGATGGCGTCCGATTGCTGTAGTAGAAATCCAAGTTGGTCTATGCCGTTGACCAAGCAGTAGCGAGCGAAACCGTCGATCGGGAAACTAACTTTGCGATCGTCGGGCAAGACTAGCTCGGCTTGCTCGAGGTTTATCGTTACTTCCGCGCCCGGGTTGTCCAACAACCAACGATGCACAGCCTCATCCACAATCACGGGAACCAAGCCGTTCTTAAGGGCATTGTTGCGGAAGATGTCCGCGAAGTCGGTACTGATAACGGCCCGGAAGCCGTAGTCCAGCAAGGCCCAAGGTGCGTGTTCTCTGGATGAGCCACAGCCGAAGTTATTCCCCGTGACCAGTATGGAAGCGCCCTTTGATTCAGGCCGGTTGAGCACGAAATCTCGTTTCGGCTTACCGTCGGCGTCGTAACGCCAGTCGGCGAACGCGGCCTCTGCGAGGTTTTCACGCCCCGTAGAGACTAGGAATCGCGCGGGGATAATCTGATCGGTGTCCACGTCGTCAAGCGGTAGAACGGTGGTTTGAGAGGTGATGGTTGTTATCGGTTCCATGGCGTTCAGTGCAAAGTTGTACGGGGGTCCGCGACACAGCCCCGAATTGCAGAAGCCGCGGCCGTGAGCGGGCTAGCCAAGATGGTGCGGGCCCCAGTGCCTTGCCGCCCCTCGAAGTTACGGTTACTGGTACTAACGGAGAGTTTGCCCGGCGCCACCGTGTCGCCGTTCATGCCTAGACACATGGAGCAACCGGATTCGCGCCATTCGCCGCCGGCGGCTTCGATGACGGTATCGATACCCAGCGCTTCGGCTTCGGCCTTGACTTTTTGCGACCCGGGCACGACTAATAATTTGACGCCGTCTGCGACACGATGGCCTTTCAAAATATCGGCCGCGGCTTGCAAGTCACTGAGGCGGGAATTCGTACAACTGCCGATGAAGACGACGTTGACCGGCTTGCCGAGCAGCGGTTTGCCGGCTTCGACTTGCATGTAGTTCAATGCTTTTTGGAAACCAGGATCGCTATCGCTGGGTACCGCCTCGTCGATCCCGACAACCATGCCGGGGTTCGTCCCAAAAGTGACCATGGGTTTGAGTTCGTCGATGCTCACAGAGACTTGCCGATCGTAGTTGGCGCCGTCATCGGTGACCAATTGGCGCCAGCGCTTGACCGCTTTGTCCCAGTCGGCTCCTTTGGGTGCCAATGGGCGCCCGGCCAGGTAGTCGTAGGTGACGTCGTCGGGCGCGACCATGCCGGCGCGTGCTCCTGCTTCGATGGACATGTTGCAGATGGTCATGCGCGCTTCCATCGACAAGCTGCGGATTGCGCTACCGCGATACTCGATGACATGTCCGGTGCCGCCATTCACGCCGATCTTTCCGATGATGGCCAGAATGATGTCTTTCGAAGTCACGCCGGCGGGGAGCGAGCCTTCCACGTCAATGGCCAGCGTGCGAGGCCTTCTTTGCAGCAAGCATTGGGTCGCCAGCACATGGCCGACTTCGGTCGTACCGATACCGAACGCGAGCGCTCCGAAGGCGCCATGGGTGCTGGTATGGCTGTCCCCGCAAACGATCGTTTTTCCCGGTTGCGTGGCGCCTAACTCCGGGCCAATGACGTGCACGATGCCGCGGTTATCGCTGTCGAAGCCATAGAGCTTTACGCCGAATTCGGCACAGTTTTTTTCCATCGCGACAATTTGTTCGGCTGCCGCTGCGGTACTGAGTGTCTGCAAGTCTTTCAGCGATCGCACCGGCCGCGTCGGAGTGGCGTGGTCCATCGTCGCAATGGTTCGCTCGGTGCTATGCACGGGCAGGCCGCGGTCTCGCAGCACCCCGAAGGCTTGTGGGGTGGTAATTTCGTGCACGAGATGCAGATCGATGTATAACACGGCAGGCGTGTCTGCGGTTTCGGGAACGACAACGTGGTGATCCCAAACTTTGTCGAACAATGATGTTGCTGTCATGAATCCCTCGTGCCTTAGTGGCCGTCTAGCAGATCAGACGGCGATTGGATGATCCTTGCTGCCCGATTCGTCGACGAAGTCGAGCCAGCTCCACCGATCGGGCGTTTTGCCATTGAAGAGCCCGAAAAATCGTTCCTGCAGGCGCGCGGTAATTGGCCCGCACTTACCCGCACCCACTTCTATTCCGTCGACGGAACGAATGGGAGTCACTTCGGCAGCGGTCCCGGTCATGAATAACTCATCGCAGACGTAGAGCATCTCCCGCGGAATCGTTTGCTCTACGACTTCCAAACCTAAATCTGCAGCCAATGTGCAAATCGTATTGCGGGTGATGCCACTGAGAATGGCCGCCGATGCAGGTGGGGTATAGATTACGCCGTCCTTGACGATGAATACATTTTCGCCGGCTCCCTCACTCACGAAGCCTTCGCTACTTAGGGCGATGCCTTCGGCGTAGCCCAAGCGACGAGCCTCGTGTGTGACCAGGATGCTCGACAGGTAATTGCCGCCGGCTTTCGCCATCGAGGGTATGGTGTTAGGCGCGACGCGTTGCCAGGACGAAACGCACACGTCGACACCTTTTTCCAGCCCATCCGCGCCAAGATAGGCGCCCCATTCCCAGGCTGCAATCGACACGACGGCGGGTGCGTCAATATCGCCCGCAACCCCCATTTCACCGTAGCCCCGGAACGCGAGTGGGCGAATATAGGCGCCTTCATACAGACCGTTCTTGGCAATGATGTCCCGGCAGGCCTGATTGATCGTGTCCGCGTCGAACGGAATTTTCAGCCGATAAATCTTGGCCGAATCAAACAGTCGCCGAGTATGGTCCGACAGTCTAAATATGGCCGTCCCCGTCGGGGTCTTGTAGACCCTCAGACCCTCGAATACCGAAGAACCGTAATGCAGGGCATGACTGAGCACGTGCACCGTGGCATCTTTCCATGCCACTAGTTTCCCCGCATGCCAAATGTACTTGCTTTCCTTCAGCGCCATCGCACTGTCCTCTCAAATGTCCTAGATACCCGACCGTGACTTGAGTGCCGCTTCCATCTGGCCAGAATTAGCCAGGCGGCGCCGAGTAATTCGGTTGATGACCTCGAGATAAGCCAAACCCGCAGCTTCCATGGTGTCGGTGCTGACCGCCTGACCCCGATAGTCCCGACCATTATATTCGACGGTGACCGTAACCTCACCCTGGGCGTCGTCGCCGACGGTGACGCCTCGCACCTCGAAGTTCTTCAGGCTCAAATCCAGCTTGGTGGCGCGCTCTAGTGCCTTGAAGGTCGCGTTCACCGGACCATCGCCTGTGGCCGCTTCCTGCACTTCCAGCCCATCGGTGTGGCTGACTTTCACGGCAGCCGCGGCGATGGAGCCCGTGCCCGCGGACACGTGTAGCTCGTCCATGCTCCACGGCCCAGCCTTGCCCGCATCGACATTCATGATGATGGCCTCGATATCCGCGTCGTACATGTCCTTCTTGCGGTCGGCTAGTTTCTTGAACTCCTCGAAGCAACGTTGCAACTCGACATCGTCCAAGTCGAAACCAAGCTCGCGAACGCGCTCCCGAAAGGCATGCCGACCGGAGTGCTTGCCCAGTACCAGGTTAGAACGGCTTAAGCCAACATCCTCCGGCAGCATGATTTCGTATGTCGCCGCGTTCTTCAGCATCCCATGCTGATGGATGCCTGCCTCGTGAGCAAAGGCATTATCGCCCACGATTGCCTTGTTCCGCGGAATATGCATGCCCGTAATGCTAGAGACCAAGCGGCTAGTGGGGTAAAGCTTATTGGTGTGGATACCGGTATGCAGCCCGAAATAGTTGTTCCGAGTCTTGAGCGCCATGACGACTTCTTCGAGCGAGCAATTACCCGCCCGTTCACCGATGCCATTAATCGTACATTCGATTTGCCGAGCGCCTGCGTGAACCGCGGCAAGACTGTTGGCCACCGCCATACCCAGGTCGTCGTGGCAGTGCACGGAGAGGCGTATACCCTCGATCCCGCGCACATTCTGGCGAAGATAAGCGAATAGCTCCGCGAATTCCGTCGGCACCGTATAGCCGACCGTATCGGGAATATTTACTGTGGAGGCGCCTGCGGCGATAACCGCTTCGACCACTTCCGCCAAGAAATCGAGTTCCGTACGAGAAGCGTCTTCCGGCGAGAACTCGACATCCTCGCATAGCTCGCGGGCCATTTTCACGCCGCCCACCGCGCTCTTGATGATTTCTTCTTTCGCCATCTGCAGCTTGTGCTCGCGATGAATCTGACTCGTGGCAACAAAGACGTGGATCCGCGGCCGCGTGGCATCCTTGACGGCGTCCCAGCAGCGCTGAATATCACCCGGGTTGCAACGCGCCAGACCGGCGATAATTGGGCCTTTCACGGTGCGGGCGATTTCCTGGACGGACTCGAAGTCACCCGGCGAGGCGGCCGGGAACCCGGCCTCGATGATGTCGACCCCGAGCTCGGATAGGACGGTGGCCAAACGGAGTTTTTCCCGCAGTGTCATGCTGCAGCCCGGGGCCTGTTCTCCGTCGCGTAGCGTGGT
>JAHEKG010000066.1 GCA_024638475.1 Rhodospirillales bacterium | reverse complement strand
CCTGCGCCCAAGCTCACGGCGGAGGAACAAGCTTTTCTCGATGGGCCAACGGAAACGTTGTGCGCCATGCTCGATGACTGGCAAATCACCCACGAGTTGGCGGACATGCCTGCGGACGTGTGGGAATACATCAAGGCGCAAGGTTTTTTCGCCATGATCATCCCCAAACAGTACGGCGGCCTAGGATTTTCCGCGCTGGCCAACTCATTGGTACTGACCAAACTGTCCAGCCGCAGCGCGACAGCGGCCTCCACGATCGGCGTGCCCAATTCCTTAGGACCGGCGGAATTGCTGCTGCATTACGGGACCGAAGAACAAAAGCAGCGCTGGTTGCCCGGTTTGGCGAGCGCAAAGGAAATACCTTGTTTCGCCCTCACATCGCCGCGAGCGGGTTCCGACGCGACGGCCATCACCGACACCGGTGTCGTCTGCAAGCAGCGGGTAGACGGAGAAGAAGTCCTCGGCATCCGGCTCAACTTCGAAAAGCGCTACATTACCCTGGCGCCCATCGCCACGGTCCTCGGGCTCGCTTTCAAACTCTATGACCCCGATCACCTCATCGGCGACCAGGATGAACACGGTATTACTGCCGCTCTCATTCCCGCGGACACACCCGGCGTGAAAATTGGCCGCCGACATTTTCCGCTCAATATCCCGTTTCAAAATGGACCGATACGCGGTAAGGATGTATTCGTGCCCATCGATGCCATCATCGGCGGACCCGCCATGGCGGGACAGGGGTGGCGTATGCTCGTCGAGCTGTTGTCGGTGGGCCGCAGCATTACCCTCCCCAGCAACGCCGTCGGCGGCAGCAAAGCAGCCGTGTATGCGTCGGGCGCATACGCCAGAATCCGCCGTCAGTTCAACCTGCCGATCGGCAAATTCCACGGGGTCGGCGAAGCGCTGGCCCGTATGGCCGGCAGTACCTATATCATGACCGCCGCCACCGAGGTGACCTGCGGCGCGGTAGATTTCGGCGAGAAACCAGCCGTGCCATCGGCAATCCTCAAATACCACAACACAGAAATGGCGCGCCTCGTCGCCGCCGATGCGATGGATATTCAAGGCGGTAAAGCCATCATGCTGGGGCCGAAAAATTACTTGGCCCGCGGCTATCAGAGCATTCCGATCGCGATCACGGTCGAGGGCGCGAACATACTCACGCGCAGCCTGATTATTTTTGGCCAGGGCGCGGTACGCTGCCATCCGTACGTTTTGAAGGAAATGGAGGCGGCCCAGGATAGCGACGCGGAACGCGGACTCGCCGCTTTCGATCACGCGCTATTCGGACATATTGGCTATGCCATCGGTAACGCTGCGCGTTCGTTGGTCATGGCGTTGACGTTGGCCAAGTTTACCGACGTGCCCAGCAGCGGCCCCACCCGCCGCTACTATCAACATATCAACCGGTACAGTGCTTCGTTCGCATTGTCCGCCGATATCGCGATGCTCGTATTGGGCGGGGACCTCAAGCGAAAAGAGTTGTTGTCAGCGCGACTAGGCGACGTACTAAGTTGCATCTATTTGGCTTCCATGGTGCTAAAACACTATGAGAACCAAGGTCGGCGTGAAGAAGATTTACCCCTAGTCGAGTGGAGCTGCCGTTTTCTCCTTTACCAAGCTCAAGAACAGCTGCACAAGTTTCTGCGTAACTTTCCCAATCGGTGGGTAGCTTGGGGCTTGAGGCGATTCGTCTTCCCCCGCGGGCGGACCTATTTTTCGCCGTCCGACGAATTAGGGCAACAGCTGGTAGAACTCATTATCAACCCCACGGAATCGCGCGAGCGGCTGTGTGCGCACATCTACAAGACTGTAGAACCGAATAATCCGGTTGGCTTGTTGCAGCAGGCGTTAGAACTCGCCACGGCCGTGAAGCCGATTGAACGCAAGGTATTCGACGCAAAACGTGCCGGCCAGATTAGCGCCGATGACACTCCCGGACAAATCGACGCGGCGCAAGCAGCCGGGATTCTTACTGAGGAAGAGGCCCGTCGGCTGCGGGAATTCGACTCCAAGGTACTCGCCCTAATTGGGGTTGACGATTTCGCCCCCGCGGACCTAGCCCGCGCAAGCGGCCAAGAAGAAGAAGACCGCAAAAAAAACCGCATCGAGCAGGAAGAAAAAAGCTAGCGCGTAAACCCCTTTACTAAACAGCTGTTTCGAACTCAGAGGCCACTGATGACAAAACAAACATGGCTGACCCCAATCATGGGTCTGATTTCCGTGCTTGCCCTCGCGGCATGCGAGCAAGCCGAGACGCCAACGCAAACCGAGAAAGTCAACGCTGCGGTTACGGCGCCGGCATTGTTGCGCCAGCCGGCGACAAAAGGGGCCGAGGTCTATTTCGTCTCGCCGAAAGATGGTGCGACCTTGAGCAACCCCGTGGTGGTGCGATTCGGGCTGCGCAATATGGGCGTTGCCCCTGCGGGCGTCGCCCATCCCAATACGGGCCATCACCACTTGCTCATCGACACCGAGCTCGCACAGATGAACCTACCCGTTCCGGCCGATGAACAACACGTCCACTTCGGCAGCGGGCAGACACAAACGGCCATTACACTTTCACCGGGCGAGCATACGCTGCAACTTGTATTGGGCGATTATTTACATATTCCACACGACCCGCCCGTCATGTCATCGAGGATTACGGTCACTGTTCTCGAGTAGCAGTTTCCGTGCGGACCATCATTCATGTCGACATGGATGCTTTCTACGCTAGCGTAGAACAACGCGATAATCCGCAACTAAGAGGCGTACCGCTGGCCGTCGGTGGAGCCGGCCCTCGAAGCGTAGTCGCAGCTGCGAGTTACGAGGCTCGTCGTTTCGGTGTTTTTTCGGCAATGCCGGTGTCCAAGGCCCGTCAACTCTGCCCACGATTGCACATCGTAGCGCCACGCATGTCGGTTTACGCCGATGTATCCAAAGCCCTGTTCGCGATATTTCGTGAATTCACGCCACAGGTCGAAGGCCTCTCGTTGGACGAGGCCTTCCTGGATGTGACGGCCAGCCTGACGCTGTTTGGGAACGGCGCCCGAATCGCTGGCTCCATCAAGGCGAGGGTCGTCGATCTGACCGGGTTGACGTGTTCCATCGGCATCGGCCCTAACAAACTAGTGGCGAAAATAGCCTCCGACATGAACAAACCGGATGGCCTCGTGGAAATCCGGCCTACAGAGGTACACCGCTACTTAGATCCCCTTCCGATGTCCGTGCTACCCGGACTGGGCCCGAAACAACGTCGGCCGCTTCTGGCGGCCGGGCTGCGCAGCGTAGGCGACCTGCGCCGAGCGGAGCCCGCCGACCTCGATCGCCTAGTCGGCGCGAGGGCGGCCCTTCGACTGCAACGCCTCGCGCGCGCCGAAGATGCTCGGGCCATCGTTACCGGCCAGGCCGAAAAAAGCCTTTCCGCCGAAGCCACCTTCGATACAGACCTCGCGGAACGGCGGGACCTCTACCGCGAACTATCGAAGCTGGCGGATCGGGTTGCCAGTAGAACCCGGACCAAGGGGCTGACTGCGACGACCCTAACGCTCAAGTTGCGAACGCCCGATTTCACGACCGTCACCCGGCAACGTAGGCTCCGAAAGCCGACGGCGAACACCCAGGCGTTCAACGCGCTGGCCCGAGAACTCCTAGAGGATTGGTTGCGAGAACACCCCAAAACGAAACTGCGCCTCCTCGGTGTCGCGGCGGTAGGCCTTCGCAACGACTCCGAGCCTGACCTATTCGAGGCCTACGAGCCGGCTCCGCCCGCGCAGGGAGTGGACGCAGCCGGCGACCTCATCCGCGATCGCTTCGGGATCGCCTCGGTAGGCCGGGCGCGCCAGTTATCCGGCGGCAAGCCCCCCGATCGCTAGGGAACGGGTTAAACTGTGCCGATCCTTGATTAGGATGTAGCCCACGTGTACACCCGGTTTTTCGGACTTAACGAGAAGCCCTTCTCGATAACCCCGGACCCGCGCTACTTGTATATGAGTAGGCGACACGCCGACGCGCTTGCGCATTTGCTCTACGGCATTTCCGAGAGCGGCGGCTTCATTCAGCTTACCGGCGAAGTAGGCACGGGCAAGACCACATTGGTGCGTGGGATGTTGGAGCGGCTTCCCGAGCAGGCGAGTGTCGCCGTCGTGCTGAACCCGCAACTGACGACGATCGAGTTCTTGCAAACTATTTGCGAGGAACTCGGAATCGAGCTACCCAAAGAAGTCACTACCAAGGCGCTCATCGACAAGCTCAATTGGCATCTGCTCGAAGCCCACGCCAAAGGGCGGCGCACCGTGGTGATCGTGGATGAAGCGCAGAACCTGAGTACCGATGTACTGGAGCAGGTTCGCATGCTCACTAACCTCGAAACGGCGAAGCAAAAGCTATTACAGATTATCCTGATCGGCCAACCGGAATTGCGCGAACTGCTCGACCGCAATGATATGCGTCAGCTCGCACAGCGCATCACTGGGCGGTACCACTTGGAACCCCTGTCTCGCAGCGAGACATCTGGCTACATCAAGCATCGGCTCAAAGTGGCTGGCGGCCTCAACGAGATATTCACCGCGAAGGCGAACAACGAAATCTACCGCCTTTCGGGGGGCGTACCGCGACTGGTCAACGTCATCGCTGATCGGGCATTGTTGGCGGCCTATACGCGGGAAACGCGCACGGTGAGTCCGTCACTTGTGAGGCGCGCCGGTGCGGAAGTTACGGGCAAGCGACCCCTTGACCGACGCCAGCTCGGAATGGCGGTGCTAGCCGTAGCTGGCCTGGGACTGCTGGCGGTGGGGCTTTGGCGTGCGCTCAACCCGGCCACAATTTCGCCCGCCGAGTCAGCATCGGCTGCCGCCAAAACGCCTCCGGCCTCCATGTTACAACCGATTTTCGACGGACTCGGGTTGGCAGCCGACACGGATACTGCTTTCAAGACCCTATTCCGACTTTGGGGTGTGGAATACACACGGGGCGAACTACCACCCTGCGAGTGGGCCCGCGATCAAGGTTTAGCGTGCTTGTTTCAGCAGGGTGCTTGGGCCCACCTGCGCCGCCTCAATCGGCCGGCAATCCTGACCCTTACGGATCAGGATGGCGCCGAGTTTCAAGCGGTCCTGGATAGTCTCCGAGGTGACCAAGCGAGTCTGTTGTTCGGCGAACGTCGCTATCTCGTCAGTCTCGACGAACTTTCTAACCACTGGTTCGGCGATCATCTGGTGTTGTGGCAACCGCCGGGCAATGCGATCCGTGCGCTTGCCCCGGGCATGCGGGATGCCATGGTACCCTGGTTACGCGATAGCTTGGTGCAAATCATGGGCACATCGGTCGAGATGGCAGACGCGTTGGTCTACGATCCCCCGTTGGAAGCGCTCGTGAAAAATTATCAGCGCGCGCGACGGCTGACGGTCGACGGGTTGGTTGGTGCGCAAACACAAATACTCATTCAGACCGATCTCGATGAGGCCGCCACACCGCTGTTGGCGAGGGCCAAATAGTGTCATTTATCCTCGACGCCTTGCGAAAATCGGAGAATGAGCGGCAACGTCAAGCATCGCCACATGTCGCCGTTACCGCAAACGGTGCAAATCGCCGGTGGCAGCCCGGCTGGGTGGCGCTTGTCCTCACCGGGCTGGGAACCGCGGTGTTGGCCGTAGCCATCGCCTGGTGGGTGATGGAACCGGGCGCCAAGCCGGCCGAGACAACAGCCGCCATGACGCCGCCCGCCAATGAAAAAATACGCGGCGACGATCCCGTGGTGCGCAGTTTGGCCCAGGAGGCACGCCGGACAATCGACACCGGGGTTCCTCAGGGCGAGGCCGACCCGGCCCCCGCGGGAACCGTAACCGTCGAACCCTCGTTACAGCAGGCCGAGCGACCCCCGGGCGGGGAGCAACCCCTTACGGTCATTGAAGCCATGGCCGCCGGCCTTAGCTTGCCGCACATGAATCTGGATATTCACGTGTTTGCGCCTCAGCCCACCGGACGATTCGTGTTCATCAATGCGCGGAAATATCGTGAGGGCGAAGTACTGCGTGAGGGGCCGCGGCTGGAAGAGATCACCAGTGATGGCGTCCTCCTAACGTTTCAAGGCCAGCGCTTGTTGTTGCCGCGCGACTGAATCGCAATGATTGCCTATCTCGACGGACCGCGACTGCGGCGCGCCCTCAGCGCCGGTATCGCCCAACTCATCGGCGAAGAGGATCTGCTCAATCGTATCAATGTCTTTCCCGTGGCGGATGGCGATACGGGCACCAATCTCGCGCTCACGGCGCGCGCGATGATCGAAGTGGTACAGAATTCCAAAACCCTGGCCATCGGCGAAAGCCTGACGGAATTAGCGGATGCAGCCCTCGATGGTTGCCGCGGCAATTCAGGCGCAATACTCGCGCAATTTCTGCATGGCCTGAGCGATGCTACGGGCGCGCGGATCCGGTTAAAGCCCCAGCACTGGGCAGATGCGCTCGGCGTCGCCGTCGGCTACGCCCGAGACGCAATCGAACGCCCGCGCAAGGGCACGATGCTGACGATACTGGAAGTGTCCCATGCGCGATCCGTCGAACTCCTGGCCAAGCAACCGGAAGCAGGCTTCGATCAGCTCGTTGCACAATTGGCGGAGGATCTAGAGCGCGCCTTACAGGCCACGAAGACACAACTGGACGTACTCGCGAAGGCCAACGTCGTCGACGCCGGCGCCGCCGGCATCGTCGCCATTGTGCAGGGCATCAATAATCTCATCCAGGGCCGTGCCATCTCTACGTTACCGAAGATGGCGCCCGCAGTGGCAACCGCGAGTAGCGCCGGTGAAACGTACCGCTTCTGCACCGAATGTATCGTCACCGGGGAGTCACTCAATCATCGCCTCCTGCGAGAAACGCTTGCCGAATACGGGAACAGCATGGTGATTGCCGGCGGTGTCACACGGCTAAAACTCCACATCCATACCGACGCGCCGGACAAGGTTTTCAAAATCGCGGGAGAATTCGGCGGTCTTTCGAATCGGAAAGCCGACGACCTAACGCGCCAGACCGCGGCCCTGCGGTCTAAGACCGGCGTGGCCGTGATCACCGATTCCGCGGCCGATCTGCCCCAAGACGAGGCGAATAGGTTGAACATTCACGTCGTACCCTTGCGAGTGCACATTGGCGAGGACAGCTACCTCGACAAAGTATCACTGTCGTTCGAGGAACTGTATCGCCGAGTGAGTCATAGCCAAGACTCGCTGCGCACCTCCCAACCACCGCCTGGTGACTTCCGGCGGATGTTTGAATATCTGGATAGCCACTTTGGCGCCGTTGTGTCGGTGCAGCTCACCGACAAAGTCAGCGGCACGGCGCAGGCCGCGCGAACGGCAATCGAACGCCTCGACCCGGGCCATGGCGTCAGGGTGGTCAACAGTCGCAACGTATCGTTGGGCCAAGGCTTGCTCGCAATTTGCGCTGGCGAATGCGCCGCCGCGGGATTATCCGCGGATGAGATTCTTGAAACTCTGGCGAGGCTGATTCCCGAAACGCTCACTTTCGGAATCGTCCCGGATCTCAGTTATGCCGTGCGCGGCGGTCGGGTCCCGCCGAGCAGGAAGCTGTTGGCAGACCTGCTGCATGTCACCCCCGTGCTGTACAACGATGTGCAGGGGAATGTGAAAACCAATCGAGTATTGTGGGGACGCAGTCGGCTCGTCGAAAAATTCGCCCGTCATGTCGCGCGCCGTTGTGACCCTCGCAAGCAATACCGCATCGCCGTGGGCCACGGCGACAACCTGCGATCGGCAAAGCAGTTAATGAACCTGCTGGACGCACAGATACCCAATACGGGCCGGCATTACCTCGCCGAGATCGGAGCCGCGTTAGGCGTACACGGTGGACCCGGCATGCTCGTAGCCGCCGTGCAGCCCATGGAGTAAAGCAAGGGCGGCGGCTCACCCCGCCGGCTGTATGAGCTCTGCCCCATCATGCCGCGGGTCGTTGACGGTTCGAGCCACGGGCCAACTGCGCAGGGGCGGAGCGGCCGCGCCGTCAAGCCAGTCCTCGAGCTGCGTCAGGGGCGTATCTCGATCTACCCAGCCACGGTGCTGGGATGCTGCCAGTAGCAGCGGCATGCGGTTGTGGACTGGCTTGACGACGCCTTCAGCGGGCACCGTCACAATTGTGCAACTATCGACGGCCTCGCTGCCCGGTTCCTCCCAGCGATCCCACAACCCGGCGAAGGCCAATGGCTCGCCCTGTTCGTGGCTGAAGTAGTGTGGCACCTTGCCGGCGGCGGTCGCCTGCCATTCGTAAAAACCGCTGGCTAACACCAAACATCGCCGGCGCCGAAACGGCGCGCGATAGGCCGGTTTCTGGCCGACGGTTTCCGCGCGCGCGTTGATCATGCGGGCGCCGATCGCCTTGTCCTTGGCCCAAAATGGGATTAGCCCCCAGCGAATCTCGGAGAGTTTTACCTCGCCCTCTCGATTCAGGCGCACCACGGGGACCGGCTGGCTGGGCGCGACGTTGAAACGGGCCGGTAGCGCGATATCTTTAGACAGACCGAAGTACTTAGCCAGTTCCTCGCTAGTGATATGAAACGCGAAGCGGCCGCACATGGCCGGCGCTCAGTGGCGAATACCGGTGCCGCGCTTCAGCAACACCATCGCGGTGGTAAACAGCACAACGAAGAACACGAGGATAATCGCGTAGGCGACACGAATATCAATGTCCGACACGCCCAACATGCCATAACGGAAACCATTGACCATATAAAGGACCGGGTTCAGCAACGCTACTTTCTGCCAAACCGGTGACAGTAGAGAGATCGAAAAAAATACTCCGCCCAGATAAGTCAGTGGTGCTAGCACGAAGGTAGGGAAGATCGAAACGTCATCAAACTTATTGGCGAAGATGGCGTTAATAAGGCCCGCTAAGGAGAATACCATCGCGGTCAACAGAATGATGCTGAGCGTAATAAACGGATGCGCGACGTCGAGATTGGTAAAAAATAGCGCTACCGCTGTCACGATCACGGCGACCGACATGGCTCTAATCATCCCGCCGGCAACGAAACCCAGCACGATTGTTGCGTAGGACAAAGGCGACACCAACATTTCCTCTAGAAACAGCTGCAACTTGGCACTGAAGAAAGACGATACGACATTGCCAAAGGAATTAGTGATTACACTCATCATGATCAATCCGGGCGCGATGTAGTTCATGTAAGGAACCCCGTCCATTTCCCCAATGCGGCGGCCAATCAAAGTTCCAAAGATGACAAAGTAGAGGGTCATTGTGATCACCGGCGGGACGATGGTTTGCACCCAGATCCGCCGCACACGGTGAGCTTCCTTGCGTACAATCGTCAGCAGGCCGATCAAGTTGATCCGCAACAAGCTTTGCTGGGCACCGCCCTTGGTTACGGGTAGCGTCGTTTCAGTCATAGTGAAGCTCACTAGGCCGATCTTTTTGTTCGACGAGACCCATGAAAAGCTCCTCGAGGCGATTGGTCTTGGTACGCATGCTGACGACGTGCAGCGATTTTTTCGACAATACGTCGAATAAACTATTCAACGACTGTCCCTTTGATAAGGTCACTTCGATTTCGTGCTCGTTGCGCAATTCCACGGGATAGCCGTCGAGATCCGGGGCGGACTGGACCGCTTTCTCTAGTGTCAATACGAAAGACTCGGTCTGTAGTTTTCTGATGACGTTTGTCATGCTGTCGTTTTCGATAATCAATCCTTCGTCGATAATCGCAATATCACGGCAAAGGCTCTCCGCTTCCTCCAGATAGTGCGTGGTTAAGATAATCGTCACCCCGGCTTCATTGATTTCACGCATGAATTCCCACATCGATCGACGTATTTCAATGTCGACTCCCGCGGTTGGCTCATCCAAGATCAACAGTCGCGGCTCATGAATAAGCGCCCGGGCGATCATCAGACGGCGTTTCATGCCCCCGGAAAGGCTGCGCGCGATGTCGTCACGGCGGTCCCACAAGCGTAGCGCGCGCAAGTATTTTTCCACCCGCGCCGCAGCGACGCGACGCGGCACACCATAGTAACCAGCCTGATTGATAAGAATGCGCCGGCAAGTTTCAAACATATGCAGGTTCACTTCCTGGGGAACGACGCCAATTTGCAGCTTGGCCGCTTCCCGCTGCCGGTCAAGATCGTAGCCGAATACCTGCACCGATCCCGACGTCTTGTTCACCAACGATGTGACGATGCCGATGGCCGTCGTCTTGCCGGCGCCGTTGGGGCCCAATAGGGCAAAGAAGTCGCCCTCCGGGACCGTCAAATCGATGCCTTTGAGCGCCTGGAGGCCATTGCCGTAGGTCTTCGTCAATCGTTTGATAACCAGCGCGTCCAAGAGGAGTCGGCTCCGTGCAGTCGGTGCAGTGGGGTTGCGTATTCTACTGGACGGGCTCGCCAGAACCAGTCGTGGCTAGAAATGACGGATCTAACGCGGTAATCCCGCTGCGACTCGCGGCTTGGCCATAACGCTGGCGCCTCGGCCCGCGACGATCATGGCAAGGACCAAGCTGCGGGGCGGCGGTTGCGGTGGCGATGTGACCAACGTATCCCAGATACCGGGCACGCTATCAAAACCACAACTAATGACACCCGGATGGGCCGCTTGGCTGACGAGGTCGTCGACACCGAAGGTGCGCAGTCGACGGACGGGCTCCGCGGAAAGACCATAGAGTGCCCGCGCGAAGGCGCTGGAATAACGAGCCGCGGTCCAGGCGGCATGGAGCGCAGCCTGGGCAAAGGCTCGGCGGGCACTTTCCCATGGGTTCGGTGGCAACAGCGGCACGTGGCCCTGCCCTGCATCGAGGGTGTACACAAACACGCAACGTGGCACCATTGCGATGCGCTGCAGCGCGGGCCCATCCAGTGCCGCAAACGCCACCAGCAGTTCCGCGGGAAACCCTAAAACCGGCTGCCCGGCCTCGGCCGCCTGGTGCACCAGCCGTAAGAACAGCCCATTGAGCTGGTGTACTTCTGACATTTCCGCCTGCCCCGGCGCCCTGAAATCCACGCTGCCCTACCCCCAAGCATCCGCAAAATTGATCGAAAAAACCATATATGGTCATAAATTACCATTTATGGTAATCCTATACTACAACCTCAAAATTCAGTCTTTGTGAAGAAACACGAGATGCGCGCCACCGACGACCGCTATCGAAACGAGCGAATCCGCTTGGAATTGGCCCTCCGGCTCATCGGCCACGAGGCCCGAACGGGCACGATTCGCTACCTCACCGACCTCAGCGATGACCGGATTCGCAAGCTCTACGCCAGCTATTTCAAGCACGACGCGAGCCCCGTGCGCCGCCGGCGAGGCAAATCGCCTAGCCAAATCACCCCCTTGGTGAAGACGCGGGAGTTACGGCTGGAGTCCAGTGCGGTGGTCGCCCTGATGGCCAGTTGCGGCATTTTGGACGGCGAACGCCGCCCCACGCGCTCCGCACCCCACGCGCGCCTGGAACTCGGCCAACGGCTCTGCCAGACCCATGAAACCTATCTGGCCATGGTCGCCGAGCCGCGTCTCAGCTTCGAATCGCTATGGAACTTGTACCGTAACCTCGTCGGCGGCGATGAGCTGGGCTCGCACCGCTGCAGGGACTGCCAAAGCTGGTACGTCTTCGATGCCCTCGCGCTGGCTGGGGATGCCTGCCCCCTGTGCCAGACCTAGCCGGCCCGGTTGCAAACTCGTAGGGCTCTCGCCACAATCTGCCCGGTCAATAACAACCTACAAGTCAATAAGGGGTGGATATGTTAAGTGAATTCAAAGACTTCGCGATGCGTGGCAATGTCGTCGACATGGCGGTCGGTATTGTGATCGGGGGGGCGTTCGGCAAGATCGTCAGCTCCTTTGTCAGTGACGTCCTGATGCCGCCGATTGGGCTACTGGCGGGCAACGTCGATTTTACCAATCTGTTCCTGAATCTCGGCTCCGCGGGCCACGAAACCTTGGCGGCCGCGAAAACAGCCGGCGCACCGGTACTCACCTACGGCAATTTCCTTCAAACGGTCGTGGATTTCGTCATCATCGCCTTTGCCATTTTCCTGGTCGTCAAGGCCATGAATAACATGAAGGCCAAGGAGGAGGCCGCGCCGCCGCCCGCGCCGCCGGAGCCCTCCGCCGAGGAGAAGCTGCTGGGTGAAATCAGGGACCTGCTCAAAACCCGTTAACGTAAGGACGCGCCAATGGCTAGGGGGCGGCACCGGCTAGGCGTCGCCCCCTTTGCTTTCGGAGCCGGCTAACCGGATAGTAATCTGCATGGACTCCTTCGCTTTCGCCGCCAATCAGCTTGATCGGGCCGCCCACAAACGCCAGGACCCCGCATTCCTAGCCGCCGCGCTGAAAAACCCGACCACTGGGCTGGTGATATTTTCGGGCGGTCACTGCCTGGTGCACGACACCGTACCCTGGCGATTACGCTACCTGAACCCGGCTCAGTTGGTCGAACTCGGGACAACGTCCCGGCCGCCCGTGTTCTTAGGCCTAGACGCGGGCCGGGCATTGTTCGCGATCGAAATCGACCCCGGGCAGCGGGACGGCATCGACCAACCGCACTTCGTCGAACTCTGGCGCAACGCCACCCGGCTCCCGGAAGCGGAGGCCGCCATCGTCGCGTACGCTAAGGGGATGTTGGAGTGGCATGCGCGGCACCGTTACTGTGGGCGCAGTGGCGAAGCCAATATCGTCACCCGGGGCGGGCACCAACTCATCGGCGGCGAAGACAACGCACAGTTCCCCAGAGTCGATCCTGCCATCATCGTGCTAGTTCATCGCGGCGATGAATGCTTGCTGGGCCGACAGGCCAGTTGGCCTGAAAATCAGTACGCCACCATCGCCGGTTTTGTAGAGCCCGGCGAGAGCCTGGAGGACGCCGTGCGGCGAGAAGTCAAAGAGGAGACCAATGTCGACGTTGGCGAAGTCAAATACCTCGCGTCGCAGCCCTGGCCGTTTCCGACCTCGCTCATGGTCGGGTTTCATGCGCTGGCGGAAAACGGCAGTCAGATTGCGCTCAATGATCAGGAGCTGGCTGATGCGCGCTGGTTTAGCCGCGAAGAAATAGCCGCCAACAGCGTGCGTATTCCGCCCACCATGTCGATCGCATTCCATTTGATCGCAACATGGTTCGATCAGGCTGACGGGCCCGCCCTCAGAGACCTGACCGCGAACCAGCGCTGGGGCTAAGGTCCGTGTGCTTGATAGTCCTCGCGTTGAATCAATCAACCCGTTACCCGCTGGTGATAGTTGCCAATCGCGACGAGTTGCATGACCGGCCAACAGCGGCGGCGGATTATTGGCCACAGCACCCCGGGATCGTTGGTGGCCGCGACCTCCTCCGTGGCGGTACCTGGTTGGCCGTTGACGATCGTGGCCGCCTCGGGGCGGTAACCAACTTTCGCGACCCCGTGCCACAAGATCGTCCGGAGTCCCGGGGTGACCTGGTTACGGATTTCTTGGCATCACAGGACTCCAGCGAAATGTTCGCCCAAGCGGTCGGCGAGAGACAAGACCGCTACGCGGGATTCAATCTCATCGTCGGTCAATTCGAACGATCGTTTCACTACCTCAGCAACCGTGATCAGCCTCGGTCATTAGGCACCGGCGTCTACGGC
>JAHEKG010000065.1 GCA_024638475.1 Rhodospirillales bacterium | reverse complement strand
TGGTCGTACTGGATCCGCCGCGTACCGGCGCCGCGGCGATGGTGGAGGGGATCGGTCGCCTGAAGCCGCGCGGAATTTTATATGTGTCATGTCATCCGGGCACGCTTGCGCGCGACAGCGTCGGCTTACAGGCACAGGGATTCAAGTTGTCCACGGTGCTGGGTGTGGACATGTTTCCCCATACCAACCATGTCGAGACGATGGCCTTGTTTGTCCCTTGACCGGATTGCGCTGCTGGTATGATGACGGCATGGAGGGTCCGTGAAACCCCATATCCAAGTAGATCTTGCCAAACAACAGTTGCGTTGGAGTGGCGCGGCAGGAAAGGAGCGGTGTTTCCCCGTGTCCACCGCCGTGGCGGGCGCCGGAGAGCGCTTCGGCAGCGGCTGTACCCCGCGGGGCCTGCACGTCGTGCGCGCTAAAATTGGCACTGCTGCGCCGTCGGGCGCCGTGTTCGTCGGGCGCCGCCATACCGGTGAGATCTATGACTCGGAATTGGCGGCGCGATTCCCGCGGCGGGATTGGATCCTGACCCGTATTCTGTGGTTGTCGGGGACCGAAATCGGCCGCAATCGCCTCGGTGACGTCGATACGATGCGCCGCTACATCTACATACACGGCACGCCGGAGGCCGAGCCGATGGGTGTGCCAGGCTCCCACGGCTGTATTCGAATGCGTAATGCGGATGTGATAACACTGTTCGACATCACCCCTGCGGGCACGCCCGTCGAGATCACCGAGGATTAGCCTGATGTCCCTAGGGCCACTCATGATCGATATTCGCGCGACAGAACTCACCCGCGTCGAATGCGATCTTCTCAAGCACCCGCTGGTGGGCGGGGTCATCCTGTTCAAACGCAATTTCAAATCGGCGGAACAGGTGTTGGAGTTGGTGGCGGAAATTCATGCTTTGCGCGAGCCGGAGTTGCTGATCGCGGTCGATCAGGAGGGCGGGCGCGTACAGCGTTTTCAGGCGCCGCTAACGACGCTCCCGCCGATGCGGGCGTTAGGGCACTGTTACGATGCCCAGGGTTCTGCCAGTTTACGTTATGCGCACGCCAGCGGTTGGTTAATGGCGGCGGAGGTGGGTGCGCTGGGATTGGACTTCAGTTTCGCGCCGGTGCTGGATGTGGATCGTGGCTTATGTGACGTTATCGGCGACCGTGCGCTGCACTCGGAACCCGCCGTCGTCGCCAGGTTGGCGTTAGCGTATATGCAGGGTATGGAGGCTGCGGGCATGGCGGCCGTTGCTAAGCATTTCCCAAGCCACGCCGGCGTGGTGGCGGATACTCACTTGCAGGTGGCCGAGGATCGCCGCCCCTTCTCCGAATTATTAGACGACCTGGAACCCTATCGCCGTTTAATCGACAATGGGCTGGCCGGCGTGATGGCTGCCCATGTCGCGTTTTCCAGCGTTGATCCCCGGCCGGCCGGCTTTTCCGCTTGGTGGCTGCGGACCCAGTTGCGTGGCGAACTCGGTTTCAAAGGCGCCATTTTTTCCGACGACCTATCCATGGCCGGTGCCGCCAGCGTCGGCGACATGGTGGCGAGGGTCGAGGTCGCCTTGGAGGCCGGCTGCGATATGGCGCTGATTTGCAATGCCCCCGACGACGTGGTGACCGTGCTGGAGCGTTTGCGGCTAGAAGCGAATCCTCGCAGCCAATTGCGCTTAATGCGTCTGCGCCGCCGCCGCGATTGGGATTGGTCCACACTTCAGACAAGTGCCGAATGGCTCGACGCCCAGCAACGCGTGGCGGAACTCGACCAGCCGCCGGCACTGTCTTTGGAAGGCTAAAACATGTCGATGTCCGAATCGCCCCAGTCGGCGATGGCGCGATCCAGCGTGCTGTTCTCGGCGACCGAGGTGGCAGAGGCCTATGATCGGTTAGCCGAGCAGGTCACGGCGGAACTCGCCGACGCAAACCCCGTGATCGTCGCCGTCTTGACGGGAGGCATGGTCACGGCGGTCGAGTTGCTCAAACGCGTCGAATTCCCGTGCGAGCTGGACTACGTGCATGCCACACGTTATGGCGACGCATTGAAGGGCGGCGAACTCCACTGGGTGAAAGCGCCTAGTCCGGCTCTGGCTGGCCGACACATACTGCTCGTGGATGACATCCTCGACGAGGGCGTCACCATCGAAGCGTTGCGGGCGCGACTACAAGCGGATGGCGTCGCTAGCCTGCATACCGCGGTTCTATTGTGCAAACAATCCGCTGAACGCCGGGTCGATGTGGACTTCGTGGGTTTGCAGATGCGGGGTGGTTACGTTTTCGGTTGTGGCATGGACTACCGCGGCTATTGGCGCGGGTTGGCTGACATACGCGTACTCGAGGATTGACGATGCTGGCGATGTTGTGTGGATCAGGAATCGACTTGTTGCCATTCAGCCCGCGCCGCCGCGAGCGACTGGACACGCCCTTCGGTCAGATGTCGGCAGAACTCGAATGGCTGGATGTCGCGGGCGATGAGCTTGTCGCGCTGCGTCGGCACGGTCCGGACCACCGGATTCCGCCCCACAAGGTGAACTACCGCGCCAATTTATGGGGACTGCACGCGGCGGGTATTCGCCGCTGCCTTGGGGTCAACACGGTCGGAACCCTGGTTGCCGAGTTTCCGCCGGGGAGCTTGGCGCTGCCGGATCAATTGATCGACTACAGCCATGGCCGCGAGCACAGCTTTTCGGATGGCAGCAATGCACTCAAGCACGTCGAGTTCGAATATCCGTTCGATGCCGAGTTGACGCGGGACGCTGAGGCCGCTGCGCAGCGCGCCGGCGTTGCGGTCCGCACTGGCGGCGTCTACGGCGTCACCCAGGGGCCCCGTCTGGAAACGGCGGCTGAGATTGAGCGTTTGGCCCGAGACGGCTGCTGCATGGTGGGGATGACCGCGATGCCCGAGGCCGGCCTCGCTCGTGAACTGGGCATCCAATATGTGAGTTGTGCCGTGGCGGTCAATTGGGCAGCGGGGCGCGGTCCTGGCGGGGAGGGCATTCACGGACAAATCGCCGAGCACAGTCGGGTCGGATTCGAGGCGGTCGCCCGCCTGCTGGTGGCGTTGGTGGGGCAGTCTCAGTCAAGTCGTGAACCACGGCCTTGACGCTAGGCGTCGGCGGTCCACAATAGTCCAAATATTCCCGCGAAGTAGTGTCCATGCAACGTCTTAGCCGTCATCTTCTCGAGCAAATTCTTGCCCTTGATGAAGATGCGCTGGTGGTCACGGATCGCAATGGGTCGGACCATCCGATCATCTATGTGAATGCCGCGTTCGAGCAGCTTACGGGTTATGGCCGCGACGAGGTCGTGGGCCAAAACTGCCGCTTCTTGCAAGGCGAGGAGACCGATCCCGCCCAAATCGCGACGCTTCGCAAAGCGGTAGCCGACTCGCAAGCTTGCGCGGTGCAACTGATAAATTACCGCAAGGACGGCAGCCCGTTTCTCAATCACCTGCAACTTGCGCCGCTGCGGGAAACCCGAGGCGGGGTGCGTTACTACCTGGGCCGGATGCGGGCTGCCGAGGATTGGCAGGCTTCCGCCGCGAAACCGAATCGCACGGTCGATCGAACCGATGCCCAGGGGTTGCTGGATATCGCCAAGTTTCGGAGTCTTGCCAATCGGGACCTAGGTATCGCGCGTCGCCAGAAAACTCAGTTATGCATCCTTTTATTCCGGATTGCACACCTGGACTTATATCGCACGACTTTCGGTAACCAAGCTGCCGAGTCTTGTTTGCGCATGGTCGGCGGTCGAATTGGCGGGGGCCTGCGGCGCGCCGGCGATTTATGCGCGCGTCTCGACGCCGAGACTTTCGTTGCCTTAGTATTGGGTCAGGCTGAGCGGGAATCGGCGCAATTCGCACGCAACATCGCGGATCAAGTGCGCGGCATGGCGCTGCACAATCCGCGCTCGCCGGAAAAGTTTATTGTCGTCGACACTAGCGTGGCCGGCGGTATTCCCACGGCGGAAGACAGCATCGAATCTCTGATTGCGTCCGCCGCCGCAGCCCTCTGAGGCGTGCGCCGCCGTTACGACTGCGCTGGCCCGTTCACGTCCATCGTTTCCGGTTCGGGTTCGGGCTCGGGCTCCGGCTCCGGCCTCACTGTTAAGACGACACCCAACGCGGGATGATCGAAATAATGGACTTCGCCACTACGGAGGCGCCGTTGCTGCTTCAGGCGGTATGGCTGAGAAAAGTCTTGTAGGCCCGTGTTCGTATCCAAAGTGAGGTCCAACCCGACATGCAGAAAGCGGCCGCGATGCAGCCTTATCGTCCCGTCCAGCTGGGTTGGGGCACCGAGACGCCGCACGGAGACCGGTACCGCCCATTCTTCTTCCACGCCTTCTTGGCTGAAGCCGGCATGCACCAGTAGATTGTAGGCGTCGACCCGTTGGATACGCTGTTGCTCTTCCGTCATGAGTAATTGACCGTTGAGCAAATTCTGAACCCGGATCTTCGGTGGTAGTCCTTCGGGCAGTCGTGCGATGGTGGGCGGCGCGATTTCTTCGATTGTGTCGAGCGACGACGTTGGTGCGGGCGGAGCAGGTTTGGGTCGGGGACTCAGTTCTTCTCCGTTGGCGATCACGTCACGGTAGGCAAAGATCAGTAATTCGACTTCAAAGCGTTCCAGGGGTTCGGCTTCTTCGAGCGGCAGATCTTGGGCGGCTACCGGCAATAACACGGCCGCGAGCAGTAACCCGCCCAGTTTGTGGAGAGAGTCTTTAATAGGGTGAACTGCCGGCATGGTTGTCGCGGATTCCTGATAGGGCGGGAAGGCGTATTGTGGTGCGAGTGGCGTCGGAAGGCCAGCCTGGCTGACGTTCCTGAACGGGGTTACGCAGCGACACTCGCGCTAGTCTCTGGATCCAGTCGCTTCAGCAGCTTCCTCAATGCCTCAAAACGGTCCTCATCCGCGTCGGCCTCCCAGCTAAAGCGCAGCTTGAATGCGCCATCGAGGCGGAACCGCTCGCCTTCTTGCTCGACCATCCTGACCAACTCCAGGGTATCGATTTTCGCTTCAGCGGCAAATTTCAGATAGCCGCCCGCAGCGCTCGCTTCGATCTTCCCGATGCCCAAGCGTTCGGCGAGTAATTTGAGGGCCGTGATGACGAACAAGTTGCGGGTGGGTTCGGGCAACAAGCCGAATCGGTCGATGAACTCAACCTGTAGCTCACGCAGCGCATTCTCATCGACCGCGCTGGCGATGCGTTTATAGTGCACCAGCCGCATATGTACATCCGGCATGTAGTCTGCCGGAATCAGCGCCGCCAACCCTAAATTGACTTCGGTGCCGGTCTGCAGCGGATTCTCCATGTCCGGCTCGCGCCCAGCGCGGAGCGCGTCCACCGCCCGGTCCAACAGCTCGCTGTACAAGGCAAAACCGATCTCCTGAATTTGACCGCTCTGTTCATCGCCTAGCAATTCGCCCGCACCGCGAATTTCCAAGTCGTGGGTCGCCAGCGTGAAGCCGGCTCCTAGATCTTCCAGCGCCTCGATAGCCTCCAGGCGCTTCACCGCGTCCGCCGTCATGGCATTGGTCGGTGGTGTGATGAGGTACGCGTAGGCCTGATGATGCGACCGACCGACACGGCCGCGAAGCTGATGTAGTTGGGCCAGCCCGAAACGGTCCGCGCGGTTGATGATGATGGTGTTGGCCGAGGGCACATCAATGCCGCTTTCGATAATCGTCGTACACACGAGTACGTCGAAGCGCCGGTGGTAGAAATCCAGCATGACTGGTTCGATTTGCGCCTCGGACATTTGCCCGTGAGCCACGCGAATCGTCGCCTCGGGCAGCAGCTTTTGCAGGTCTGCCGCGACGGCGTCTATGTTCTCCACGCGGTTGTGGACGAAATAGGTTTGTCCGCCGCGGTGGATTTCGCGCAAGACCGCGTCGCGGATGAGTCCCTCGTGATGCTGGCTTACAAACGTTCGCACGGCGAGTCTTTCAGCCGGCGGGGTTGCAATGAGCGACAGATCTCGCAGGCCGCCGAGGGTCATGTTGAGGGTGCGGGGAATCGGCGTGGCCGTGAGGGTCAACACGTCCACATCGGCTCGTAGTGCCTTCAGGCGTTCCTTATGCCGAACTCCGAAGCGATGCTCCTCGTCGATGATGGCCAAGCCGAGGTTTCGGAACTTAACCGAGGATTGCAATAATTTGTGGGTACCGATGACGATGTCCACGGTGCCCTGCTCAATACCTTCCAGAATTTCCTTAGTGGCCTTGCCGTGGGTGAATCTCGACAACAGTCGGACGTTCACCGGCCAGTCGGCGAACCGGTCTGCAAAGGTCTGATAGTGCTGCCGGGCGAGCAAGGTCGTCGGGACCAGGAGGGCCACTTGGTGCCCGCCATGCGCGGCAATGAAGGCGGCGCGTAGCGCGACTTCCGTCTTGCCGAAACCGACATCGCCGCAAACGAGGCGATCCATGGGCCGAGGCGCCATCATGTCGGCGACGATCTCCTCGATGGCCGTGGTTTGGTCCTCGGTTTCCTGAAAGGGGAATTCGAGGCAGAAGCGCTGGTAGGCATCTTCCTCCAGCGGGAAGGCCATGCCTTGCCGGGCCGCGCGCCGAGCGTAGACATTGAGCAGCTCTGCCGCAACATCCCGAATGCGTTCCGCCGCCCTGCGTTTGGCGCGCGCCCATTGGTCGCTGCCGAGGCGGTGCAACGGGGCGGTGTCTTCTGACGCGCCTGTGTAGCGGCTGATGAGATGCAGGTTCTGTACCGGCACATAGAGTTTGTCCCCGCCGGCGTATTCCAGTGTGAGAAACTCGGTGACGAGGCCGTTCACCGACAGTGTGCTGAGGCCTAAATAACGTCCGATGCCGTATTCCTCGTGGACCACCGGCGCGCGGTGTTTCAGGTCGTTGAGTTCTCTGATGATGGCTTGCGGGTCGACGCGCTGGCGCCGTTGACGCCGCTGACGCGGACGATCCGGGACGAGCTGGGCCTCGGCAATCACCGCCACGCCGGCCTTGGATAGGGCAAAGCCTTCGTTTAATGGCGCCACCGTTATGGCTATTTGCGCCGTGTTGGTCGCGAACTCGTCCCAGTTTTTCACCGGCTGCGGAGCCAAGCCACGGTCACGCAACATTTGCTTCAGCACCTCGCGCCGGCCTGGAGATTCGGCGGCGATGAGGGCCCGCACGCTCGGTTTTAGCTTGGGGACTTTGATGCCGGGTTCCACGGATTCCAACAACCCGAGGCTGTGCTCGGTGGCCAAGTTGTGGCGCGGCGGCCGCGGCCGCGGAAACTTGTGGCTGCCGATATTCACGCGCGCGGTTTTTTCCAGATAAGCCGTTATTTGTGCCGGCGGAACGAAGGCTTCATCGGGTTTGAGGAGCGGCCGTTCGCGGTCGCCGCTCATGCGTTCGTAGCGCGCTTGAATGTCGGCCCAATAATCATCCAGCTTGTCCGTGCTGGCATTGACGATTGCCACCCGTGTCGTCGGCGGCAAATAATCGATGAGGCTGGCGCTGGTGTCGAAAAACAGCGGCAGGTAGTACTCGATTCCGCCGGGCAGATGACCCGCGGAAACTTCCCGATAGGGTAGGGCCTCGTTCGGGTTGCCCTCGAAGCGATCTCGAAATCGGCCCCGAAACGCTTGGATAGCGGTTTCGTCAGTGGGAAAATCCCGCGCGGGCAGGATGCGAATGGCATCGAGCTTTTCCTGTGAGCGCTGGGTCTCGGGGTCGAAGGGCCGGAGTGCCTCGATTTCATCATCGAAAAAGTCCAGCCGTACGGGGATGGTCGCGCCCGTGGGGAATAGATCCATGAGCGAACCCCGGACGGCAAACTCCCCGGGTTCCATCACCTGGTCGACGTGAATATAGCCCTGGCCGGCCAGTGCCGCGCGTAGGCGGTCTCGATCCAACTGGTCCCCCCGGCGAACGTTGAGCGCGTTGGCCAGGATGAAATCCACCGGCGGCAGGCGGGTGAGCAGTGATTCTGCGGCGACGATGATCGGACCTCCGGCGCCCTGGGTAAGGCTCCAAAGCGCGCTGAGGCGCCGCGCGATGAGTTCCCGGTGGGGCGAAAACATGTCGTAGGGCAGCGTCTCGTAGTCCGGCAAGATCGCGGGCTCGAGATCCGGCGCGAAGAAGCCTAGCTCTGCTGCGATGGCTTCCGCTTCACGCGAGTCGGGGGCGACCACCAACAGTGGTGAACTCTGGGTCGACAGCGCCGCCAGCACGAGGCTACGGGAGCTGCCGTGAACCTGTCCGCACTGGATATGTGGGCCGCGAGCCGCAGCGATGATCTGCTCCAGCTCGGTTGCAAGGGGATTGAAACTCACCAGGTGGCACTCGTTGGCCCGCCACGGTGGTCCGAGGCGGGCAAAACGGCCATTATTCCATACTCGCGGTCTCGGCCGAGACTAATCGACGGCGCTGAAGGCAGGTGGAACAGGCGGGAATGGGTGGCCCGCGTCGGGCCACCTGACAACCAGTGCTAGCGATTGACGACCGAATGAATGACGAATTGGTGTTCGAAATAAACCGTAAAACCCGCATATTCCCAACGAGTGATCGGTGGTTCTCCCACCGCTGCGCGCCGGTTGGCGGGCGTCCCATAGCGCTGCTCCACGGCGGCCATACTCATGCCACGGGTGGGCCGAGCTTGGCCGTTCGCGGTGTCGATACCCTTCATTTCGAGGGTATCCGCGTGGCCGGAAACGCTGAGTAGCAGACCGATAAGACAAAGAACTCGTAGGCGAACCATTGATGAGGCTCCATTTAACGTCGGCTGAAATAGTACACCCCGGGTCACCGGTGCCCAATGTCGCACTGCCGAGAGTGAGGCATGGGTCACAGTTTCCGCCGCCCCGCCTGCCGGACTAGGCGGGACTTGAAGTCAATGATACAACTTATTGATAAAGGAAGGGATATTGGATTTTGAAACGCCCCTGGTGCCCGCGACCTTGATTCGCCGTTACAAGCGTTTCCTGGCGGATGTGGCCTTGCAGGACGGGACTGAAACCACGGTGCATACGCCCAATACCGGGTCGATGTTGGGCTGCCAGGCACCCGGGTCGCGGGTTTGGTTGCTGCCCAGCACCAATCCCAAGCGCAAGTACCCGTTGAGTTGGGAGTTGGTGGAGAGCCTGCCAGGCGTGCTCGTGGGCATCAATACCGGGCGCAGCAACCGGCTGGTGGAGGAAGCACTCCGGGCGGGGGTCATCAAGCCGCTCGCCGGTTACCGGGAAATCCGTCGCGAAGTGTCCCTCGACAATCGGGCGAGTCGGCTGGATTTCCTGCTTTCCGGCCACCGCCGCAGGCCGCCGTGCTTCGTCGAAGTAAAAAACGTAACGGCCGCAGTGACGGACCGCGACGCGTTTTTCCCGGACGCCGTGAGTACGCGCGCCACGCGGCACTTGCTGGAATTGCAACAATTGCTGCGTGAAGGCTACGCGGCTGCCCTGGTTTTCTGTGTCCAGCGCGCGGACGTCAACCGAGTTCGTCCGGCGTGGGAAATCGATCCCGAATATGCCAAGACGCTTAAACAGTCGCGGCGCCTCGGCGTCGACATTCTCGCCTATGGCGCGGATGTCACCCCGAATGCCATCACGCTAATGCGTCGCTTGCCGGTTAGGGTAGGCTGAGTGTGCTTTAATGCGCGCCATGACAGCCCCTCTCGAATCGTTTATCGGTTTACGCTACCTGCGGGCCCGGCGGCGCAGTCAATACGTCTCGTTTATTAGCCTCGCTTCCATGATTGGCGTCGCCCTTGGCGTGGCCAGCCTGATCGTCATCCTATCCGTGATGAACGGGTTCGAATCCGAATTGCGCAATCGCCTGCTGAGCATGGCGGCGCACATCAATGTGAGTCAGCCCGAGGGTCCAATCCGGGACTGGAGCACATGGTCGGCTCGATTCGAGGCGCTGCCCGGGGTCGAACATGCCGCGCCATACGCCGCGATCCAGGGCATGCTCGCTGTTGGCCGTAACCTCAACGCGGCGCTGGTGCGCGGCGTGCTGCCTGAATCGGAGCGGCGGATGTCGAGGGTTGGCGAGTTCATGCTGGAGGGCAGTCTCGATGATCTCGAAGCGGGGGCGGGCAACATCATCGTCGGGCGTGTGCTGGCCATTAAGCTTGGCGTGGTCGTCGGCGATCGCGTGCGCCTGTTGGTTCCTCAGATGCGCGAGGGCAGGCTGCGACCGAAACTGACGAGTTTCACGGTAAGCGGTGTTTTCGAGGCGGGAATCCAAGATCACGATGACGGACTGGCATTGATTCATCTGCAGGATGCTGGGCGGGTCTACGGCTGGGACAACGGCGCTAGCGCCATCGGCCTATCGCTAGCGGACCCCCTGTCGGTCGGCGCTGTCGGCAAGGCGGTGCGGGCTATGCTGGCGGATGGATTGACTTACTCGGACTGGACAATCGAGAACAGCAGCTACTTCCGGGCAATTCGTATCGAGAAAACGATGATGACCGTGCTGTTGTTACTCATTGTTGCCGTGGCCGCATTCAATATTGTGGCTTCGTTGGTGATGGTCGTCACCGATAAAGAGCAGGATATCGCTATCTTGCGGACGATGGGTTTGGCGCCGCAGCGGGTGGGCCGCATCTTTGTCTTCCAGGGCGCGGTCATCGGTCTCGTCGGCGTCGTTGCCGGCACCCTGCTGGGCCTCGTATTGACGATTAACGTTGACGTTATCGTGCCGTGGATGGAACAGACGTTCGGGTTTCAAATCATGCCCGGCGACGTCTACTACGTCACGGCTATTCCGGCCGAAATCCATTGGTTCGATGTCGTCATGATTCCGGCGGTGGCATTCCTGCTTACCTTAGCGGCAACCCTATACCCGTCCCGCCGCGCGGCCGCCGTTGCGCCCGCGCGCGCGCTCCGTTACGAGTAGCGGGTGTTTCGGCCCTACGAAATCAACCTAGCGGCGCGCTACCTTCGGGCACGGAGTGGCAATGGGTTTATTTCGTTTATTTCGCTGGTTTCGATGATTGGGATTGCGCTGGGGGTTGCGGTATTAGTAGTGGTGTTATCTGTCATGAACGGCTTTGAGCGTGAATTGCAAGAGCGCATTTTGAGTATGACCGCGCACGCGACGATCAATGGCTATGATGGCCCGCTGCCTGATTGGCAGAGCCTGCGTGACCGCGCGCTGGAAAACGATGAGGTGGTTGCCGCAGCGCCGTTCGTCGAAGGCCAGGGAGTGCTGATCCAAGGGGAGCGTTCGAGCGGCGCGGCGCTGCGAGCCGTCGATCCGATATTGGAGGCTACCGTCTCCCGAATCCCGGAACTGATGCTAGCGGGGGACTTGTCGGTGCTGACACCGGGTAGCTACAACATCGTCCTCGGTAGCGCGCTTGCCGAGCAGCTGGGCGTGACAATCGGCGATAAGGTTATCGCCGTCGTCGCCCAGGGGCGCGTCACTCCGGCGGGCATCGTACCGCGGATGCGACGCTTTACGGTGGCTGGTCTGTTTAGCGCGGGGATGTACGAATACGACCGCGGCCTCGGCCTCATTGCACTGGGAGACGGACAAACGTTGTTTCAGACGGGCGAGGAAGCCACCGGTTTGCGTTTGAGCGTGTCAGATCCATTGTTGGCTTACGATTTCGCTCGCCAGTTAGCGCTGAGTCTCGGTGGGCCCCACTACGTGACGGATTGGACTCGCCAGCACCGAAACTTTTTTCGTTCCATTAAGCTAACGAAAACGATCATGTTTATCATTTTACTTATGGTGATCGGGGTGGCCGCCTTTAATATCATTTCCACCCTGGCCATGGTCGTGAGGGACAAGACACCGGATATCGCGATTCTCAAGACCATGGGTTCACGAGCCGGAAGCATTTCGACCATATTCGCGGTCCAGGGCACGCTAATCGGTCTGTTGGGCACATCTTTTGGCGTGTTGGCGGGGATCTTGTTGGCGAACCGCTTAACGGCGATTGTCAGGTTTTTGGAAGATCTACTGAGTATCGATCTGTTGGCGGCGGACGTCTATTTCATTAGTGATCTACCCGCGTTCGTCAATCCTTTCGAAGTCGCACAAATCACCGTCTTGGCGATGGTGTTGGTGTGGATCGCAACATTGGTGCCCGCATTGCGGGCCGCCCGGATAGAACCCGCGAAGGCCCTACGCCATGAATGATGCCCAAACCGTGCTCGAGTGCAAGGCGCTAAAAATGGTTTATGAGGAAGCCAGCCGCCCGCTGGAGGTACTCAAATCCGTCGATATGACGGTGGCCGCGGGCGAGCGCCTGGCCATCGTCGGCGCATCCGGTTCTGGCAAGACAACGCTACTGCAATTGCTTGGGGGCTTGGACAACCCTACCGCCGGTGAGGTGTGGGTGGCGGGTGAACCCATGAGTGAACTCGGCAACAATGAGCGTGGTCGGCTGCGTAATCGCGCCTTGGGGTTCGTCTACCAATTCCACCACTTGCTGCCGGAATTCTCCGCGGTGGAGAATGTCGCGATGCCACTAATGATCCGTGGCGATGCGCCGCAGGCGGCTTTGCAACAAGCGGCGGAGCTGCTTGCCCAGGTCGGGCTCGGAGAACGCCTAGAGCATCGGCCGGGCCAACTGTCGGGGGGCGAACGCCAACGCGCGGCGGTGGCCCGGGCGCTGATTACGCGGCCGGCCGTCGTGCTGGCAGATGAACCGACGGGCAATTTGGACGCGGCGACGGGACGGCGGGTATTCGACGTCATGCTCGATCTCAATCAGCAGTTTGGTACGACGTTGATTGTCGTGACCCACGATGAGCGGATCGCGGTACAAATGCAGCGCGTGCTCACGCTCGAGGATGGCCGTTTAGCGCCGCGCTAAGCGGATTTTTCGCCGCCGCAAGGAAACCGCGACCGCGCCTCGCCACGCGAGGTTTGCGGCTAAGTAGCCGATGCTCGCGGCGAGTGCCCCGAGCAGCAAGCACCCCAGCAGTAAAGGCTCCCAGTAGTGGGCCAAGCTTGTGGTCAGCCAGGAGAAAGACAGCTCTATCGAGAACGGGGCTGGGGTGATGCCGAGGATGCCCGCGCCGAGCCGGTAGGCAAACAGAAAGATCGGCACGATGGTCACCGGGTTGGTGACGAATACGGTGGCGACGGCAACGGGCAGATTGACGCGCCAGAAGGCCGCAATCATCGCCGCTACCAGCACTTGGCCGGGGATAGGTAGTGCGGCGACGAACAATCCCATGGCAAAAGCCCTGGCAACCGCCTTGCGATGTAGGGCCCAGAGGGCGGGGTCGGTCGTCAAGGCTCGCAATGGGCGCAGGTACCAACGGTCGGCCAAATGATGAGGACGGGGCAGAATATTTCTAAGCAGCTTGCGGTGCATCGGTCCGGTTCGTGGGTGTTGCCCTGGGCCTGTTCATTCGGGCTCGGAGTGGTCGCTTGTCATAGTTTGCCTGAACTACCGCGCACGGCGTGGTGCGTAGTACTCATTATTGCGTCAATGTTGCTACTCGGTGACCGTCGTGGCCGTTGGCTGATTGGCGCGGTGGTCGGGTTCTGCTGGGCCTGGTTCTCCGTGAGCACCCAGCTGAACCGGGTTGCCCCCATTAAGGCGGCCTCTGACTATGAGATCACCGGAAAGGTGGCCGAGTTCCCCAACCACGTACCGGCACGGAGCGTATTCGCGTTTGCAGTTGAGGCGAACGCTGCCGCGGATGTGCCGGGGAG
>JAHEKG010000064.1 GCA_024638475.1 Rhodospirillales bacterium | reverse complement strand
AGCCTCGTCGCGAACCATAAAGAACACTAAGAATGGCACCAGGATTAAATAAATTGCCAGAGTCAGGAGCGTGACTGCCGAGGTCACCGAAAACGAGACGAGACGCTGGCCTTCGCTGACGAGTTCCGCGCCAATGCCGGACACGACCTGGCGTATCTGCTCCTCCGAAAACAAGGTCGGGTATTGGCTAGGCAATGCCAACAATAGATTCTGTGCGTCGGACATGATCTGCGGAACCTGCGCGACCAACTGCGTTAACTGCCGTACCAACAAAGGTACCAATCCGAACACGACCGTCACCAAGATCGATACGAACAGCAGATATACCAATCCGACGGCAACGAGCCTCGGGACTTTGATGCTCCGCAGACGCCGCACCAAACCCGTCAACAAATAAGCAATAATCATGGCCGCGATGACGGGCGCCAGCACCTGCCCGGCCAGGTAGACCGTCAATGTCAACGCGGTCAGGACCAGCACCAGGCCGACCAACTGCGGGTTGGCCAGCTGGGCTCTAATCCAATTACTAATCAGCTCCAAACGCGATTACTCCCCTTCGTTGGCCCGCAATCATGGCATACTCCCGCACCCATGGCAGCTACCCGCGTAATCGAATCGGAATGTCGCTGAACCCTTGGAAAATCGAGCTGATACTAACGGTTAGCCTGTTGGCGATAGGGCTACTGGTGCTGCCCTTGCTCATCTACTTCACCGCCGCTCCGGTGGCGGGCGAGTACCCTGGCGAGGGCCTATGGGGGCTCATGAAACACATTTGGGGAGATTTGGGCAGGGGCCGGCCATTCGCCTGGTTGATGGTGTTGTGCCCTTACCTTTTTGTGCAATTGTTGCGCCTAGGCTTCGTTAGCTGGCGCGGCCAACGTGATGTGACCCAAGTCACAGATTCCGAAGAAACCGGGTAATTTGTCGTAATCTTTTACGCGGTTATGGAAAATTCGAACGCCGTAAGGCCGGGGCATTCCCTATAGTCAGTGAACTGATTTAATAGGAGTTTCGGCATGTCTTGGCTACGCCGGCTGCTTGGCCGCCAGACGGAAAATACCCGCCCAACCAGCGCGAGTCGCCGGCCGCTCTATATTCCTTATGATGCCCCGAAACGCGCCGAGGCCCACCCTGGGGCGGCGGCCGACAAACTGGCTGAATTACGTCTATTGGAAGACAGCCAGCTCTCGGACAAAGACGTGGACGGCGACAGTTTCGACCCCTACAACACCGGCGCCTTCAACCGCAGCCGTTCCTGGGACAAGATTAGCAAACAGCGAAGCCGCTAGAGTCACCGCTGGCGTTGCGCCCTGCTGGCATCCCGAACCGCGCGAAACTCCGTCCCGGAATACCAGTTCGGGAAAGACCGCGAGTTTGCCAACCGCCAGCCAATTCGATAAATCAGCTGCAGGTCTTCCAGCGCCCCGTTCAAGTTCCAGTTCGGATCGTACTCGTCGGAGACTTTGTGGTAGCGCAGGGCCGTGTACTCCCACGCCATTCGCCGCCCATACGCCTGACCCAGTGCACGATGATCGATTCCCGATTCGGCATACAAAACGGGCACGCCGCGTTTGGAAAAGTTGAAATGATCCGAGCGATAGAAAAAGCCTTTTTCAGGGGTAGGTTCGGGGACCACCACCCGCCCCTGCCGCGCCGCCTCGCGACGTAATTCGTCCTCCAGTTCCGAACTACCGTAGCCAACCACGACCACGTCTCTGGTCGGGCCGTAGACGTTCATACCATCCATGTTGAACCCTGCCACCGTGGTCTCCAACGGGAAGATGGGATTGGCGGCGTAGTACTGGGAACCAAGGAGCCCAGATTCCTCTGCCGTCAAACTCAAGAACACCACCGTGCGTTCGGGTCGCGGACCGGCTCCAAAAGCGCGGGCAATCTCTAGGAGTCCGGCGGTGCCGGTCGCGTTATCCACCGCGCCGTTATAGATTTGATCCCCCGCTAAACTCGGGTCGAGCCCCAAGTGATCCCAATGGGCCATGTAAAGGATGGTCTCATCCGGATGACGCGACCCGACCAACATCCCGACCACATTGTTGGACAGGGATTCCTCCAACCTATTCTCGACCGCCGTCGATACCGCTAACCCGAGCGGGACCGCCGTGAACCCCGGGCGCGCAGCGGCAGCGAACAGGGCAGCCGGATCCTGCCCCGCAGCAGCGATTATCTGCTGGCCGGCATCCTCTCGCAGCCAACCCTCTATTTTTGCGCGCGACAGATTACGGTCCGGCGCAACCAAATCGAACTGGGAACCTGTCCAGCTGCCAGCGACGACGTCCCAGGGATAACCCGCGGCCTCGGTTTCATGGATGATCAGCGCAGCGGCGGCCCCCTGGCGGGCTGCTTCCTCGTACTTGTAGGTCCAGCGGCCGTAGTAAGTCATTGCTCGACCATTGAAGAAAGCCTGATCGCGCCCCACAAAGCCCGGATCGTTCACCAGGATGACCGCCGTCTTGCCGGCCATATCAACGCCTGCATAGTCGTCCCAATCGTATTCGGGCGCCACGATCCCGTAGCCCACGAATACCAATTCACTGTCCTCGAGCGAAATGCGATCCACCAGCCGCTTGGTCCACACCACGGTTTGTTCGCGCTGCTCGAAACTACCGGCACCGGGCACGGTCACGGGGCTAACTCGCGTGGCAGTGACAGCCACGAGGGGAACCGGTTGGAACCAAGCGGTACCGTTGGCGGGGCTCAGCCCGGCATTTTCGAATGCTGCGGCAAGATAGGTAATCGTGCGCTGCTCAGCGGACGAGGCAGGCTGACGCCCCTGGAACTCGTCTGCCGCGATGCGCTCCAGGTGAGCGCGGAAGTTTCCGCCATCGAGCGCCGCAAGTGGAACGGGGGGGGCATCACCAGGCTGCACCGCCCCGGTGCAACCCAGGATCGCGAATATTAGAACGAGGGGCCAGCGGTTCATAGGCGGGGTCTCATCAGTCCGTGGCCTGAAGCCGACTCGGCCCAGCGCCACCGTAAAATTCGCCGGATTATAGCAGCCAGTCTCTGCGCATTGACCATGCTGGAAAGCCCGCGTAGGCTTTTCGCCCAGCGCCACCCGGGAGCTTTCATTCATGACTCTGCGAATTACCTTCGAACTCGGCGACGATGATCTCAAGCATTTCAAACTCATCATGCGGCAGGCACGAAACGCAGCCGCCAACTTATCTGCAGAAGAGATCAAGGCCGCTGCAAACAAGCTCCTCGAGGAAGTCCGCGAAGCCAACCCGCCGGCGTTTATTAAAGAACGCCTCGAGAAGATCAATACCATGGTCGGCATGGTCGACGACGAAGAATGGGGCTTGCCGGACCAAGAACGCACCCGGGTCATGAATGCGTTGGCTTACTTCGGCGAGCCGGAGGATCTTATCCCGGATCATATCCCCGGGCTTGGCTTTCTCGATGACGCGATCATGATCGAACTGGTAATCCGCGAGCTGAAACACGAAATCGAGGCCTATGTGGATTTTTGCGACTACCGCGACCGGGAGCTGGGATCGCTCAGGGCCAGCGACCAGATCGGCCGCCAAGAATGGCTAAAATCGCGCCGTCAGGAACTGCACTCGAGGATGCGGCGCAGGCGCCGCAGTGCGCGCCGCAGCAGCCGGGGCCACAGACGCGGGCGCTCCCCCATGTCGTTGTTTTAGCCCCCCATGGGCCCACCCAGAGGGGTCAGCGGCGACGCGGCCCTGGGGAGAAACTCGACAGCATTGGCGCGGTCAAAACTCACAACTGGCGGGACTTTGGGACCGGATGCCCCGAGCACAGCCACGGTTGGGGAAAGGAATTAGTGAGTGATCGGTTGGGACTCAGGGCCAGGCGGAGCTTGGTTGCCGCGGGAAATGCCCCGCAGGCGCCAAATAGGCCCACAACTCCGTGATCTGGTTCGGATTTTCGTTAAATGGGTCTTGATCGTGCGGCTGGCTACCACTAGCCTAGACTAGGGTCGTTGCGGACTGGTGCTAGCCCAGTCATGATTTACAGAACATTAAGGAGATGCCGTGCAGGTCATCGTGAAGTTTCTACTCGTTGGCGTACTGTGTACGTTGCCATTCGTTCAGGCCGCAGCCAGCGTCGAGGATCCTGAAAGCCTCACAGTCAGCGAGAAGCAATCGGAAGTTAGCCGTAAGGTCTCGGACATCATTGCCCGTTTTCATTATTCACGGCAACGCATCGACAACTCCTTGTCGTCTGCCATCTTGGATCGTTATCTAGATACCTTGGATGGTAATCGGATGTATTTCCTGGCGGGCGACGTCTCGCGGTTTAGCCGCTACCGCTACGAGCTTGATGAACGCGTCCGTAGCGGAGAACTTCAGCCCATATTCGACATGTTCAACGAATATCGGCAGCGAACCGCGCAACGCGTGGAGTTCGCCCTTAGCCTGCTTGCAACCGAGCCGAGCTTCACGATGGACGAAGATTATCAGTTTGATCGCAGCGAACTCGCCTGGCCGATTACCGTCGAGGAACTCGACGAAGTGTGGCGCAAGCGGGTCAAGAATGACGGCCTTAGCCTCATGTTGACGGGGAAGACTTGGGAAGAGAGCGCCGAGATCCTACAAAAACGCTATGAGCGGATGCAAAAACGGGTGATGCAAATCACCGGCGACGACGTCTTCGAGACGTTCATGAATGCGTACGCGCACACCCTGGATCCGCATAGCAGTTATCTGTCGCCGCGCCATAGCGAAGAATATCGGATTCAGATGAGTCTTTCCTACGACGGTATTGGTGCGTCGCTCCAACTCGAGGACGATTACGTCACGGTAATGGACGTGATCATCGGCGGACCTGCACATCTCGATGGGCAACTGAAGAAACAGGATCGCATTGTCGCCGTAGGCCAAGGGCCGGACACCGAGATGGTCGACGTGATTGGCTGGCGCCTCGATGACGTTGTGCAACTCATCCGCGGCCCTAGTGGCAGCCCGGTGCGCCTGCAGGTGCTGCCCGAAGCGGCTCTGCCGGGTGCCGGCGAAAAAATCGTCACCCTGATTCGCGATAAGGTGAAACTCGAAGCTCAAGCGGCAAAGAAAGCGGTGATTACCCTACCCGGCGAAGGCAGCGACCAAAAAATCGGCGTCATCACCGTACCCAGTTTCTATCAAGACTACGCCGCGCGCAGTCGAGGCGAAGAAAACTACACAAGCACCACGGGCGACGTCCGTCGTCTCGTTCAGGAACTAGAAAGCGAAGGCGTCGAAGGTCTGATTCTTGACCTACGGGGCAATGGTGGTGGGCACTTGTCGGAAGCCACGGACCTTAGCGGCCTGTTCATCAAGAACGGTCCGGTCGTGCAGCTCAAGGAAACTCACGGGCGGGTGCAGGTACTGGATGATCCTAGCCCTAACGCCGTCTACGAGGGTCCCCTGGTCGTATTGGTCGATCGATTCAGTGCATCGGCGTCGGAAATCTTCGCGGCGGCGATTCAAGATTACGAACGCGGCGTGGTCATCGGCCAGCAAACGTTCGGAAAGGGCTCCGTGCAGAACCTGTTCAACCTAGACCGCTACATGCAAGGCGAAGGGTTCGGGCAACTCACGCTGACCATTGGAAAGTACTACCGGGTTACCGGAGGCAGCACGCAGCATCGCGGAGTGATGCCGGATATCAAATTGCCATCGGCGGTGGATGTCGAGATCATTGGCGAGAGTAGCCGCGATACCGCCCTCCCCTGGGACCAAATTGCGCCTACGGGATATCGGGGCGGAAGCCCTCTGGACGAGGAGATCGATTTACTCTCGCGCAACCATGAAGCCCGCGCCCTCGAAGACCCCAACTTCAATTTTCTCCTCGACGATATTCGCGCATTCGAGGGTTTGCGGGGACGCAAAACGGTCAGCCTCAATCGGCAAACCCGCGAAGCCGAGCGGCAGGAATTACGGGCCCAACAGCTGGTGCGTGAGAATCGCCGGCGGGCTGCCCTGGGCTTGGAGCCCATTGAAGATGTCGACGCATTGGAAGAATTGGAGCGCAGCGACGTGATCCTGGACCAAGCAGCGCGTGTCGTAGCCGACATGGCCAGTCTACAACCGGTGCGGCGGCGCATCCCGGTCGGCCAAGAAACCCGCGCCCAAGCCAACTAAAGCAAAGGAAACGGCACCATTCTTGTCAGTGTCACCCTCTTTGGAGGGATGGCTCCCTGCGGTCCGCTTTATTCCCTCCAAAGAGGGTGACACTGACAAGAATCGCCACGCCCCGAGTGATCACCCACATCTCTCATTAGCCAATGGTCGCGTACAACCCCGAGATTCCCTGGGCCAGCTAGGTGTATACCTTCATCATGGGAATAAAGCGGACCGAAGGGAGCCATCCCATGATGAAGGTATACACCTAGCTGGCTCGGCGAAAAAATCAAAAGGTGGGAACGGCTAGGCTAGGCTAGAATGGAATAGATATCCCAGTATTCCTGCTCAAGCACATTAACGCGTATCGGCGCATCGGCGTCGCGGCGACTCGGTGCATCTGGCGTGCGCACATACATCGCAATGTCCGCGACGCCATCCGGCGCGGGAACGGAATCTGAGTCATTACGATAGCGAAGGTGCGGGCCGATCATGGCCGCTCGCGCCTTGACCTGTTCAGCAAGGTCCTTTTGATTACGTAGCAGCTCAAGGCATTCGCGGATTTTTTCTACCATGCGATCGCAGTCCCTGCGATCACCGAATTTCATGTCGGTGACTGGTTTGTTGACGGCGGTCTTCGCCAACGAGGCCAAGTTGTGGTCCGAAAAATGGACGACGAGGTGCTGCGCTAAAGCAATCAAGGCTCGGTTGATAGCGCGGCGGGTCTCGATTGACAAACCGTTGGGCTCCGGCAACGCCTCGTGAGCAATCTTATCCTTGAGGTACTCGATTTCTTCAAGCTGCTGGCGTGACTGAACCAAACTGTTATTGAGCTCCTCGCGGCGTTTGCGCATGTTACGCCGCCGGAAAAGCTGAACAACGACGTTACTGCGGTCCCAGTTGCTCTCGAGTTCCTTGAGTTCGCGCAACATGTCAGTTCGCTGCAGCGCGAGCGATTTAATTTTTTCTTCGGTCGCCTTCAGTCGTCGGTCGCGTTTTGCAAGAATTTTGCCGTGCAGCTTATCGCGCTCTCGCTTTTCCTGCTGCATGCGCAATTCCAATGCAAATTGCTGCAGTCGTTGGCTAGCGACGCGCCACAAGTGGCGTAATTGAAAATAGACCATCGCATTGGCGGCGGCCAGCGGGTTGGTCAGCAGCCGCTCCAGCGCCTCTAGCTGCTCCTGAGCGCGCACTACCGCGCCTTCTTGCTGCTTCAGCCTATCCAGCAGCTCATGGCGTTCTTTGCGGAGCTCGGCAAGCTCTTTCTTGACGGCCGCACGGTTCCAGTAGAGCCGCAGCAGCTGCTCGTCTTGGCCCTCAGAATCGCGATTAACAGTCGCCGCCAACATCGCTTTGTCATAATCCCCGCAGGTAATCCGCTGGGATTCAATATAGCCGCAAATATCATTACAAACCGTGACTTAGCGCAAGAAAGCAAGCCCGACATGCAAGCAGAGGGCGCGCGTGAGCTGATTTTCTATGGGGCGTTTGCGGTTGCGGCCACATCGACCGAAAGACTGTGGCCCATGTCGAACAAGTAATCGAGCCACTTGTTGAGCATCATGTTGCGCGCCCAACGCCGGTCGAGCTCTACGCTCGCGCGCGCGATTTCGCGCAGCAATCTATGGCGGTGTTCGCTACAACCCTCCATGGCCTCGACAAGCTTGGCGTCGTGATAGACGCGCACCACGAGGTTAGGATCTGCAACACAACCCGCGTCTTCGGGGAACCAATAGGTCAAACGTAACGTAGAAGTGTAACGCTCTCTCTTGATGAGCTCCAGGTGGAGATCCGAATCGTTGGCAACCACCGAAGTCCGCCGGTCGTTAAAAGCATCTACATCCGGCAACAACGCGAGCAGCCGTAGGTAATTGCTCTCGTAGAGAGTCATTAGGCCGGTAAAGCTTCCCGGCCGATAAACGCATTGCGGCGCAATCAGACTGTCGACTAACGCTGTCATAGGCATCCGTAGTAACAGACCCAGCATGCCATAAGCAACCCCACAGTAAACAGTCTTGACAAAAAGTTAGATTTGAGTGTGCTTAGCGGAGGCGGCGCTCGACGCCGGTAACGTTTAGAATGGTGCTGGCGATTTCTTCGATTGAGAAACGCGTCGTATCAACGTACGGGATACCGTGCCGCTTGAACAACGCTTCGGCGGCCCGGACTTCGAAGCTTACTTGTTGGGGGGAAGCATAGCGACCTACCGCGCGCCGCTCTTTGCGAATTTCGGCTAAGCGTTCCGGAGCTATGGTCAGCCCGTAAAGCTTCGTGCGATGATGCAGTAGCGCTTTCGGAACAGCGGCGGCTTCCAGCTCCTCCTCTGAAAGCGGATAATTCGCCGCATAGACCCCGTAATTCAGAGCCAGGTAGAGGCACGTCGGTGTCTTGCCGGATCGTGACACACCCAATAGAATAACGTCGGCCTTATCGTAATGTTGGGTATTGACGCCATCGTCATTGGCCATCGCGAAATTGGTGGCGTCGATACGCTGATCATAACTTTGCAGATCCGCCATCCCGTGCGCGCGCCCGGAGGTATGTGAAGATTGCACCCCCAATTCCTGCTCGAGGGGGCCGAGGAAAGCGTCGAAAAAATCGATAACCAGGCACTCGCAGTCGTTACGCACTACCTCGCGCACGTCATCTTGTACCAAAGTGGAAAAAACCAACGGCTTGAGCTCTTCGGAAGCCGCCTTGGCATTGACTTCGTCTACCGCCTGTTTCGCCTTGTCAATACTATCCACAAATGGCACAGTCAGCTGCCTGAATTCCTGAGCATCGAATTGGGTCAGCAGACTATGGCCAAGCGTCTCAGCGGTCACACCGGTCTGGTCGGAAATGAAAAATACGGTCCTGTTCGTCATGGAGGGATTGTCCATGACCGCAGCGCCAAAGCAAAGGAGAGGTTTTGCAAGCGTACGTTATCGACCTAGCGGATCTAAATATGTCCCAAGTGGATGTGGTGGGCGGCAAGAACGCCTCACTTGGAGAAATGATCGGGAACCTCAAGGACTTAGGCGTACAGGTGCCAGGTGGCTTTGCCACGACCGCCCATGCCTTCCAAGAGTTCCTTGGGCAAGACGGGCTGGCGCGGCGCATCAACGAGCGGCTTAGCGGCCTAGATGTGGATGACATTCGGGCGCTGACATCGGCCGGGCGCGATATCCGTGAAGCTATCATGTCCACCCCGCTCCCTCCCGCACTGGAGCAGGCCGTCGCAACCCGCTGGGAACAACTCGGGGACCCTAACGTCTCCGTCGCGGTACGCTCATCGGCAACGGCGGAAGACCTACCGGAGGCATCATTCGCCGGGCAACAGGAGACATTGTTAAACGTACAAGGCATTGACAACGTCATTAGTGCCATCCATGAGGTATTCGCCTCGTTATTCAATGACCGGGCTATTTCCTATCGTGTCCACCAGGGCTTCGAGCACGCCCAGGTGTCTCTATCGGCGGGAATTCAGCGCATGGTGCGCAGCGACCTCGGTTCGAGCGGCGTCGTATTTACGCTCGATACGGAATCCGGTTTCCGCGACGCGGTGTTCATCACTTCTTCCTATGGCTTAGGCGAAACGGTCGTTCAAGGGGCGGTTAACCCGGACGAATTCTACGTCTACAAGCCGGCGCTGAAAAACAACAGGAAGGCGGTATTACGCCGCAATCTCGGCGACAAGGCCATCAAAATGGTCTATGCGAAGGGTGCGGAACGCGTGCGCATGGTGGATGTGCCGGAAGAGCAGCGCAATCGATTTTCGCTCACCGACCCGGAACTCGAAGCCCTCGCCCGTCAAGCCATCATTATCGAAGAACACTACGGCTGCCCCATGGATGTGGAATGGGGCAAAGACGGGCTCGATGGCCAGCTGTACATATTGCAGGCTCGCCCGGAGACCGTCCAAAGCCGCAGTGCGGGCAGCATCCATCGATTCACACTGAAAACACATTCCGAGGTCATCATCAGCGGCCGCAGTATCGGTCAGCGTGTCGGTGCGGGCGTGGCGCGAGTCGTGAAAAGCATCGACGAGATGGACCGAATCCACGCCGGCGACGTCCTGGTCGCAGACATGACCGACCCGGACTGGGAGCCGGTCATGAAACGCGCCGCTGCCATTGTTACGGACCGGGGCGGCCGTACCTGCCACGCCGCGATTATTGCGCGCGAACTAGGCATACCGGCTGTGGTCGGCTGCGGTGATGCGACTCGGGCAATCACCGACGGCGAGCCGGTCACCGTGTCCTGTGCGGAAGGCGATGAGGGATTCGTCTACCGCGGTAAATTGGACTTCGAAGAATCGGTCATCAACCTCGACCGGCTGCCAGACGCACCGGTTGAAATCATGATGAACGTGGGCAATCCAGACCGGGCCTTCGCATTTGCCGCGACGCCAAACCATGGGGTGGGCTTGGCTCGCCTCGAGTTCATTATCAATCGAATGATCGGAGTGCACCCGCGTGCCCTACTGGAGCTCGAGCGCCAAGATGCCGGTCTGCGCAAGGTTATCGCGCAACAAATGGCGGGCTACGATGACCCCGTGGAGTTCTATGTCACCAAGCTCACCGAAGGCATTAGCGTCATCGCTGCCGCTTTCGCGCCGAATCCCGTGATTGTGCGATTGTCCGACTTCAAATCCAACGAATACGCGAATTTGATTGGCGGCGAACGATACGAGCCCCACGAAGAAAACCCGATGCTCGGTTTTCGTGGAGCCAGCCGTTACGTCGACGCTAGTTTCCAGCGTTGTTTCCAAATGGAATGCGAAGCGATTAAGCGGGTTCGCAATGATATCGGCCTCACCAACGTCAAGGTGATGGTACCGTTTGTGCGCACGCTGGCGGAAGCCAAAGCCGTCGTCGATCTGCTGGCGGAGAATGGACTCAAACGCGGCCAAGATGGGCTCGAACTCATCATGATGTGCGAATTACCGACCAACGCATTGCTCGCCGAACAGTATCTGGAACTTTTCGACGGCATGTCTATCGGCTCCAACGACATGACACAGCTTACCCTCGGACTGGATCGCGACTCGGCCACCATCGCGCATCTGTTCGATGAGCGCGACGACGCCGTAAGGATGCTATTGAAAATGGCGATCGACGCTTGTCGCAAGCAAGGCAAGTACATCGGTATCTGTGGACAGGGGCCGTCCGACCACCCGGATCTCGCCGACTGGTTGGTAAAGCAAGGGATAAGTTCGGTGTCGTTGAACCCGGATACGGTCGTAGAAACCTGGCTGATGCTCGCCGGGACCGAATCGGCCGATTAGAAGTCCCAGTCTGACCGGCGCTTTGGCTTTAAGCGCGGCAGGATGACGCTGACGAGCATTCCGAGTAAAAACACTGCGGCCCCGATCACCATCCCTTCACGTGTATCGCGGCTGCGCAGCTCGCGGTTTTCCATTTCCAACTCGTCCGTCTGGCGCTCGAAATCCACTACCCGTTGGCGCAATGTCTTGTTCTGATCCCTGAGACTTACAGCATTTGCGGAGGCGCTACGGATGTCGTTGAGTTCCCTTACCAGGTCCGCGTTGGCCGACTCAGCGTCACCGAGACGCTGCTGGGTAGTGGCTAACTGATCTTTGAGTTCCGATAATTCCTGTCGCGCCTTGTCCCCCGCAGCACGCGCCTCGCCTAGCCGCCGCTCCACGACCACGATGCGATCGCGCGCAACCGGCTCGCTGCTCAGGAAACGCATGAGCACCCAGCCTTCTGTACCGGCATTCGTCGTCACGCGTGCATAGCCTGAATCACTGTCGCGCTCAAGGATCGTCAACGGCGTACCGCTCTTGAGGATCCGCACGATGGCGTTCTGTGTGCTGGGCCCCGTGCGCAGCGTGACCTCCAGCTCGTCAGACACATATTCCGTCTGGGCATTGGCCGCTGCCCCGACGAACAACATGATCCAGAGACCGCCTATAATCCATTTGCTCATCAAACGTTCCCAACCGGTTGGAATTAATAGCAACGCCGAGCCTAACCTAATGTCGGGCCGGGTGCAGCCAAGTGACTGTCGCTATTCGCCGACAGCGCTTGGTCAGCGTTTCTGCCACACCAATAAATGATTATTGGCAGGCATCGCAATTACCCGATGTAGGCGTAGCCCGACAAACTCTGCCAGGGCCTCCAGCTCCTCCAGGTCACGAACGCCCATCGACGGTTTCTGAGCCTTGAGGCTGGCGTCGAAGCGGGCGTTGCTGGGTTCTATTCGGCCTCCGAAGGCGAAAGGCCCATAGAGGACATAAAAACCGCTGCTAACCAGCCGCGCAGCAACACCGTGAAACGTGACGCAGACTTGGCGCCAACTCATGATGTGCGCGGTATTGGCGCTGAAAGCGGCGTCCACGGAAAGATCGGGCCATTCGCCGTCCACATCGAGCACCAGCGGCGGCGGTAGGTTGGCGTTGGGATGCGCAGCCAGCCACCGTTGCAACACGCCCATGTTCACCGGCATCTCGCTCGTTTGCCAAATCAAACGCGGCAGCCGGGGCGCGAAATAAACAGCGTGCTGGCCAGTCCCTGAACCGATCTCGAGTACCGTTTTGGACTGTGCGAACAGCGCCTCGAGTTCCGCTAGGATGGGGGCGCGGTTGCGCTCGGTAGCGGGGGCGCTCGGTAACCCGGTCACGGGGCGCGCAGCAGCTCTTTGCGGTAGAACTTCAACTCTTCCACAGAATCACGAATATCATCCAGCGCCAAATGATTAGATCGCTTGCGGAATTCCGCTTGCGGGTACCAAAGCTGGGCTAGAATCTTGAGCGTACTGACATCCAAATTGCGGTAATGGAAGAATAGGGCGAGCTGTGGCATATAGCGCACCAAAAACCTCCGATCTTGTCCGACACTGTTACCACACATGGGAGAGGCGCCGGCTTCGACGTGGCGCGAAAGGAAATCCAATGTGGCCTGCTCGGCTTCTGCTTCGCGCACTTTGCTGGCCCTTACCCGATCCACAAGCCCGGACTTTTTGTGCTGACGCGTGTTCCACTCATCCATGGCGGCAAGCTGCTCATCGGTTTGTTTGATGGCAAAGACCGGCCCTTCCGCTAGGATGTCCAGCTCATGGTTGGTGACTAATGTTGCGATCTCGATAATGACCTCCCGCTCCGGGTCGAGGCCGGTCATCTCCAGATCGATCCATACCAGTTTTTCGCTGAGAGGTTCCATGGCACTGATTCTAACAAACCCGCGTTATGCCTGACGCCGAACGCAGTGGATTAATTGTCGTGCGGCATCGCCGCACCGTAACCGTGGAAGACGAGCGCGGAGAATCCTATCTGGCCATGCTCAAGGGCCGCAAACTCAACCCCGTCGTCGGCGACCGGGTGAGCTGGCACCTCGGCGGCGATGGCTCGGCAAGGGTGAACGCCGTCGAGGCGCGCACCAGCGAAATTGTCCGGCTTACCCGCCAGGGCACGGGTGAAGTGGTCGCCGCCAACGTCACCCAGCTCGTTGTCGTCGTCGCCGCCGAGCCCATTCCGACACCCGCGCTCATCGACCGCTACTTGGGGGCGGCCGCCGTGCAAGGCATGCGGGCGATGATCGTCGCCAACAAGGTG
>JAHEKG010000063.1 GCA_024638475.1 Rhodospirillales bacterium | reverse complement strand
TGCCGCGAACAGGTTCACCGGCAAGACCGGGTTGACGGTAACGGTGCTGCGCCTCACATCCATGCTCGGTGCGCCCGCCAGCGAAACTTTAATGTGCATCGGGAACCGCATACCATCCACCGTCTGCCAATCCAAATAAGCCACTTCCACGGCTACGTCGCCATAGACGTAGTCTTTTTCCATGGTCACTAGCTTGTCGATCTGCCCACTCGCCGGGTCAATAAACAACGTGATCGGGTAGACATCATCTTTCAGGGTGAGGGTGACGTGTTTGTCAGTCACGGCGCTAGCTTGCCACCCAGCCAGCCACTCGGGACCGCTCTCGAACATAACGCGCTGGGCCACGGAATCGTCATAAAATCGTGTGCCCTTCCAGCGCTGATACCACTGCTCGTTACTCACCAGGATACGTTTGCCGGTTTCTCTAAACCGGGCCAGGGTGATCGGGAAAATTTCAGCCGCGGTCACGCGGCGCGCACCATCGGCCACCGGCACATAGTCCGTGATCAAAGTGGAGTCCGCCAGTGCCTCAACGATGAGCAGGTGCGGATTCAGCAGGCGCTCGGTCTTCACCGTCGTGGCCACGCGCTCCGGTGTCATGGCGTCGTTGCTGGCCGCGTTTTGCAGGAAAAAGTCGTTCCAGCCCATCACGTAACCGGTTTCGCCGATGGTCAGCTCTGTCACCGGGCGCTGCGCTCCCGCGCCGATGTATTGACCAGTATGGGTAAAGTCACCGCGAAAACTCTGCGCCGTAAAATCATGGGCAAGTTCGACGTCCGACATCGAATAGCGGTGCAAGCCGATGCCAGGCTCCGGCCCCTGCCCCATCACATAGCGGGTCCGTTTCGAGACGATTGACAGTGAATCCAAATCCTGCAGTGCTTCGGCACCGCCTAATCCGTCCGCGACGCTCGCAAGTAGATCAGCGGGGGCGAGATCCGCAACCGTTTCACGAGGGTCGGTACCTTCTTCGGTTGCACAGCCCGCAAGCAGTAGCGAAGCCGCAATAGCCGCGAATACACGATGAAAACACTGGGGAATTGGATTAGTCATTTGTGATGTACTCCAATAGATCGGTGTAAGCGACGGGCTGGCGATCATGTGAGCCCAGTAACATGGGAACATCCAGCTCATAGGCCTCAATGCCACGCGCTAAGGCGACAGCGGAGTGGAAGGGCAAGATATCCGGACCGCGTTTGCGACCCGCGCGTAAGTCACGTGCCAAACCACTCACGTACAGATCACCTGCGTAGAGAATTTTTTCCGGCTCGATCACGGCAAACACCATGTCTGCCGTATGTCCCATCTCCAGCGGGTAGACGGCCACCGGCCGAAGCTCATCGTCGATGCGATACACCTCACCTGCCACTACTGCGGCAATATTTATGAGCACGGGGTTACGGTCGAGGGCGTCAATCTCGATGGTCGATTTCGGTCGCGCAGCCTGCGTCGCGAAAAACTCTGCTGCCGCCTCATGGGCAACGATCGTGGCCCCGGCCGCCACGTAAGGACGAATGCCGCCAGCGTGATCGTTGTGATGGTGAGAAACAATCAGGTGGGTGATGGGCTTATCCGGGTGGTTTTGCCTAGCCCATTCAATAATGGCTTCACCCTTGAGATCGTTCTGGCCAGGTTCCATTAACACCAGCCCGTTCGCCTGTTCCACAATCAGTGTGTAAACCCCATCCAGCGGTGCCGCATAAACCAACGTCACGCCGGGAACAATTTCGATGCCGGCAATTTCGGGCCGACCCACGCCGGCGAAACCGAATCCGGAAAGCGATTGGCTCAACCGGCGACCGCGTTGAGCACGGGCTTCATCGTGGGTATAGGTGACGCCTTCGGGGGGATCAAAGGTGCCGGGCGCAAAAGCCGGATTGATGAACACTTGGGAACGAGTCACGTTCATTCTCGGTGCGCCGGCAATGGACATGCGCACTTGGGTCGGGAACCAGACGCCGCCAAAGTCTTTCCAGTCGTCGTAGTTCACTTCCAAACTTACGTCGCCGTAGACCACATCCCATTCCATGGTCGACAGCTTGTCGATGCGTCCGGTGTCCGGGTCGATATGCAATGTGATCGGATACACCTCATCTTCGATCACCAGCCGCTGATGGGGGCCCGTCAGTTCAGTCACCGCATGCCAGCTATCGAGCCAGCCATCGTTGACTTCGACTTTCTCCGCCATAAGTTCGAAAAAGTTTGAACCTTCGGTTGCCGTCAGCCACTCCTGCGTCGCGATCAGCGTGCGCCGGCCGGTTTGGCGGACACGATCGAGGGTCACCGGCATCGCCTGTTCGGTGGTAAAGCGCAGCTTCCCGGCAGTCTCCGGGGCGGCGTTTGCAACCGACACGCGTGACGGGTCAACCAGCAGTTCCTGCAAAATAAGGTGGGGATTTAGCAAACGCTCGTTTTTTAGTGCCGCGACCACGCGTTCGGGGGATAAAGGATTGTTGTTGCTGGCAACAATACCCATCCTATCCTCGGCCATAGCGTAACCCGCACCGGCTGTGATGAGTTCCGTTGCAATCCTAGTATCGTAGCCTCCGGCACGTGCCGCGAAGCGTTGCGTGGCTTCGACACGTAACTCACGCCTTTCGAGGTCGTGAGCGATTGCCATCCCGGCTGGCGCGCGACCGAACAAACCACGACCGGGCAACGGCCCTTGGCCCATCATGAAAGCAGCTCGCGTGCCTTGAATGGCATAACGCTTGAGACCCCCGATGGCTTCTCGCCCACCGATGGCGGCCAACGCATGCTCAAGAATCTCAGCGGCTGTAGGCTCTGCCGAGGTGGTAGAAGACTCCGGTGCATCGCTGCAGCTGACGACCAATGCTGATGCTAGTACGATCAAAAGCCGACTGGGTAACCGGGTGATTGATTTAATCGACATGGAGCACTCCTTCGCCTTGACCTTTCTTGCAGCAACCGCGACCGCGAAGTCTGGGCTGCTTTGCTCTTTTAAATGTTTGGCTTGATGTTGGCGTTCAGTTGGAACAGATTCTTGGGATCGTATTGATTCTTAATGTTCACAAGCCTTGGATAATTGCTCTCATAGCTCGTGGCCACCTTGCTCTGATCCTCATCCATGATTTCATTGACGTAGAAACTCTCTTCGATGAATGGTTCCAAGGTATCCCAATACTCTCGACCCCAGCGGACATACTCATCGTTGTACTTTTGATCCGCCCAACTAGCACCAACCTCCAGGTCCCACATCGCATCCCGGTGGGGCCATGCCGTGGCATCGGATGCGACTTCGCTTACCGCGCCACCGAAACGGACAATCCGCATGGTGTTAAATCTACCCGGCGCCAGCTTCCAGCGCTCCAGGATCAACTTGGTCATTTCCGGGTCGTAGTCGTTAACGTGGCGACCCTTGATGTAATAGACCCGACCGTGCTCATTGTGGTCATCGCCCTGGCTCTGCTGTCTAACGAAATTGACCGGACGTAGAACGTTCATGACGGGCTTACCAAATTTCCGTAGTGGCTCCAGATGTCGCTCACCCTCGCTGAAGGAGGATCCGAGCCAGCTATAACCCACCGTCACCAGCGGCTGACGCGTGTCCGACAACGTCATCCCGGCAAAGCCATGCATGTCGCTGGGCATGGTTTCGGTGAACTCGAAATATTTATCGAATACGGCCTGGGCCTGGTCGAGCGGGTACACCAGGCCGCAACCCAGTAGCTCAGGACCGAACACATTCAGGTTGAAGGTGAAGGACGTCGCCACACCGAAGTTGCCGCCGCCGCCACGTACCGCCCAGAACAGATCAGGATTCTCATCGGCGCTAGCTGTTCTAACTTCACCGTCGGCCGTGACGATTTCCACGGCGCGCAGGTTGTCTATGGTGAGCCCAAACTTGCGCATCAACACACCAATACCGCCGCCCAGGGTGAGTCCACCGACACCGGTGTGGGCCACCACCCCCGCGGGAACAATCATGCCGTACTCTTGAGTTTCTTGGTCCACGTCACTCAATAGGCAACCACCGGCAACCCGCGCGGTTCTGGCCAGGGGATCAACAATGACGCTTCGCATCGGCGATAGGTCGATAACTAGGCCACCGTCGCATACGGACTTCCCGGAGATGCTGTGGCCACCACCGCGCACCGCCAGCAACAGATCATGAGTGCGCGCAAAATTAACCGCGTTGACAACATCTTCGACGTAGGAACAGCGGGCGATTAAAGCGGGGCGCGCGCTGTCCCACATGCCATTCCAGACTCGTCGGGCAGCATCGTAGCGGGGACTATTCGGGGTCAGTAGCGCTTGCGTCTGGCTATCTGCCAGCTCGAGGATCTCAGCACGGGTGAGCGTGGTTTCTTGACGGGTGCGGGTGATGGCGCGCAGTTCGGCGGGCGCCGAAGACGCTCGGCTCGTGGGAAAATAAGCCGCCGTCGCGGCAGCGCCTAAGGCGCCAGTGACAAACTCACGTCTTTTCATGGTTAGCCCTTGTGTCATGCATTGATGGAGCACAGGGCCAGTGACTGTTTTCTAATTCACACGGCGCTCCAAAGCCGCGCAATTGTCGTCCCCCAATGCTGGCCGCGAAACTGCGGCGCCGCCGTGCGGTCGGTGACGCCACTACGTTCCGATATCGTCTCGTTGTCTACATCAAAACTCGAAAGTGGCGCGTACGCCATAGACCGGCCGCGGTATTAGGCCTGCGACGACCTGCACGGGCGAGAAACCGACACCGCTCTGACCCGACAAATCCAGCAGCCGTTGCAAGTTCGTATAGCCTTCTTCCTTAAATACGTTGTTACCGAAGGCTTCGACCCGCCAGTTATCCTTCTCGAGGCCGAGTTTCAGGTTGACCGTGGTGGCGTCACCCGTCTCCGTAACGTTAGCGTTGGTCATCCAAGTGCTACCGCGATAAATGATGTCACCGCGAATATACCAACCGTAATCGCCCGCAAGCTGGCCTTGGTAGGTTCCGGACAGCGAGCCGCTATTTTCCGGATAACGCGAGAAAGAGTTGTCCAACCCATCGATCGTGCGGTCGCCAAGCAGGCTCAAGGCATCCGGACTCTCGAAGTCCTTAATCTCCGACTTGGTCAACGAATAAGTGCCTTCGAGCGTAAAGTTCTCGCCCAGCAAGACGGCACCCTCTAACTCTAGCCCGGATAGATCGGCTGTACCGCCGTTGGAGTTCACCTGGACGATTTCCGGAGCACCCGCCGCATTGGTGATCGGAATGAGTTCGGGTGCGACAATGGCGCTCCAGTCCGAAAAGTAAACCGAGGCGCTGATCTGGGCACGGTCATCCCAGAATCGGCTCTTGACGCCAAACTCTATGTTGGACAATTCCTCTTCCTGAACCGCGATACCCCCGCCCCCCGCGGCAGCAATTTGAGCGAGCTCGGCCTGAGTTCTGCCTAACAATCCTGCGTTGAACTGCCCAGGGTTGGAGCCCTCTGCATAGGTCACGTAGAAGGTTGTGTCCTCATTGGGTTTGTAGTCGAGGATCACCCGTGGCAGGAATGTATCGAAGGTTTCGGAAAGCGGTGGGTTACCCAACGTACCCTCGATAACCTTATCGGATTGTTGGCGTGCTTCGACGCTCAGGGTGAACTGATCGTTTATGTCCCAGCCAATGGAACCGAAGAACGCCGTCGTCTCCGGATCGTGCGTTAGAATGGCCTGATTCGGGTTGGGCGGAAAACCGCTCAACCGCGAGTAACTCACCAATTTGTAGTCCATCTCCGAGTAGCTGACACCCACCATCCAACGCAGGCTGTTCTCATCCGAAGAACTCAACCGAAGCTCCGTGCTGAAGTCCTTCAGGTCGGTCAGCGTCATCTGGTAAGAGTCGGCAGATGCGGGAAATCCGAACAACGTACCCAGCTCGCCCGCCGTGGGTCGGCGATCAATGTCCTCAAAACTGGCATATTCGTTTTCATGCGCCGCTGTGATGGAAGTTAGGGTCATGCCGTTGGCGAACTCGTAATCGAGGTTCAAACTCACTTCCTGAGCATGCCTTTCCAGACCAAAACCAAACGGCACGTCGATGATGTAGCTGGACAGGATGGTTGGGTTGTAATACTCGGAAATCAGCTGCGGTGTGAGGGTCGCATCGACGGCGACTGCCGACGCACCCACATAGGGTACCTTGCCGCAAATCCAGGTACCGTCACCGGAGGCGATGCCCCCGGGGCTGCAGTTGTACAGCGAGGGGTAATCCGGTCTTGCAAGGCTGATCCCGATACTGGGACCATCATCGTCCGTCCAATAATGCATCCGCAACTTAGCGCGGAAATTCTCGGTTGGCGTCGCAAATAACGACAGCGAGAAATCGGTCGTGGATTCCGCACCGAGTCTCTGCGAGGGATTGGCTCCGTTCTGATATTCGCCATCCGTGTCCGCCTGACTACCGCTGAACCGGAATGACAGTTTATCGGCAATCAAGGGGCCTTCAATCTGCGCCCTAAAATCCGTCGTGCCAAAGCGAGCTGCTTCTGCGCTGACTTTAGCCGCCCATTCGTCGCCGGGGGTTTTAGTCACGACGTTGATGGCGCCGGAAAAGGTGGAGCGGCCGAAGTAGGCGCTCTGCGGGCCCTTGATGATCTCAATGCGTTCGTAATTGTCGGTGGAGCCGATCTCGGAGCCCAACATGGGCGCACCATCAATAAATACGGTCGCGCCCTGGCGAGTCTGGCGGTCCGTGCGTGGGTTCATGCCGCGGAAAATTAGGCGACGGTTGAAGCGCCCACCGCGTCCGACCGAGTGCTCTGCATAGTGGAAGCCTGGCGTGAACTCGACCAGATCTGGCAGCTCTTTTAAAGCCAACCTTTCAATGTCGCCAGCCGTAAAGGCGGTAATGGCCAGCGGGACGTCGAGTAATGACTCATCCCGTTTTCGGGCGGTCACTACGACTTCCGCTAGTTTGCCTTTGGCGTTGTCTTGGGCGGCAGCCTCCGGCATGGGGAAAACGGCTATTACCCCACCGACCAGAAAAGCCTTAAGCGTGTTGTTTAATGTGTTCATGAAACGAATCCCCTCGCGCTGAACTGAATCGAACAGTGGGTTTGCTGCTTTTCTTTGTTGCTGTTGAGCTACCCGGTGTGTGCAGACTCATCGTGCACCTAAATGCAAACGTTTACAACAACAGCGTCCGACTTTTTCTCGCCTGTTCGTGTTCGAAGCACTCTAAAAGGGACCCCGGATTGAGTCAACTCTTTTCGCATATATAGCGCAACGGTTCATATATACGAATTCTAGATCAGATGCCGCAACCTTGGGTTGCGTTGCGGCGGCGCCACAATCGGACGCCCTCAAGCCGCTGAGCCCACCCACGGCGGCGAGCGAATGTGGCATGATCTTGAGAGTATTTAGGGCCTCAGTAAGGGAAGCGTAGCCCCCGGAGTCGCTGCACTGATTCAGGAGAATGGTCTTGCAAACATGTGACACGCTCCTCCGCGGCATGGTGATTTGCATGGACCCGCAGCGGCGTGTCTTTCTGGACGGTTACGTAGGCATCTCAGCCGGCCGCATCGTCGCCGTGGGCAAGGCTGCGGATTGCGAGTTGACCGCCCAAGAGGAACTCGGTGGCGATGGCCACTTGGTGCTGCCCGGGCTAGTCAACGTCCATTCGCATTTAGTCCAGGGCTGTATTCGCGGCATGGCCGAAGGCACCACCTACGAAGAACGGCTGTTCGGTTTCTACTACCCCATGACCGGTGCGTGCGACGAAGAACGCTCCTATGCCGCGGCGATGCCGCCGCTATTGGACATGGTGCGCCGGGGTGTGACGACGACGGCCGACGATCACTTCACCCATCTCCACAAGCGGTCCATCGATGGGGTGCTGGCCGCCGTTCGTGACTCCGGCATGCGCTGCCGCATGGCGCGGTTGACGATCAACGATCCGAATGCCGTACCGGAAGGGTTTCGCGAAGATCTGGACACGGGTCTCCAGGAGACAGAAAGGATCAAGGCCGAATGGGAAACCGAATTGACTTCCGTGACCGCATCGACGATCGGGATTACCTACTGCGAACCGGATCAGCTAAAACAACTGTGGCAGTGGACGGACGACAACGACCGCCAGTTCGATATCCACGCCCCCGCCGTGCTGGATCAAAAGTACCTGGCCGAGCGCCGTGGCTGGGAAGGCGGCTCCTTTGAATGGCTAGACAGCGTCGGCATCCTCGGCCCAAACCTCATTGCTGCGCACGCCCAAAACCTTAGCCCCGGCGAGGCCGAGCTGATACGCGACCGCGGCGCGGCAATCGCCTTAGTGCCGGACATGGAACAGGTACTCGGTCTGGTCGATTTCGATGCTCGCCAATATCTCGACACCGGCGTGACTTGCGGCCTCGGCCTGGACGGCCCTGTTGTGGCCTACGGCCATGACCTGTGGACAGCCATGCGCGGTTTTCTGACGGCCCAACGCTTGGGCGATCAACACCGGCGGTTGAGCGCCGACAAACAGGCGCGCTGGACTGGCGACGAGATGCTCTACGGCAGTGGCGAGCTGGCCCTGGAGCTGGCCACGATTGGCGGCGCCAAGGCTTTGATGATGGATGACCGCATCGGCTCGCTAGAAGCCGGCAAAGATGCGGATGTAGTGTTGATCGACCGGCGGGGCGAAACGCATTTATCTCCACCCGCCGCATTGATCCCCAACCTCGTGTTAGGCAATGGGCCAAGCTCCGATTCCGTGAGCCGGGTGATGGTCAGGGGCCAAACGATCGTCGCCGACGGCGAGCACGTCAGCGTCGACCGGCGGGCAGCCGTTAAACAATCGGACGCGCTGCAACAAGCGCTGCTCGACGAGTGCGACACGCATCGTTTCGTGCGAATGCGCAGCCGCTTCAAATGGATCAACTAATAATGGGGACATTCCCCATTATCAGCGCTGCGGTGGGATCACCGGCAGTAGGACATAGCCGGGTTGGTCAGGTCCGACGTGCAGCGTCGTCTCGCCGCCATAGATTTCGGTGGGCCTATCTCGCGGGTCGTCGTGCAAAAACGGTCCGCATCCGGTAAGGACGTTTTTGAAGTTGGATAGGCGTTCGTCACCGGCATCCGGGCTCACGTAATCCTTGCCGCGAATGGTCAGCGCGATCCGATAACCTGCCGGCACCACCAGCGATGTCGGCCAAATCTCGATATCCAGTTCCACGGGCTCACTAGGCGTTAGCGGCTGGAGTTCGTCGTGCGTGTGATAGGGGCGCCAGGGTTTCGACAGTGTTGGATCGAGCTTGCGGTGGGATGCGCGTAACCAGCCTTGGCCGATAGGCGTGTGCGGATCGATCGCACCCTGAAAGGTGATCTCCTTGTCGTCGGGGTCAAACACCCGCAACACCAAGAACATGTCCGCATCGGTGGTGGAAGACGAAACGATCAACTTAGCCGCACTGGGACCCGTTATCTCCAGCTCGGCATCCAGCGGCGCGGTCGAAAAAGTGACGCCGTCCTCCAGTGCGGCAAAACTAATCTGCTGCTTTTTAGCCGGCGGCGTCGTAGACAGCGTGTTGCCGTCAGGCTGCAGATAAAACTTCGTCCATTCAGTTCTTGGAATGGGCCAATCATCTTCCAGGCGTTCCTCGAAACCGTCGACGCCGCGCACCAATAGCTGTACCGGCGCTTGACTGTCCCAATCGTTGCGTTCGCCTTTTAGAAAATGAGCAAAGAAACGCTTCTGCAATTTGACGCCATAGTCGGTGTAGAACTCCGTCCAGTGTTCCAGCCCATGCGCCTCCAGCCATTTGTGCTTCGAGGCCGCTTGCGTGTAGCCCTCGAAATTACCCCGCAAGTGCAGCCCCTGCCCGCCCCAGTTGGCCGCCGTTAGGAATGGCACGGTAACCTTTGACCAGTCGGGGGAACGCTCGCGATGATAATCGTCATCCAGCGGATGCGCGTAAATATCGTTGCCGAAATCACAGCGGTTGTTGGCCAGATCGGCCTCGCTAAGCGTCTCGTCGCCGCACACCAGTTGACCGGTCACCCGACTCTTGGGCCCTCGTTCACCCAAACCGTACTGCACGGTCTTAACCTGCATGTCGTACCAGTTGGCCCAGAAGGTACTGAGTATTCCGCCGTGGTGGGTCATGTCGCGATACCAATCCGTAGCACCCTCCCAAATGCACATTGCCGCGAGATACTTCGGCTGCCGACTCGCGACCTGCCACTGGTTGATGCCGTAGTAAGACACCCCGCTCAGGCCCACCTTGCCGTTGCTCCACGGCTGCTCCCCCGCCCACTCGATGCATTGGGCGAAGTCTTGCGTCTCCCGCGGCGAAAAGTGATCCACGTAACCCGGCGACCGCCCGCAGCCGCGGGAATCGACCCGCACGCACACATAGCCGTCCGGAACCCACTTCTCCGGGTCGACGACTTCCCAACTCTGATATTGGTTAGTGGAGCCTGCCGTGACGTCCGGGTGTTCTTCAGCCATGCGATTCCAGGCGCTAGGGTAACCTTCTTGGAATGCCAGGCCCTTCGCGTAGGGCCCGTAGCTGAGGATGACGGGATAGCGGCCGCGATCGACAGGCGCGAACACGTCGGCGCGCAGCACGAGGCCGTCATCCATTTCAATGCCGACATCCCAGTGGATCTGCATCCCGTCGCGTATTTCAGGCTTAAGATCGCTCATCGAAGGCTCCTAAGGTATTAGGCATGTCCAAGCCATAGCCGTTGCGAACGGACTAATCAGGCGCGTAAGCGATGAGATCCAACAAGGTGTTTGCACCGGGGACCACAAAGGGCCCGCCGAGACGAATCGTGGTCGATGCCGGCTTGTCGTCGGGAAAATACTTGGCCCATTCCTCGATGGACTCCGCGAACCATTGGAAGTCACTGTGGAAACAGACGCGCCGAGTGATGTGCTCGACGGTAGTCCCCGCGGCTTCGCAGATCGCCGAGATGTTTTTCATCATGTAACGCATCTGCGCCTGCCCCGGTGACCCGTAGTGAGGGAACGACGGATGCCGAATCATGCCATCGGCTAACTTGCCGCTGGAGTCGGCGGCCATCTGCGTGCTGAAGAACAACAGGTCGCCTGCCTTGACCGCCTGCGGTTCATGACCTAAAGGCACCGGCGCGTCCGATGTTTCAATGACTTTCTTGGTCAAACTGGCCTTGTTGGACAACAGGGTCAGGGCTACTTCCACGCGACTTCCCTGCGCGCCCATCCCCATGTAGGGAATCACCACCCGGGCCGGCGGGTTGTTCGGAAACCAGCGCGCCCAGGCTCTGTCCATCGCCGCGAAATCCTGTGGATGGCCGATATAAACATCGGCTTTAACGGCCTGTTCCAACGAGGACCCCGCCGCCGCGGCCACCTTGGAGAGTTTTTCCAGAACGTGATCGGTCTGTTGCTCAACGGAATCGCCGAACCACAGGTTGGCGCTGACTTGGGCCGCCTTGGCGACGCTGTTCTTATCCCAATCCACCGCGCTTTGGGCCGCTAGAAATACCCAATCGCCATGGGTCAGCGCCGCGGCGTGACCCCCAGGCGCTGTGCCCACGTCGTCGGGGGCCGCGACGAGCTTGGATGTCGCGCCGTCGTTGAAACAAATCATGTCGACCTCGAGCTTAGTGCCGAGACACAACAGTTCGCGCACCCCCAAACAGGACGAGGGCGGGATGTGACCGCCGACGATAGATTCTCTGACCCCCAAATACGGCTCGATGCCGATGGCGGGCCAGTTGTTGCCAGCCTCGAAGGCCTGCGGCGTCGGGTCATCGGCGACGAACCACTGCCAGATCCGCGCCATATCCCGGGTGACATCCAAGCCCGTCGCTTTAATGGTGTTGGCCAGATTCGTCAGCACGTAACGCGCCTGCAGCTCCAGCTCGTCGCGCGCAAAGGGATTGGCCTGAATGACTTCGGGGGCCAAGCCCGTCTCGAAGTCGCTCGCGATCTGGCCGGCGATAAACACCCACTCGCCCGCCTTAATGGCCGGACTGTAGGGCATGAGGGGTTTCGGAACCCCGGCTTCGAGGCCGGGCCAGACTGCTTCGGGTTTGTTGTCGTTCGCCATTTTTCTTATGCCCTCTGTGGTTGGGTATCGACCCCAGGACGACCAAAATCGGCCACCATCCCTCAAGTCGGTACAGAAGATTTGTTTATCATATGATAAATTACAAGTCGAGTGGGGGGAAGCTGCCTCAACAGTACAACCAGCTTTCACGACGACCCAGGCTAATCAATAAGAATCAGGAGATACAGATGGCGAATTTTGGCGCGGTAGGGCTGGACTGGCAGCAACGCATTAACTGGGATCGGCTGCGAACCTATCGGCTCGAGCGGGCCCGTGAGCGCATGAAGGCCCATGGGTTGAGCGCCATGCTGTTGATGTATGACGAAAATGTTCGCTATGTCACGAGCACCCTCACACCCGGGTGGAACAGGCTCAAACCCGGGCTCCGCTACGCCATGCTCTGCGGCGATGACGCTCCGGTGTTGTTCGAACAGGGCGACGTGGGGATGCAGGTCGAGAGACATTCACCCTGGTTGCCGAAAGAGAACGTGCGCTGGTCCTACGCCTGGATCAAGGGCGCCGCGGGTTCCGCATCCACCGCGCAGGTGAAGAAATTCACCAATGCCATCATCCAAGAGATGAAAAAGAGCAACGTCGCCGGCGGCAAGCTGGGCGTCGATTTCGTCGACATCAATATGATCGAAGCCTTCAAGGACGCCAAGATCGATTGGGTCGACGGCATGACACCGATGATGGAGGCGCGCGCCGTCAAGAACGTCGACGAACAGGAATGCCTGCGCATGGTCGGCGCGATTGGCGATGCGGCGCATTGGGAGTGCATGAAATTCCTCGAACCCGGACGCACGGAAAACCAAGTCACCGCCCATCTGATGGAATTCTTGTACGCCATACCCGGCATGGAAGACGTGGAGGATGTCATCGTCTCGTCCGGGCCGAACACCTGGCCTAATTGGCGCAACTTCTCCGACCGGATCATCAAGCCCGCGGACATCGTGTTCATGGATCTGGCCGCGCTGACTTGGAATGGCTACAAATCCTGCTACTACCGCACCTATTGTGTCGGCGCAGAACCGAGCGCTCAGCAAGAGGAGATCTACGCCACGGCGCTTAAATGGCTCTACGATTCCATCAAAGCCGTAAAAGTCGGCACAACGACTCGGGAAATCGCGTCGCAGTGGCCGTCCGCCAAAGAGGCCTGGGGCTATGAGGAAGAAGACCAAGCCGCCGCCAATCTATGGGGCCACGGTCTTGGTCTGGCCCAGTACGACCAGCCGGTGATTTCTCGTATCTGGTCGCTGGATCATCCGGTGGAGATCAAAGCGGGCATGGTGTTCGCGCTGGAAACTCAGCACGGCATACCCTTCGAGTGGGGTGTGCGCATCGAAGAGATGCTCATCGTCCACGATGAAGGTGTGGAAATCATTTCCAACTTCCCCGTGGAACAGATCACCGTAGTCGATCCGCTCCCCGGCTACTCCACACTGCCCTCGGTAAAAGTCTAAACGCCGTGGCCGCCAACCAAACCGTCGTCCTCGAAGCGCCGCGGCAGCTGCAACTGCACGAACGCAGCGTGCCCTCGCCGGCGCCCGGCGAGGTTTTGATTCGAGTAGTGGCAACGGCGGTCTGCGGCACAGATCTGGAAATCTACACGGGCCGGCACCCGGGCGTGAACTACCCGGTTGTCATGGGCCACGAGGCCACCGGTATCGTCGCCGAACTCGGTAGCGGGGTCGCCCACTTGCAACCCGGCCAACCGGTGTTGATTAATCCGATCATCGCCTGCGGTCATTGCGACTCATGTACGACGGGCAAAGAAAACCTGTGCCGCA
>JAHEKG010000062.1 GCA_024638475.1 Rhodospirillales bacterium | reverse complement strand
GCCCAACCCATCGAGCACGTCGCCCATCGCCCGTGCATAGTCCGCGATGCTCGGCTCCTGCGATGGCACATCGGAGTTACCGAAGCCCGGTGTATCGGCCGCGACCGTGAACCGCCGGGTGCCCATGGCCGCAACGAAGTTCTCGTACACCAAAGCGGAATGCGGGCTCATGTGCAGGCATAGCAGCGGTACCCCGGCTTCGGGGTCCCCGCACCGATAGTAGTGAACCTGATCGTTACCGCTGGTGGCGAAACCGCGCCTAACGGTGCGTCTATTCATGGGCGTCATCCAAGAACTCGCGCATCAAGTCGGCGGCTTCGGCGCTGCGCACATCAAGAAAACCATGACCCCATCCGGGCAACGGCTGAATCCGCCCGTTGCGCAGCAGTGGCGCGGCACGTAGGGTCTGCTCGCATAAATCGTCGTCGGGATTCAACACCAGCACGGCTTGCGCCACCGCGGCTAACCGCTCCGCCGCGGGATAATTGAACGCGGCGTTGTGGCCCCACCAGGACACATCGGGCCGGCGCATGGCATCGGCGAATTGTTCTGCGCATTGCTGACTCGTCCAACCCGGCCCCGCCCAACCCCAATGCCCACGCCATAACTCAACCAAGTGACTACCGTCGTGGGTCAAGCGTTTGGCTGCGCGGCGGAGCCGCCGCTCGGCGAGCTCGCGTTGGGTAAAGATCGGCGCCGACACCAGCACCAGGCGGCGCACTTGTCGCGGCCGGCTCAGGGCTAGCGCAATGCCGATATCGGAACCGGTGTGATAGCCCAGCACGTCGACCTGATCCAGGCCCCGCGCATCCATAAGATCGCCCATCGCGCCGGCGTAATCCTCGATACTCGGCGGAGCGGCCGGTGGGTCGGAGTAACCGAAACCCGGCGTGTCCACGGCGATGACCGTCCGATCCCGCGCCATGTGCGGGAGAAAGCGTGCGTAGATACGACTGGAATTGGGACTGCTGTGGAAACACAGCAATGGCGGCCGCACCGCCCCAACCTGGCCTGCCTCGCGAAAATGCATCTGCCCGTAGCGGCCGTCCAGATAGCCTCGGCCGACCCGGGGAAGGCTCACCGACAGCCCCGATTTTGTGCACTGGTTTGCACTTGTGCTGCATCCATCTGGGTACAATGCCCAGATTAAGTGAAATCGATTCCAACCGATGCCAAAGTCTTTTTCCCTGCCCAACACGCGGGCCAGCAACGACGGTCCCCAAATCGCGGTCATTATCCCCTGTCGCGATGAGGCAGCGACCATCGCGAAGGTCGTCACGGACTTTCGCCGCGCGTTGCCCGAGGCGGCTATCTACGTTTGCGACAATAACTCCATGGACGGCTCCGCCGACTTGGCCAAAGCCGCCGGCGCCCAGGTTTTTGCGGAGCGATTGCCGGGCAAGGGTCACGTGATGCGGCGTATGTTTTCCGATGTCGAAGCGGATGTTTATTTCATGGTCGACGGTGACGATACCTACGACCATCGGGGGGCGCGCGATCTCATGCGGCACCTGGAAGCGAATAGCTTGGACATGGTGATTGGTGCGCGCGTCGCCGCGAGCGACGCGGCCTACCGTCCCGGGCATCGGTTCGGCAATGTTTTGTTGACGCGTATCGTCGCCTTCATCTTCGGCAATCAGGTGACGGACATGTTGTCGGGGTATCGGGTATTTTCGCGCCGCTTCGTTAAATCGTTCCCGGCGCTCAGTACCGGCTTCGAGATTGAAACCGAGTTGACGATTCACGCACTCGAGCTGCGTATGCCGATCGACGAGGTACCACTGCCTTACGCCGACCGCCCGGAAGATTCCAGCAGCAAGCTCAATACGTTCAGAGACGGCTGGCGGATCTTGCGCACCATCCTTCTGCTGGCGAAGGAAGAAAAACCCCTGGCCTTTTTCAGCACGATCTTCGGTATTCTCAGCCTAACGGCGACCGTTCTTGCCTGGCCCTTGTTCGTGACCTTTCTCGAAACCGGCTTGGTGCCGAGGTTCCCGACCGCGATCCTCGTGACCGGCATCATGGTGCTTGCCTTCCTGAGCCTCGGCTGCGGGATCATTCTCGATACCGTTACCCGCGGACGCCGAGAACTGCGCCGCCTCCAATACTTAGGCATACCGCGTAGCAGATCGAACATCGATGCCGATCCGCAAACGCAGCAAGACGCCGCCCCCCTCGTCAAATCCTCCGGCTAGTCTGGATGGATAATGGCGGCCATGACACCGGCGGGCTGACCACCGGCCTGACTCGCTTCGCAATCGTCGGCGGCCTAGGTTTTCTAGTCGACGCCTCGGTGTTGACTCTGCTCGTCAACGGACTCGACCAAAATCACTTCTCTGCCCGAGCGGTATCTTTCACGTTGGCGGTAACGGCAACGTGGTTTTTCAATCGGCGCTGGACCTTCGAACCAACACGACACCGTAGCAAAGAGTACGCCGGTTACATCACCACTCAGATCATCGGCGCGGTAATTAACTTGAGCATTTACGTGCTGCTCATTCGGCTGTTCCCAAACCTTGCAAAAATACCGGTAATCCCGCTCGCCGCCGGCGCCTTAGTCGCTTTGATTTTCAATTTTCTCAGCGCCCGGCGGTTCGTGTTCGACGCGGTGCGCGGCGACGGGCCGGAAGCCAGCGCTGCGATTCCCAACACGTCCGGATTCACCTACAGCGGTGTCGATAATCTGGAGGCGATGCAATGCGCCCATCGCTATAACCGTTTTCTCACCGAATTGGTTAACCAGCATGTGGAGGGCACCGCCATCCTCGACTTCGGCGCCGGCGCCGGCACCTTCGCGTCACCCGTTGCCGGTTCCGGGCTTCAGGTTAGCTGCCTGGAACCTGATTCGGACTTGAGATCCCAGTTGTCCGCCGATGGCTTTACGACCTATGCGGACTTGTCGCAGGTACCCGCCAACGCGTTCGACTCGATATATACCCTCAATGTTCTCGAACACATCCAGGACGACGTGGCGGCGTTGTCAAAATTGACCCACTGCCTGCGCCAGCCGGGCCGGCTCGTGATCTACGTGCCCGCTTTCAATCTGCTGTACAGCTCCATGGATCGCCAGGTCGGACACTTTCGCCGTTACCGCCGGCCCGAGCTCGTCCAAAAACTGACGGACTCGGGATTCCGTATTCGCACCGCCCGCTACGTCGATAGCCTCGGCTTCCTGGCGGCCTTGGTTTACAAGTTAATCGGCCGCGGTGACGGGACGCTGTCCCCGAAGTCCGTGGCACTCTACGACCGCTTTGTATTTCCCGCCAGCCTCGTGGTCGACCGTCTCACGGGTGGGCGCTTCGGCAAGAACCTATTAGTAGTCGCCGACTTGGATTAACGGCTGCCGGCACCGCCGGCCGGCCGCTTCGCCGGCTGGGCTATAATCAATTCATGAAGACCGCGTCGTTTGCACTAGGACTCCTGCTATCTACCGTGGCCTGTGGTTGCGATGCCGCGACACCGGCGCCGATTCCCACAGGCCCTTGGCAAGAAGCGGTCATCAGCGTGTCCGATCTTAACCGCACCGCCGCGTTTTTTGTTGAGGTGGGGGGGTATGACGTACGCTGGCGCGGCGAGGTTCACCGCAGCGCGCTCGACCACTGGCAATTGCCCGCGCAGGTCAGCGCCGAGGCCATGCTGCTGGCGCCCCCATGGGCCGATGACGGACACGTGCGGCTGATTCAATTTAGTGGTGCCGAACAAGTCCCGATGCGGCCCGGCGCTCGGCCGTGGGATACCGGCTGTTACTTCAGCGTCATGCTGCGGGGCAAAGAGCTGGACAAGCGTTATCAGGAAGCCGTCAGGCTCGGCTGGTGGACGGAAAGCGAAGTCATTCCCGTCGATTTCGGTACGTCAAAACTCAAGACCGTCATTTTCAAAGGGCCGGATGGCATTAACGTGGCCGTGTACGAACGGCTCAGTCCGCCGCTAGACCCCTACTGGCCGGAATTCGAGCGCTTCACCCAGGCGTTCAACAACATGCAAACCGTCCGGGACCGGGATGCGACCTATGATTTCTTCGCGCAGATTTTGGGACTCAGTACCTTCTATAAGGGCGAGCCGTCGGTGGCCGCCACGCCCACCTACAGCAATTTCTCCGTGCCGACCCAACTGACGACGGCTAGCCGGCAATTGGCGGGCATCATGTCCCCGCAACCCGGCGAAGTCGGCCGCATGGAGTTCATCGAGTTCATGGATCTTGCGGGCCGTGACTATTCCGCGCGCTGCCTGCCACCTAACTTGGGCATCCTATCGATTCGCTACCCGGTCGCCGATGCCGGCACGGCCGCAGACGATGTTGTGGCGCGCGGAGGCACGATCCTGTACGCGCCCGGGCGTATTCGTGTTGGGCCCTACGGCGAACAGACAAGCTTTGCGATTCAATCGCCCGACGGCGCGATGATCGAGTTGTTCACCGCCGCCGTCGAACCTTAAGTTCGGCCCCGTGTTGGCACCGTGGCTAGACGTCGACGCGTCAGACTGGGCGCTGTTTCTCGACATCGACGGCACCCTGTTGGATTTTCAGCCGCGACCGGAACAGGTCTTTGCCGACCCCGAACTGCATGAGTTACTAGGCCAGCTTTATGGCCGGCTGCAGGGCGCCCTGGCCCTCGTCAGCGGCAGAAACCTTGCCGACATCGATCGAATTTTTGCACCCCAGGCGTTCTCGGCGGCGGGCGGGCACGGTAGCGAGATTCGCTTAGCCGGCGAACACGCGATCGAGTCCGACTTGCCCACACTCACGCCGGCCGTCATCCGCGGCGCGCAAAGGCTGGTCGACCGCTCCCCCGGCCTATTGCTCGAGCGCAAACGTCATGGGCTCGCCGTGCACTACCGAGGCGCGCCCGAAGCACGTGACAAGGTCCGCGACTGGGTCGACGCGGAAACCCATGCACTCGGCCCACAATTCAGCGCAGTTGAGGGCAAGATGGTTTGCGAGCTGCTGGCCAGCGGTGTCGACAAAGGCGTTGCGATTCATCACTTCATGAGCCGTGAACCGTTCCGCCGCCGCAAGCCCATTTTCGTCGGCGACGACATCCCCGACGAACCCGGTTTCGTCGCCACCAACGAGCACGGCGGCTTATCCATTCGCATCGGCGCCGGCGGCCGCTCGGCGGCAACGAAGAATCTGGCCTCGGTGATCGAGCTGCGCCGCTGGCTGGCCAAGAGCTTTCTCGACTAACGTGGCTGCCGACCCACACCGACTGGTTACCGTGTCCAACCGGATTGCCGCCTCGACGGCGGGCGCCATGAACGGCGGCCTGGCCGTGGGTCTGAGCGACGCCCTCGCGGAACACGGCGGACTGTGGTTCGGCTGGGACGGCTCAATCGTCGCTGAGGATAATTGCAGCATCGAGCACAGGGGTAACATCGAGTTTGTAACCATCGGCCTCAACGCTGAGGATCACGAACACTATTACAACGGCTACAGCAACCGGGTGTTGTGGCCGATCTGCCATGGCTTGCCTAAATTAATGCATTTCCAAACCGGCAACCTCACCGGCTACCGAAGGGTCAACGCCCGGTTTGCGCATCGGCTTGCGAACTTACTGCGACCCGAAGACGTTATCTGGGTCCACGACTATCATTTGATTCCCCTGGCAACCGAGCTGCGCCGCCAGGGAGTCGGCAATCCCATCGGCTTTTTCTTGCACGTGCCATTTCCCAATCCCGCAACTTTGCAAACGGTTCCTGGGCGCGACTATTTGCTCGACTGCCTCTGCGCCTATGACGTGGTTGGCTTTCAAACGGACGAGGACCTAGCGAGTTTTCGTGGTGCCCTGGCCGCTCGCACCATCCCGATTGCCGCACCGTTCACTGACGTGTATCCGATCGGGGTCGATGTGACCGGCATTCAAAAACAGGCCAGACGACAGGCCTATGCGCGGGAAGTCCAGCAGCTGACTTGGGGTCTTGATGAGCGCAAGCTGATCATCGGTGTCGATCGGCTCGATTACAGCAAGGGGCTGACGCCCCGCTTGGTCGGCTATGAACGGCTCCAGGACCGCCACCCCGCTATATTGGACGAGCTCGTGCTCACCCAGATCACGATCCCTACCCGAACCGGCCTAGTGGAATACGCCCATACCCGCGCCGAACTGGAACAAACAGCGGCGCGCATCAACGCCCGCTTCGGCAAAGCGGGGTTTGCCCCGATCCGTTACCTCAACCAGGGCATCAACCGTCCCAGCTTGATGGGCCTGTTTCGGCGCGCGGCCATCGGCCTGGTCACGCCAATTCGCGACGGCATGAATTTGGTCGCGAAAGAATACTTGGCGGCGCAAGATATGAACGATCCGGGCGTGCTCGTCCTATCCAGGCTTGCGGGTGCGGCACACGAACTCAACCAAGCCGTTATTATCGACCCATTGGACCCCGACGATGTTGCCGACGGCATCGCGGCAGCGCTCAAGATGCCACTGGACGAGCGCCGCCAACGTCACGCCGACATGCTGGTTACTTTGAGAAAAAACGATATTACCGCTTGGCGGAGGCGCTTCGTCGACGCGCTGGTCCGGCATCACCAGCTTAAGTCCCGCCTCCGCGGCGCGATAACATCGATCGGTTGAGCTCGGCAAGACTGCTACAACCCATCAACATCATGTTCCGCTGCATTTCTTCACGCAGCAGCATCGTCGCCCGGCGAACGCCCTCGGTCCCGCCGCCGGCGAGCGCATACAAGTACATGCGTCCCCCCGAACAGGCCGTGGCCCCCATCGCCAGCGCTTTCAGGACATGGGTGCCGCGCCGAATCCCGCCATCGAGAATGATCTCGATGTAACCCCCAACCGCATCGGCGATGTCTGCGAGTTGATCGAAGGGGGCGCGGGAACCGTCGAGCTGGCGGCCGCCGTGATTGGAAACCATGATCGCCGAGGCGCCCACCTGGACGGCCATTTTCGCATCCGCCACACTCATGATGCCCTTGAGCGCGAAAGGACCGCCCCAGTCCTGAATCATTTTCGCCGCGTCGTCCCAGTTGATGTCGGTGCGAAACTGCTCGTGGATATAGCTGGCAATTGAAGACGAAACGTCGCTGCCTTGCTTCACATAGCGGCTAACGTTAGGCAACTCGAAACGCTCACCGGCAAGATAGGCCAACGTCCAGCTCGGATGCATGGCGAAACTCAACAGGCTCGCCAACGTAAGCTTCGGTGGGGTGGTCATCCCCGTGACCAGGTCACGCTCCCGATTGCCCGCGACCACCGTGTCTACGGTCAACGCCAGCGCGTTGAAGTTGGCGGCCTTGCAGCGGGCGATCAGATCCGCGTTCAGCGCGGTATCTTTGTGAACGTAAATCTGGAACAACTTTGGCGCCGAAAACCCACCCATCTCTTCGATACTGCGGGTGCCAATGGTAGAGATTCCGAAAAAGGTGCCGAATTCTTCGGCGGCCTTCGCAACCGCACGTTCCCCATCCTGATGGAACAGGCGCTGCATCGCCGTGGGCGAAAAAAACAATGGCAGACGCAAACGCTGCCCCAGCACTTCGGTGCTCAGATCTACGTCACCAACGCCGGCGAGCACGTTGGGCACGAGGTCAACATCGTCGAATGCCTGGGTGTTGCGTCGCAAGGTGACTTCATCGTCCGCGCCGCCGTCGATGTAATGGAATAAAGGCGCCGGCAGGCGCTGCTTCGCAAGCCTACGGAAATCGTGATGATTGTGGCAGCGGGCTAAGCGCATCGGCTAACCCATCGCCTCGATAGTTTCGACGCGGAAGTCGGTCTCCAATGCCAAGCTGGGAATGCTCCGGCGAGCGGCCGCGCAGGCCGCGGTATCGATCTCCGCCACAACGATTCCGGGATCGGCCGAGTTCAACTCGGCCAAAATCCGGCCCGATGGATTAATGATCAAGCTGTGCCCGTACGTCTCGCGCCCATCCTCATGCCGCCCGCCTTGGGCCGGCGCAACGACGAATGCACCCGTTTCGATGGCCCGCGCCTGCAATAAAGTGTGCCAATGCCGCTCGCCCGTTTGCCTTGTAAACGCCGCCGGAACGGCGAGAATCTCGGCACCGGCCTGGGCCAACGCACGGTATAGGTGCGGGAACCTCAGGTCGTAACAAATCGACAGGCCGATACGACCCACCGGCGTTTCGGCCACCACCGCACGCTCGCCGGGGCGATAGACCTTGGACTCGCGATAGCTCTCGCCACCCGGCAGATCCACATCGAACATATGCAGCTTGTCGTAACGCGCAACGATCTCGCCCCGGGGGTCGAACAGGTAGGAACGGTTGCATGCCTGGCGGTCCGCCACCTTGAAGGCCATGGACCCCACCAACAGCCAAACCTGCAACTCGGCGGCAAGCGTAGCGAGGTTCGTGAGTTCTGCCGCCTCCGCTTCCGTCGGCAGATCCGCCATCAACCGCTTGGCGTTAACGTCCACGACATTGGTCATTTCCGGGGTGCAGATGAGTTCTGCCCCTGCGGCGCGCGCCTCACGAATCAACACTGAGGCAGCGCCTGTATTGGCCGCCCGATTCAGTCCCGAACGTAGTTGGACACACGCGACAGCTAGTTTGGCCATGGACCTCTACGCCCAATTGCGCAACAATCGACGGACTATAGCGTTTCCTTCCCGCCAATTCGAAACCCAAAGGGCGCAGAGCCCCGGAGGACACCATGCCGAGCCCGATCCGAACACTCATCCTGCCGCTGTTTTTCGCCGCGACCCTGGGACAAGCCCACGAACTCACCGAGTGCGATCGCTTGGTCGCCCACCCGCTCGACCCCGAACGGATTACGACCGGCGTGCCGTCGTCCGAGGTCAAGCACCCGGAGGGTATCGCCGCCTGCTTGTCCGCCGTCGCCGACGATCCGGATAATCCGCGGCTCAACTATCAGCTCTCGCGTGTGTACTACTACGATGACCAGGCCGATAAGGCCATGCCTTACCTGGAAAAGGCGGCGGCGGCCGGCTACCGCCAGGCGCAATTCGTCCTCGGCTATGTCTACTCCATCACCCCGGCCAGTAATCCTCAGGCCAACCGCTGCCGCATCGAGGATTTGTGGCTGCGCTCCGCGCGCGCAGGAAGATTGGCCGCGATGGTCAGCTATCCCCACCATGTGGTGCGCGGCAAATTCGAGGGTTGCAAAATCCAAGCCGACAAAGCCGAGATGCTGGGCTTTCTTGAGCGCAGTAAGCGGCGCAAATTGAGCTACTACCAAGAAGTCCTGGTGGCCGATCTGATCGAGGACATCTCGAAACTTTGAGGATTCCCGTATGAGCTCGACACAGGTTCGCCGCCGCTACGTCGACACCTCGGCCGGACAAATGCATCTCACCGAAGCGGGCACGGGGCCCACCTTGGTGTTGCTGCACTGGGTACCGCTGTCCGGGCGCCTCTACGATGAGGAATTGCCGGCGTTCGCGGCCGCGGGTTTCCACGCGGTCGCCGTCGACCTGATGGGCTTCGGGCGCTCCGCCCACCACGAGGGGGTGTGGAGTTTCGAGCAACACGCCCGGGCGTTGGACGAGGGCCTGGCCTCGGCGGGCATCGAACGCTGCGGCTTGCTCGGCGGGCACTTTTCCGCACCGATTGCGCTCGAACTCACACTGGCGGGCAAGGCCGACGTGTGGGCGCTCGCCATCGACGGCTGCGCGCATCTCATGCCCCCCGCGGCGTTGGAAGACATCGGCAACAAGTCGACCAAGTTCGCCGGGCCCGGCCTGCATGCGGATGGCAGCCATCGGCACTTTCTTTGGGACCAGGCCGTTAACGCTTGCCAGGTTTTCAACCCTGATTTCGAACTCGGCCCCGATACCGTGCACTTGGTGTATGGATTTACCCTCGACTATCTTTCCACCGGGCCCGCCGCCGACTTCGGGAGTTTCGCCCCGTACCCGGCGGCGGAACGGCTCGCGGCCGTGGACTGCCCGCTGCTTCTACTGACCGCGGAAGCGGATCCGCTCTATCCGGCCTACGAGCCCACCCTCGCCGCGGCCGGCGCTGCGGCCGTCGGTCACGTGATCGCCGGCACGCATCCGCTACATGAACGTGCCCGTCAAGGTGAATACGCAGCCGCCGTCAGCGATTTTTTTCGCCGCGTTCAGCCCGCCTAAATCCGCGATCGAAGCAGGAACTCAGACGCCAAACGTCACTAGGAGCAGACCATGAAAAAATGGATCGGTGCACTGTTATTATTCGGAATGACGACGGCAACGGGCCCCGTCTTTGGTGACGGCGACGCAGACGGCGCACAGATGGTCGTACTCGTTGCGGGCGCGAGTGGTCGCACAGGCAAACACGCGGTCGCCTATCTCCGCGAGCGGGGCATCCCCGTGCGCGCACTCACTCGCGATCCCGAAAGAGCCCGCACCAACGTCGCCGCGGACTACGATTGGGTGCGCGGCGACGTCGGTGACCCGCAATCATTGGACGCCGCATTGCAAGGCGTTACTCATATTATCGGTGCCATGGGCTCCAGTTCCCGTGACCCGTCCAATTCTCCCGAAAGCGTCGATCATCTTGGAGTGGTCAATCTTACCGAGGCCGCCAAACGTGCCGGCGTCAAACACGTAATCCTGATCTCCGCCATGGGCGTCACCCGCACCGACGCGATGGAGCCCGGGCACATGCGCAATCTGCTCGCCCTCAAGCTCAAGGGCGAAGACCACCTGCGCGCCAGCGGCGTGAACTATACGGTGATCCGCCCCGGGGGATTGGATACCTCGCCGGCGGGCGAAGACGGCCTGGCAATCAGCCAAGGCGACGGCGGCGGCCAGGGGATGTTGTCGCGCCAAGACCTGGCCCGCGTCGCCATCGAATGCCTAACGAATCCCGCCGCGCTCAACAAAACCTTCGAAATCACCGGCAGTAAACCCGGCGACCCGGATGCCTGGCGCGAGGATTTGCGCGGGTTGCAATAAGCGCGAACGCCTACAACACACCGAGCACTTTTAACGCTGCCCGCTCGCCGGATTCCGCCGCGCCCTCCATGCCCGGCTCGCCGATGCGGAAGTGTTCGCCCGCAAAGTACAGCGGCGCGGTGTCTTGCTCGATGGCCGCGCGCACCGTTTTGACTTGTCCCGGGTGGTACTCGTGCTTGTTACCGCGAACATAGGGGTTACGGCCCCAGGAGTAGCTGGTCAAGAACCGGATCTTGCCTTTGGCGGCCGGCCGCATGTCGGTATAGATTTTGGTCGCAAAGTCGCCCAACTGGTCGAGCGGCACCGCATCGAGCTGCCGTGCGCTGCGTCCGTTGGCCCAGCAATCCAGGAATGCCACTTCCCCCGCAGGGCCCTTGGCCGGGGCGAAGGCCCGCTCTAGTATTGAGTCGCTATACATCGCCGGGTGCCCCGTATCGGCTTCCCAGAAAGGTTTTTCTACGGCAAAGAAGACGTGAGTAACCAAAGTTGGCTGAGTCCCGTAAACCAATTCACTCATGCTCCCGCTGAGCGCCGGTTGCCAATGAATGTCCTTCAATACCGCCAGGGGTGCCGCACAAATCACGTGATCCGCCCGGTAGTAGCTACCATCCCGGCACTGCACGGAAACGCCATCCGCCGCGGTAGTCACGCCGGTCACCGGCTGGTTCACCCTAACCCGGTCACCTAGCAACTCCGCCATGGCTTTCGGCAAGACGCCGGTGCCGCCTTCGATATAGGCGGAACTGCCATCCGTCGTCGGTGTATAGGTAGCGAACTTGGAGAAATCCTTCACGGTACTGGACCAGGTAAGGCGTTGTAGATCCCGCAAATACAATAGCGCCGATGAAGTATCCAGGTCGTTGGCGTTAATGGTGACATCGATCAAGCGCAGCGCCTCGTCGGAAACGCCCCTGGATTGCAGCAACTGGCGCAGGGACACATCGTACTTATCGAAACGGTCCTCCAACCAGTCGAAAGGATTGGTGAGCGGGTTGTCGGGGGACAGCAGGCGCGCCTCCAACAACCAGGGCGCCAGCTTGCGTTCGGCACCACGGGTTTTGTTGAACTCGGAATTTTCCCATTCGTTGGGATGCAGCAATTGGCCGCCAACGGAAATCGTCATGTCGCCGCGCCCGCCCGGCAGCACCTGGCCGATGTCGAGGCGTTTCATGAGATTGCGTACCCGCGCGTAGTAAGGGCCCACCGTGGTCGCCCCAGTGTCCAGCTTCGCGTGCGAGGTCTCCAGCGTATGCGTGCGGCCGCCGACGTGGCTGTTGGCCTCCAAGACGATGACTTTGGCACCCTCGTCCGCCAGGGTAATCCCGGCGGTCAGCCCGGCCAGGCCGGCGCCGATCACCACCACGTCGGCCGTTTCCGCAGCCCCGAGGGAGCGTATCGGCATGGCCGCCAATGCCGCCCCTGTTGATTCCAGAAACCCGCGTCGTGTGATCATGGCCACCCCATCGTTGTTGTAGCAGACAGTTTATCGCAAGAACGGCCCAGCCGCCGTCTAACGTCATGCGCCCGAGCCATTTCAGACCATCCGGGCTGGAGTTGGGCGGCATTCGCTGGCAGGCTTACTGCCCCGTAACGACGACCCTAACCATGCTGAATCGAAACCTCGTGGTCTTGTTCGCCTGCCAGCTGCTGGCGGCGACGGGCGCCATCGTGATGGTGACGCTGGGCGGGATCATCGGTGGCGACCTGACGGCTAATCCCGCGCTAGCAACCCTGCCCGTGTCGGTGTGGGTGCTGAGTATGGCGGCCACCACCATTCCGGCGACGATGATCATGCGCCGCATCGGCCGGCCGCTGGGCTTTTCCCTCGCCTCCCTGTCGGCGGCCGTGGCTGTGCTCGTGGCGCTGCTGGCGTTACAACAGGCCAGCTTTTGGATCTATGTACTGTCCGCCGGGCTGTTCGGTATCAACATGGCGTTTACCCAACAGTATCGGTTTGCCGCGATCGAAAGCGTGTCTCCGGGCTATGCCGCCCGCGCGGTGTCCACGGTCCTGATGGGCGCGGTGGGCGGTGCGATGCTCGGCCCCATCATTCTGCGGCACTCGGTCACGTGGAGCGACAGCGTGCCCTATGCGGGCACGATGCTGAGCCTGGCCGCACTGTATCTGATCGCCGCCGGCTTGTTCCTCCTGCTGCGAATGCCCGACCTCCGAGGCGCTAGCGGAGCCAGCGAACCCGGCCGCCCACTTAGCGCCATGGTGCGGCAGCCCGTGTTCATCGTTGCCGTGCTGGGCGGCACGGTCGGTTATGGCGTGATGACGTTCGTCATGACGGCCACACCCTTGAGCATGCACACCGTCGACGGTTTTTCCCTGGATGAAACCGCCAACGTGATTCGCGCGCATGTCTTCGGCATGTACTTGCCCTCACTGGTGTCGGGTTATCTGATCGATCGCTTCGGCATTACCCGCATGATGGCGGCGGGCGCCGTGGTGCTGGTGCTGTCACTGATCGTTGCCATGAGCGGCCATTCGATGAGCGAATACATGCTGGCCCTAGTACTGCTAGGCGTCGGTTGGAATTTCCTGTACGTCGGCGCCACCACCCTACTGACCCGCACCTATCGGCCGGAAGAGCGCTTTCGCGCCCAGGCGTTCAACGAGTTCTGCGTATTCGGCGTTACCGCGGCCGGATCACTGCTTGCCGGCACCATCATGTATCTGTTTGGCTGGTTCATGACGGTGGCGGCACCTGTGCCGATACTGGCACTGATTCTGGTGGGGTTGTACCTGGTGCGGCGCGACCCGCTAATTGCCAGGTAGATCGCCGCGCTGAGCTAGCTGAGTGGACACCTCTATCATGGGATGGCTCCCTGCGGTCCGCTTTATTCCCATGATAGAGGTGTCCACTCCACTAGCCCGGAAACTGTCCCAACAGGTCGCCCGACCCAGGCTCGGTGAGCGCTTGGCTGTGGATACCCCTTTGGAGGGAATAAAGCGGACCGCAGGGAGCCATCCCTCCAAAG
>JAHEKG010000338.1 GCA_024638475.1 Rhodospirillales bacterium | reverse complement strand
GGCGATGGCCGAGCCGCTGCTGCAACGGCTCGCCGACCGCGCCGACGTAACCATCACCCTCGATTAATGGGGACATTCCCCTTTTCGCCGAACAGCGAAAAGGGGAATGTCCCCATTAATCGGCTTTGAGGGAGAATGGCGTGAAGTCGGTGTCGCGGTCGTAGTGATCTTCGTCTTCGGCGCGCTTCAAGAAACCCACGGCAAGATAAGTCAGTGGGGTAAAGCACACCTCCACCATGACTTTGAAAAACCAATTGAAAACCAGCACACCGAATAGCGTCGAGCTCTCCCAAATTCCCCCGAAGGCGATTGGATAGAAAATCAAACTATCGACGCCCTGACCCAATATGGTGGAACCGATCGTCCGGGTCCAAAGATGCCGGCCCGACGTCCACAACTTCATCTTGGCCATCACATAGGCGTTGACAAAATCACCGATCCAAAAGGCAATCAAAGAGGCGATGACGATTCGCCAGGTGTTGCCAAACACGGTCTGCAGCGCCGGTTGTAAAACGCCGTTGAACGGTTCCTGGGGGCTAGCCGGAAGCTTGAGCACGACCCACGTCATAAGGGTTGCGAAAAACATTGCCCCGAACCCCGCCCAGATGACTCTGCGGGCGCGCGCATAACCGTACACTTCGGTGAGCACGTCACCGAATATGTAGCTGATGGGAAAGAAAATATTGCCCGCCCCGAAAATCAGCGCCATGCCGAGACCCGGCACGGCGAATGGCAGCGGTACCTCGGCGACCTTGGCGGGACCGATCAGATTGGAGCACAGCAACACCGCGACGAAGCCCGCCATTAGGAAGTCGTAGTAACGAAACCGCTGGTGATGCACTTGAGCGCTCACGACACAAACATCGAGCTGCTGTTTCCTGGCATCGCTAAGCCCTCTTAACCCTATAATCGGCCAACCATCTCAGCGTCAAGGGCAGCCTATACATGGACTTCATCGGTAACATCGCCAGCCAACTGCAAGACATCCATCCCTGGCTGCCAATTCTGGCCGCACTTGGGGTGCTGGTGGCAGCGGCGATCGTCGCCGATCTGCTGGCCAAACGCCAATTAAACCGCCTGATGCGCCGCGCGGCCGGATCGACGGATAGCGAATGGGACGACCTCCTCGTGAGCAGCGGCGTGTTCAACCGCCTGGCGCAGGCCGCCCCCGCCGTGGTGATTTATTTTGGCATCTCGGCCATTCCGAATCTGCCCGACGGCGCCGTCGCAACCATTAACAAACTCACGTTGGTGTTTCTGGTCATCGTCATGATACGCGCTGTCAGCGCGGTACTCACGGCCATCGATGGCATTTACGAACTCTCTCCCCGGGCGCGGGAACGCCCGATCAAGGGGTTTATTCAAATCGCGAAGATCATTGTCTTTTTATTGGGCAGCGTACTCGTCATCGCTATTCTGTTAGAAAAGTCACCGCTCGGCGTCTTGACCGGGTTCGGCGCAATCACCGCCATCCTTCTGCTCGTCTTCAAAGACACCATTCTGGCGTTCGTGGCCAGTGTGCAACTCAGCCGTCTCGACATGGTGCGGGTCGGCGACTGGATTGAAATGCCCGAATTCAATGCCGATGGCGACGTCATCGAGGTCGCCCTGCACACCGTGCGGGTGCAGAACTGGGACAAGACGATCACCACAATTCCAACCCATCGGCTTGTTTCAACCTCCTTTAAGAATTGGCGCGGCATGAGCGAGTCCGGCGGGCGGCGAATAAAACGCGCGATTTACATCGACGTCGCTTCGGTGCGTTTCATGACGGCCGATGAAGTTGCCCACTTCCGTCGCTTCGTCTTGCTAAAGGACTACGTTGACTCCAAGGAGCAAGAACTCGAGGCCCATAACGCGGAGTTGCCGGGCCCCGCCGACGAGGCAGCCAATGCGCGCCGCCTGACGAACTTGGGCACCTTCCGCGCCTACGTATACAACTACCTGCGTAACCATCCGGATATCCACAAGGAGATGACGCTGCTCGTGCGCCAACTGCCGCCCGGGCCCACGGGGGTACCCCTGGAAATTTACTGTTTCACCCGCACGACGGACTGGCTCAAGTACGAGGAGATCCAGAGCGATATCTTCGACCATATGCTCGCGATCAGCCGGGAATTCGGCCTCCTCGTCTATCAGCAACCGAGCAGCGGCGACCTGGCTGCCCTCGCCCCGGACTAACCCGTCCGTCAACCAGGGCTGTATTTTGTGAACTAACACCCTGTAATGACCGCCGGGCCACGGCAAAATGGCGCCTTTCCCGACGAAGACGACGGCAAGGAATGCCAATGTATCAGCGCCAATTCGGACTCGACCAAAACCCGTTCACCTCGGCCGCCGTCGGCGACCAAGTCTACACCGGCATCCGCCAGGGCAAAGCCGTTGCTAAACTCAAAATCGCCCTGTCGAAGCCGGACGCCGTCGTCGCGGTGGTGGGACCCATCGGCGTCGGCAAATCCACCCTGGCGCTGAAAGCAGTGGACGCCGCTGCCGAGCAAGGCCTCACCGCCATCGTCGCGCCCCTGAATCTTTCGCAGGACGACGTGCTCGAGCTACTCATCGCGGAATTCGGCATCAATTCGGAAGCCAGCTCCAACATGGCTCGGTTCCAGGATCTGCGCTGCTTCTTCACCGAGCAAACCCAGGAAGGCTACCGGCCCTTCGTCCTCGTCGAAGACGCGACTGCCCTCGGCATCGAGAACCTGAAATTGCTGGATGCGTTGACGGCTGCCGATCCGCGCGGCTACAGCGGCGCCAATTTGATCCTCTTAGGCGGACCCGAGCTATCTGACCTGCTCGACAGCGCGCCGCTGGCCAGACTCAAACAGCGGCTGCGAACCGAACAGGTCGTCGAGCGTTTCAGCGTCGAAGAAACCGCTGGCTATCTCAATCACCGCCTTGCCCAAGCGGGCGGCAATGGCGAAGACATCCTGGATGGCAACGTCGCCCAGGCGGTCCATCAAAGCACTCAAGGCGTCGCCCGCCTGATCGATAACCTGATGGACACGGCGTTGTCGTTCGCGTTCTCTCGCAAACAAGCACGCCTGCTGCCGGCCATGATTCAGAAAGTCGCCCGCTCCGTTTACGGATTCGACACCGGCAAACCCGTCGACGCCGCGGCAACCGACGCGCCCGCGGATGATGCAGCCCCCGCCGATACCCCGGCCGCCGAAGACATCAACAGCATCGACGAACCGGCAGAATTACCCGCCGACGCCATGGATTCAGAGGCCTCGCCCGGCTCGGAGGCAATGCCGGACGGCATGGTCGCGGAGCCGGCAACCACCGCCGACGCTGTGCAGCCCGCGATAGCCACGCCAGCGCCAACGGTATTCGACGCGCCGGCCGCGGAGCTGCGCGAGCCGACCGCCGATAGCGCAATGGCCCCGCCGGCGGACGGCCAGCCCGCGAACCCGCTGCTAGCCACATTCGAGACGCCG
>JAHEKG010000337.1 GCA_024638475.1 Rhodospirillales bacterium | reverse complement strand
TGAGCTGTGGCCGAGGTCATCGCGCAGCAAATTGAACACCGCGCCCCCCTTGTTGGAGTAACCGACAGGTACGTCGCCCGGTGCTTGGACCCAAAGGTCTACATCGGCGTCGAGCTCGTCCGGCCAACGAAGTTCTACGATGACATTACCAGGGCTGCGGATGGCTTCTTCAGCCGTGGCCTTGGGATTCAAGTGCGGAAGAAGCAGGAGCACGACGGTGACGAAACCGGCAAGTGCCAGCATGATCACGTCACGAAACACGGTTCCGCCAATATCGTCATCTAGGACTTCAAACGTTTGCATGTCGTTCTGCCGCTTCGATCAACGCTGTGTACAGCTTTATCGTACCCCCCGAGAGCAAGTGATGGTTCGCCATCAACCAGATGTTCAGGACAGCCCCGACGAGCGTCGTGTAGAGCGCCGTGGACATCCCGTCGATCAGGTTCGCGACCATCGGCCCGACCGAATTAATGTCGGAAACGAGCGACGGCTCCACGCCCGAGAGGGCGATGATGAAACCCACCACGGTGCCGATGAGACCGAGTAAGACCAGACTATTGGCGACGTGGCGCACAATCGCGATCCGGTGGGCAAGCTTGAGCTTGAGCGCGTCGGCTAGATTGCCACGGCTATTGGAATCCCCTATGAGCAGCGGGGTGAGAAATTGGCTTGCCCGCAAGGAGTTTACCGGGTCGGGTCCCCGCGCGCAGTTGAGGTCCCGACTTGCCTGCCAGACCTTTCGAGTGCAGATACCGAAACCGCCGAGGAACACGACGAAAATGACCACCGACAGTCCCGTGCGGTCCGCGAGCCATACCTGTTCCACGAGACTGTGGATGTAGGCGACCCCTAGCAATGAGAATGCCAACAAGTTGAGGAGCGCAAAGCGCAGGAGCAACAGGAACCGATACGGATCTGGCGTCCCGACGGGGGTACTCGAATCTCTCCCGACCGGCTTCCCCTCGGGGGCTCCGGCAGGATTGGAAGCGTCCACCACCAGACCGTGGCCGGCAGTTTCCGGCAACGATCCCTGCGGAACGACGTAGGCCATTTTGGTGCTTGGTCCAATAATCTCAGAACGGTTTATCGGCCGGGCGCATCGTCACTTAAATCCTAATCAGCGAATTCGACCATTTCTCGCTCTCGGGGTCGTCAACCCGGTGCGGACCCAACCGCCGTTCCTCGTCGCCAATGCCTCCTCCCAAGCCTGAATACGACGAATTCACCTGAATTCAAACGCTATCTTGCTTGCCCACGAGAATAAGCGAATGTGGAGTAGCCCCAAGAACCACCAGGCCAATCGTGGCAAGTTGGCCCACGCTGCGGTAGTAGAAAGGGTTCCGGACTACGTTTGCCTCGAATACGCGCCGAAATCAGCTGTCGAACGTAGACTCCCAGTTGCCCTGCGACCGGCGCGATTCCCGGCAGGGCATGCCCCTGAGGGTCCTCAACCCGTGCCGCGTCACACCGATCTGACCCCTCTTTGCGCGGAGCCAATCCACAGCAGGGGAAGGGCGATACCTGCTGCCCAGCCGGCGAAAGACAGGCGCCCTACCAAGCCTACATCCTGACTTCTCGGATGATGAGACGAAACGTCGCCGATCCTCTCTTCGAGGCCCAGTAGTCTTACTACACGTTCCGTTGGAGGGCGGTTAATGAAATGTGAAACTGACCGGCAAAGCGGTCTTTCATTGCTACTGACCGAAAATAACCCTTTCGACCACGATCGGACAGGCGGCCGCGGCTACTTCAGTCTCGCCAAAGACTGTTCGACCGTTGGAGTCTCGCCCGACTCGATGGCCGCTCGGCGAAGTGCGTGAAACTGATCGAGGATTAGGTTCGCCTTCGCGAAAGTTTCAATCGCATCCACGTATTCTTTCAACCTGGCACCGAATAGGCCCCACAGCATGATGTCGTCACTCAAGGCATCGAGATAGGCTCGGGCCCCGCAGCAACCGAGGCTCGACGCGGAGCGCGAACGATTGACAACCTCCGGGATTAAGGCGCACGCCGGGCGTCCCATGGCCAGTGGCATCTCACCGTCAACGCGGGTCAGCGCCTCGGAAAGGATCAACCCTTGCGATGCGCGGGCGAAGAGTAAGACCACGCAAGGCCGTTCCGTTGAGTCACGCAGCGGGCCGTACACAATTTGCCTGCTGCGATTGGTCATGACCGGTAGCGCTTCGACTTCGCTGGGCCTGACATAGTCGAGTCCTTGCATAGCACCGAGGGTAACCTCGAGCTCGTGTCTTTGGTTGCTTGGGGTATCGGCCAGACCGTGGGTATGCAGACCAATCGAACAGTGTTTGTGATCTTCGGCGTTCGTGGCGACGGTCGTGCGGGCGCCTTGCTCCCAGAACGAACAGCCGGCAGGAACGGGAACGTGAGGTGTCCCCACGCCGGTGGCAACGGTGTCTCGAAACGCCACCGCGACCGGCGGTGTGGTCAGTTTCAGAGCGCGTTCTACTCGCTGCGCGAGCTGTGCGAAATCGTTCATTTTTGACCTCGACTGTCTGATTCTTGATGCTCCGCAGCATATCAGGCCGCCAGCGCGGAGCGAACGCGGGCTTCGGGGTGTGCGCTGCGGGGATAACGGCGGATGCGCGCGACTGCTTCCGGGTTGGATCGTACTTGCCGGCCGTGGCCGTCACAGCGTGCAGCACGCACCCCTGGCCGGGCAACACGCTCCCCCGGCCGATTCCTGGCGGGGGCTCACGCTGGCGTTGCGTGAGAATCTCCGTCTCAAGAATGTTCGCCAGATGGCGTCTGTCACCGATCTTGAGATAACATTCTGAAGTCTAATATTGTTAATTAACAATTACTTGCATGATCTTTCTCGAGTAAACCTATCTACAACCGACCTCGCCAAGGTTCGCGGGGTGCTGCCCAACCGGATATCCGAGCTCATCTAGGATACCGTGCCTGAGATACGCTTTGGCTTGGTACCGCACTCCTGCTCACAATACCAGTGCGCCCCTGGCTTGGAGTAGCTCTCTGAGCAATGACGCGAACGGAGAGCCAATTGCCCGGTCGAGCCATCGTCACGGTTGCGGGGGACACCCTGCACGCAAGGCGGAAGAAACCTCGAACGAATCGGGGACGATCAGAAGCACCAACTCGTGACTTCGGCCTGCGAATAAAGCCCCGATTTGATCGCCATTAGAGCCCGAATCCAGGTCGGTGCAACGATGACTCGGCGTCATTCAGTCAGAGCTGACGGAAATCCACCGCGGAGCGGCGCAATTCCGGTCTGGCTTCCGTTGCTCGGTTGCACCAGCCTCAGCGTTCTCTCCACCGGTCTCTACACGCCCAGCCTACCGCACTTGCCGGACCTGCTGGTGACCGACCCGCCCACGGTCCAGCTCACCATGAGCCTCAATCTGCTCGCGTTCTCGCTCGCGCAGCTCGTGCACGGGCCGATGGCGGACCGCTTCGGGCGAAAGCGGATGCTGTTGGTGGGGCTGGGCTGCTT
>JAHEKG010000061.1 GCA_024638475.1 Rhodospirillales bacterium | reverse complement strand
CCGATCCTGGACGGTCGTAGGCATGCCGGCGAGAATCTGTTCCAAGCTCATCAGCGGTTGCCCCAACAGCGCCTCCGCGGGCCGCGGATCGCCGACGACACCGGTTTCCAGATTGCGCAACGCCGTAGAGCGTAGCGGCGACCGCCAGCCCAGGTGGCCCAGCAAGTCCGCGCCAGCGGCGATCAACCTGCCGAACCAAAGCGGTAATTCCCACTGCCAGCGCGCCGGCGCGAAACCGAGCCAAGCGCGCATCGCGGTAACGATTTGGCGCAGTTGGTGGGGATGCGGCTCGACCAGATCGATGCGGGTGGTTGGCGGAAAACCGCCCGCCGCGGCGCGCGCCACCACTACCGCCAATTCCGCCAAACTCACGCACTGGATCCGGGCATTGCCCATGACCAATGGTTGGACGACGGGCAGCGCTGCCAGCATCCGCAACAAAGCGGTGCCGCCGTAAGCTCCGTGGCCAATGACCAGGCCGGGACGCAGGATGACCCAGTCCAGACGGCTCTGCTGTAGGCGGCGATCGGCGCGGGCCTTGGTCCGCAGGAAACGCGTGGACGCCTCGAGATCGGCGCCCACCGCGGAGATCTGCACATAGCGCGGGGTGGCCGCTTGCTCGCAGGCGCCGATGAGCGCTTGAATGGCCCGATCCTGGACCGCGCGTACATTGTCGCGTGCGCCATCCTGTAATAACCCGGCAGCGTTGACGACGGCGTCGACACCGTCGAGCAGCGGCAGCCAGCGGTCTTGGTTCATGTCAGCCAGATCGCACCCGATCCAGGCGATGGTGGGTAACAGACGCCGCCCGGTGCGCGCCGAGCGGCCTACGCCGGTGACCCGATGCCCCTGCTGGATGAGCTCGCGTGCGACCGCAGCGCCGATGAAACCATAGGCACCGACGACGAGGACGTGGAGCGGTTTAGGGCTGGCTGGGATGCTGCATCTCCAGGGCGATCGTGACGAGTACGCGCCGTTAGGGGTAGCCAATGACTACAATACCCTCATGGACGATGCCGCACCCTATCCGACGGAGATCAAACTTCGCAAGGTTTCCCGCAGCCTTTGGTTGAGTTTCAGCGATGGCCAGGAATTCGAATTACCGGCAGAGTATCTGCGGGTGCATTCGCCATCCGCCGAGGTTCAGGGTCATGGTCCCGGACAGGAAGTCCTCGTGACCGGCAAAGAGACCGTCAACATCACCGCCGTGGAGCCCGTGGGGCGTTATGCCGTGCGTTTGGTGTTCGATGACGGGCACTCAACGGGGCTGTTTACCTGGCCTATACTGTATCGCCTCGGCCGCAATCAGGCGGATTATTGGGCAGCCTATCAGGCGAAGCGGGCAGCCGCGCAGTCCACCGAGGGTAAGGGTCCCTAGCATGGATGAATCAACGGAGCGCTCGACGACGGCCGACTTTGGGTTCCAGAAAATCCCGAAGGGCGAAAAGCAGGCGCGCGTCCGCGAGGTGTTCGATTCGGTGGCGGATCGCTACGACGTGATGAACGACTTGATGTCCGCTGGACTGCATCGAGTATGGAAGCGGTTTGCGCTGGCGCACACGGGTCTGCGTCCCGGTCAACGCGCTTTGGACGTCGCCTGCGGTAGCGGCGACCTCGGTCGAGGTATGGCTCGCCAGGTGGGCGCGAACGGATTGGTCGTGCTGACGGATATCAATTCCGCGATGTTGGCCCATGGGCGCGACAAACTCTTGAATAGCGGGGTCATCGGCAACGTTGCTTTTGCGCAGACGGATGCCGAGCAATTGCCTTTTTCGGCTAACAGCTTTCATTGTGTCACGATTGGTTTCGGCCTCCGCAACGTGACGGACAAAGCCGCCGCGCTTGCGGCCATGTACCGGGTGATAAAGCCAGGCGGGCGATTGTTGGTCTTGGAATTTTCACAGCTGCGAGTGAAGGCGTTGCAGCCGTTGTACGACTTGTATTCCTTTGAGCTGCTACCTCGCATGGGTAAATTAGTTGCCAACGATGCGGACAGTTATCGCTATTTGGCCGAATCCATTCGCATGCATCCCAACCAGCAAGTCCTCAATGACATGCTGGAGCACGCCGGTTTTGAACGGTGTCGATATTTCAATCTAGCTGGTGGGATCGTGGCGTTGCACCAGGGCTTCAAGCTGTGAGCCTGGATCCATTTTTGCGTCCGGCGCAGCAACTCGTGAACCGCGGTATCGCCGGGTCAACGACGGCTAGGGCCCAATTGGCCGAGCTGGATGGCGAATCGATTCGATTACAACTGACAGGCCTACCCTTCGAGCTTGCCTTGGTTGCGGTGGAGGGAGAGCTGCTAATCGGTAGCACTGCGCCCGTTGCGCCAAGCGCTACGTTGCGCGGTACCGTTTTAGGTGCACTCAAATTCATGCGCGGTGACGAAACGACCGCGAGCGCGGGTTTGGCCATCGAGGGCGATGCCGAAGTGGCCCAGGGTTTTGTTGAACTCCTCAAGGCGGCCCGCCCGGATTTCGAGGAAGAGCTTTCCCGACTCACGGGTGACATTGCCGCACACCAGCTCGGTAACGCGTTCCGCGGTGCCAAAGGATATGCCGCCCGGGTCGCGCAAACGCTGCGTGCTAACAGCGCGGAGTATCTTCAAGAAGAGTCACAACAGTTACCCCCGCGATTAGAAGTCGAAGCATTTTATGACGACCTCGGTCGGTTACGCGACGATGTGGAGAGAGCTACGGTTCGGCTCGCGCGACTGCGCGATTCCGGCGAGTCAGCTAGCTAATGCGGCGCTGGCGGCTCCTGCGACGATTGTTCGCAATCCAACGCACGCTCGTGCGCCACCGGCTGGATGATGTCGTTTCGGCAACTCACCTGTTCAGGCCCGTCGCGTGGGTTTTCCGGCTGTTACCGCGGCGCCGCGCCGACACGATAGGGGTGCGGTTGCGGCTCGCTCTCGAGGAATTAGGGCCGGTTTTCGTGAAATTCGGTCAGGCAGTGGCAACAAGGCGGGACCTGTTACCGCCGGATATCGCAGACGAACTGGAAAAACTCCAGGATCGGGTGCCCCCTTTCGACTCTGCCCTCGCAATCGCGCATATCGAAACCGTATTCGGCCAGCCCGTCGATACCACTTACCGCCGGTTCGAGGCCACACCCCTGGCGGCCGCCTCGATTGCTCAGGTGCACGCGGCGCAGTTGGCAGACGGCACTGAGGTGGTCGTCAAGGTCTTGCGACCCGGGATGGAAAAAATCATCCGCGGCGATTTGGAAGTCCTATATGCGTTGGCGGATCTGGCGGAGCGCTATTGGCAGGAAGGCCATCGGTTGCGGCCGCGGGAAGTTGTGGAGGAATACGAGAAAACGATTCTCAACGAGCTTGATCTGCTGCGGGAAGCCGCGAATGCTGCCCAGCTCAAACGCAATTTCGCGGATTCACAATTGCTATACGTGCCCGCTGTCTATTGGGACTATTGTCGCCCGAGCCTGATGACGATGGAACGAGTCCATGGCGTACCCATTAATGACATAGCAACCCTGCAGAGCCGCGGAACGAATTTCAAACGGCTAGCGGAGCATGGGGTCCAGATTTTTTTTACCCAGGTCTTCGAACATAATTTCTTTCATGCCGACATGCATTCCGGCAACATTTTTGTCGATATCGAGGATCCCGACTGGCCGCGCTATGTTGCCGTGGACTTCGGCATCGTTGGCAGCCTGACGTCCCGTGACCAGCGCTACCTCGCAGAAAATTTCCTGGCATTTTTCAACCGCGATTATCGGCGCGTCGCTCAGTTACATATCAACTCGGGGTGGGTGCCGGCGCATACGCGCGTCGACGAGCTGGAAGCCGCGGTGCGCGCCGTCTGCGAGCCGATTTTCAACAAGCCCTTGAAAGAGATTTCGTTCGGCATGGTGCTATTGCGTTTGTTCGAAACCGCCCGCCGCTTTGAGATGGAGGTGCAGCCGCAGCTGGTGCTGTTGCAGAAGACCCTGCTCACGATCGAGGGACTTGGCCGGCAACTGTATCCGGACCTCGACCTATGGCAGACGGCTAAACCGATTCTCCAGACCTGGATCGAGCAGCGGGCAAACCCGGTCAATCAAATCCGGGAGTTGGCGGCACGGTGGCCGGACGCCATACAGGATTTGCAGTTGTTGCCGGATCTGATGCATCGGTTTTTGACCCGGCTTGCGGACGAAGACGGCGGGCGGAACCAACACAACGAGCTCGACCAGCTGCGCGCCGAAGTGCGCCGGCTGCGGCGCCAATCGCAACGCAGTTTCGGTGGCGCTGCACTGGTGGTGGGCGGCGCCGTACTGCTGGCCGGCCTCGGGGTCGGCCTATGGTGGCCGTGGTTGATCACCCTGGCCGGCGTGGCGCTGTTGTTCTGGCCCGTTGGCACCGACGCCGCCCCTTAATCGGGTCGCTCGGGCTCTCCCCCGAGCTCATCCATCAATTCGAACACGAGGTCGATGACCTCACGCACCGCGGTGGCATCGGTACCTCGTGCCACCACGTTGGCGCCAAACCGCCGGTTCCTAAAGAATGGGTAACAACCGATATCAACATCGGGAAAGCGTTGATCGATTTCTCCGAGGCGTTTGGCCAGCGAACTTTCCGCTAGATAGCCATCGACCGATTCGGAAACGATTGCGGGTCCGCCTTGCAGTGTCGGCGCCAAGCTGTCGAACATCGCCCGGGCGACCGACGGGATACCGGCGAGTACGAAAACGTTTTCTATCTGAAAGCCCGGTGCTTGACTGATTGGGTTGTCCACCAGGGTGGCGCCTTCCGGAACCTCGGCCATTTTCATGCGTTCGTCGCTGAGGCCGGCTCGCTGGTACGCGCGTTCCAGCCGGCGCACGGCTTCCGGATGTTTGACGAGCCGCACGCCAAACGCTTTGGCGACGGAGGCGGACGTGATGTCGTCGTGGGTGGGGCCGATGCCGCCCGTGGTAAACACGTAGTCATATCGAGTTCGGTAGTCATTGACCGTTGCAATAATCGTCGCTTCGATATCGGCGATCACGACGGCCTCTTGCAGGCGGACACCCAGATCCGCCAACCTCTGGCCGATAAACTGTAAATTGCTATCCTGGGTTTTGCCCGAGAGTAGTTCGTTGCCGATGAGGATAACGCCGGCGGTCGGGGTTGATTCGGTCATAAGTTGGTTACCAGCGTGGTTACTAAAGGGAAATGATCGGAGCCGATACGATTGCCACGCCGTTGCGCGACAACCGACAGCCGATTATTGACGACGCAGGCGTCGATGGGAATCCACAAGGGCGCCGCCGCGGTAGGCCAGGTGTAGGCCACGCCGTGGCCACCGATACCGTTTTGTAACCCACTGCCGCTAATCCATTGCCGGAAGTCGGGCGACCACGGCGTCGCATTGAAGTCGCCGACGACCGCCAAGGGCAGTTCCGTACTGGCCGTAAGCTCAGCGAGCGCGGCAAACTGCCGGGCACGCTGGGCGGCCCCAGTGGGGGTCACCGGTGCCCGTAGATGGACGTTAATGACTCGTACAGGCCCGCTGGCGGTCTCCACATCGACCACCGTCGCGGCGGTGCTACCGCCTAACGCTATGGCTGCGGTTGCCAGTAACGGCCAGCGACTATACAGCGCCAAGCCGTAGTCATCCTCGCGCGGCAGTTCGAAGCGGTGGGGGTACCGGTCGTGTAGTTGAGTAAGGTCTCCTGCCCAGCGGAACGTGTACTCCTGCATTGCAACGACGTCGGCTTGCGCGGTCACTAAGTGTTCGACAACCGCGTCGACGTCATGGTTGCGGCTACTCAAGTTGGTACTAACCAACACCCACGGATCGACTCCAGTGGGCAATTGGGTGTCAAGGTTGGTTGCAAAAAGGTTCGCGACGGGAATGATGTTGAGCGCGGCGCAGAGTAGAGCGATACCGACGCCCACAAACTTTTTTTGGGCTGCGTACGACAGCGCCACAGCAACGAGTACCACGAAATATTGCACGCGGAAATGACTGAACAACTCTAAGAACCAATGCAATCTTGCGAAGTAGGCGGCCGCGGTGGCGGCAACACAGGCAGCCAGCGTGATGATCAGCAGCGTCGTTAATCTGGGGCGCAGCCTAAACACGTTGCCCAGCCTTCAAGTTGCCGGATGTGGGCGGTCCGCCGCCGGCTCGTCGGTGCCGCACTGCCAACAGGTAACGAACTGACTCTCGATCATCTCGCCGCAGCTCGAACACTGCCAGGGCTCGCCAGGTGCAGCCTCTGTTTGGGCGGCGCCAAGGAGCCGCTCGGCTTGCGCCAGGTCGCCAGCGTCGATAATCCACAGTTCCGGCCAGCACTCGAGGAACGGGATTTCCCCCAGGGCGCCACTCAAGCGTTCGTTCTTGATGAAGCAGCCGATGCCGGCCGCCTCCAGAATGCCGCGCAGGTATCCGAGGTGGGTGACGGATTGATGACTGAGCAGTCTTTGCATGGGTTCGATCGTCGGCTGTTAGGCGGGAGACTTAAGTTGCTGCAAGAACGCGCCAGGATCTTCCCCTCGTTCCAATATTTCCACCAAAGCAGATCCGACAATCACACCGTCAACGCCGGCACCGATGCGGGCGACATCTTCGCGGTTACGGATACCAAAGCCCGCACATACAGGCAGGTTCCCCGCGGCTCGCTTAACTCGGTCGAAGTAGTCACTGAGCTCGGCGGGCAGTGCGTTGGCGCCGCCGGTAATGCCCGTCACGGTGACGGCATACACGAAGCCGCGGCTGGCGGCGCAGAGTGTTTCGAGACGCGGCGCCGGTGTCGCCGGCGTGACGAGTTGTACCAACGCCAAACCATGCTCGTCCAGCGCTTCCCTTAACGGACCACTCTCCTCGTACGGTAAGTCGGGAACGATAAAGCCATCCACCCCGACTTTTGCTGCGCGCTCCGCCAATGCCCGGTAGCCGAACGTGAGCAGCGGATTCAAATAACTCATCATCAACAGCGGTGCGCCGAGGTCGAAATCCCGCTGTTCGAGCCGATCGAAAATCCAGCGCAGGCTGACGCCCTGAGCCAGCGCCCCTTCGCTGGAGCGCTGAATCGTAACCCCGTCGGCCATGGGGTCCGTAAACGGTACGCCGAGTTCCACCACATCGGCGTGCTCGGCGATGCGTCGCAGGGTCGGCAAGAACGTCTCGGCGTTGGGGTAACCCGCTGTGGCAAATGCCACGAGCGCGGGGCGAGTGGCGGGTTGGGTTACTGCTTGGGCGATGCGATCACGAGGCAACATGGGCATAGGCACCTACTTCATGTTGGCTCAACGTCGGCATGTCCTTGTCGCCGCGGCCGGATAAGCCGATGAGAATCCGACTACCGGGGTACTCGCGGGCGAACCGTTTGGCGCCCGCGAGTGCATGTGCGCTCTCCAGCGCCGGCAGAATGCCTTCCGCGGCGCTGAGCTCGTCCACTGCCGCCAAAGCCTGCTCGTCCGTAGCGGACCAATAATCCACGCGCCCGATCAGCTTCAGCAGCGCATGCTCTGGACCGACGCCGGGATAGTCAAGGCCGGCGGAGACGGAATGAGTTTCTTGGATTTGACCGTCGGCGTCGAATAACAGCATCGAATAGGCGCCGTGTAAGACGCCGGGTCGCCCAGTGGCCAGAGTTGCCGAATTGTCGCCCAGGGCCTCGCCCCGGCCGCCCGCCTCGACGCCGATCAGCCGGATACCGCTATCGCCTAGGAGGGGATGAAACAGGCCGATCGCGTTGGAACCGCCGCCAACGCAGGCAATGGCCGCGTCGGGCAGTTCGCCACAGGCGGCCAGTATTTGGTGTCGAGCCTCCCGCCCAATGACGCTTTGTAGTTCGCGAACTAAATACGGGTAGGGATGCGGGCCGACGGCGGAGCCGAGTAGGTAGTAGCTGTCGCGCGGGTCCGCGACCCAATCGCGAAACGCTTCGTCGATGGCGGCACGCAGCGTTCGATCGCCACTGGTTACGGCAACAACCTGGGTGCCGAGCCGGCGCATGCGATCGACATTCGGCGCCTGACGCTCCATATCGATCTCGCCCATATAGACGACACAGGGCAGGCCGATTCTTGCGCAGGCCGCCGCCGCGGCGACGCCATGTTGGCCGGCGCCGGTTTCCGCGATGATGCGTTTGGCGCCCAGATGCTTCGCGAGCAAGGCCTGGCCCAGCGCGTTGTTGATCTTATGCGCACCGGTGTGGGCCAAGTCTTCGCGTTTCAGCCAAACTTCGGCGTTCCATCGCGCCGACAATGTCGGCACGGGCGTCAATGCTGTGGGTCGGCCGACCCAGGATCCCAACTCCGCGGCGAGCTCCGCCTGAAAATCGGGGTCGGCAAGCAGTTGTTGGGCTCCGGCAGTCAGGCGCTGTAAAGCCGGCATCAAGGTTTCCGGCGCGTAGCGTCCCCCGAACGGCCCGAAGCGCCCCAATTCGTCCGGCAGTTCACGCGCGATGAGCTGCCTTAGCAGCTCGGCCTTGTCATCTGCGCTCAGATCAGTCATCCATGAATCTCCGTACCTCGAGCTATCGCTACGAACCTCCGAATCTTGTCGGGACATTTAATACCGGGCGCTTTTTCGACACCACTCGAGACGTCGACGCCCCATGGACGCACCTGGCGAATGGCATCGACTAAGTTATCGGCGTTCAGACCACCCGCCAATACCAAATCCGTCTCCTCCGCAATACGGCGGGCCAACGTCCAATCGGGTATCTGCCCTTGCCCGCTTTTCGCGCCCTCGAAAACCAACCGTCGCGGCCAGCGCGTGGGCATCGCCGCGCGGACGACGGTATCTCGATACACCGGCAGTGCCGTGCAATCCGGCGGCACATTCAGGGTAGCAAAATCCTCGGCATCCGTTTGTAGCCAGTCGGGCCAGAATTCCTTCATGACGATTTCAACTTGCGCACTCGTCGGGTGGCGCATGACGGCGACCCGCCGCACCGTTTGCGGCAGATCGCGACACAGCAAGGCAGCTTTGTGCGGCGATATTTCCCGCACCGAGTCCGTGAATACGAACCCCAGGGCATCGGCACCCGCATCGACCGCCGCCGCAAGCGCCTCGCGCGAGTCGATGCCACAGATCTTAACGAACATCGATAGCCCCCCGGGCCTCGCGGCCGGCCGCCACCATCGCACCCAAGGCGGCCGCCGGATCCGCGGCACGCATTAGCGCAGATCCGACCAACGCAAGGCTATAACCCCACCGCGCCACCTTGGCGGCATCGTCCGGTTGTTGTAGGCCACTCTCGGCGACCGCCGTGACACCGTCCGGTAGCTGCCGGCTGAACGTCTCGAAACGGCGGAAGTCGATTTGCAGTGTGTTTAGATCGCGGCAATTGATACCGAACAAAATCGGCGTGCTGGGTCGCGGCCGCTTACTGAGCAAAGTCGTGCCGCGAAGGATATCCTCCGCGGAGAACGCTTCCAGGAGCACGAACAACCCCACCTGCTCCGCTTGATCCATGAGCACGCTGAGCTGGTCGTCGTCGAGGATCGCAGTAATAAGCAGTACGCCGCTGGCACCCGCCGCCCTTGCCTCGAGAATTTGATAGGCATCGACGATGAAATCCTTGCGCATGACGGGTATTTCCAACGGCGCTAGGCGTCGCGCCGCGGCCGCCAGGTCGGCAAGGCTGCCGTTGAACTGATCCGGCTCGGTGAGGACGGAAATCGCCGCGGCACCACCCGCTGCATACGCAGCAATTTGTTCGCCGATATCGAAATCGGCCGCGGCGAGACCACCTGCGGCCGGTGAGCGTTGCTTGACCTCGGCGATGACGTCGAATCGGTTCAGCTTGAGCGCTGGCGGTGCTGGCAGGCGGTCGATCGCGGCCCGTAATTCGGCCACCGGGCTTGCGGCTCTGGCCTTGGCCGCCCGCCGCTGACTGCCGGCCGCCATGCGGCGCAGGAAATCGGCGGAGCTGTCGGTGCCGTCAGCCATGGTTGTCGGGGCTGCCGAGTTGGCGCATCTTGCTCAGCAGTTCTCGACCGGCACCGCGGTCCAGTGCCGCGTTGGCGGCTGCGACACCGCCGGCTAGGTCGCCGGCGGTACCCGTCACTTCCAGCGCGAGGCCGGCGCCGAGTACGAGCGCATCGCGATGCGGGCCCCTGTCGCCACCATCCAACACCGCCGCCAAGCGCTCGGCATTGTAGGCACTGTCGCCCCCCTTGAGATCATCGGCGGTACAGCGGCGCAATCCTAAATCGGCCGGGTCAACCACCCGATGGGTGACCCGGCCCGGCGTGACCTCGAATAATTCGAACGGCCCCACCGGCGTGGCTTCGTCCCAGCCCGGTGCGCCGTGGATCACGAAGGCACGCCGGATGGCCATCCCCTTGAGGGTATTGGCCATGAGTTCCGCCATCTCGACGCTGAATGCCCCGATCACGGCGTAATCCGGCTGGGCGGGATTCGCTAACGGCCCCAGTATGTTGAACAGCGTACGCACACCCAGGGCCCCACGGACCGGAGCGATGTGCTTCATCGCTGGGTGGTAACTGGGCGCGAACAAGAAGGTGAAGTTGAGCGCCTTGAGGCTCTCGATCACCTGGTCTTCGTCGAGGGGCACGTTTATCCCTAACGCGGTCAAGACGTCGGCGCTCCCCGAATCACTCGATACCGCGCGGTTACCGTGTTTGATCACCGTGACGCCGGCGGCGGCGGTGACCAACGCGGCGCCCGTGGAGAGATTGAGGCTCTTGGAGCCGTCCCCGCCGGTGCCCACCAGGTCCACACAGGGGCCGGCATCGACGATTTCCGCGGGAAGCTTGGGACGGATGCTGAGTTCGCGCATCATCGTCGCAAAGCCGCGGATTTCCGCGGCCGTCTCCCCCTTGGCGCGTAGCGCGATCAACAAGCCACCGGCGAGCGCGGGCGCTAACTCGCCGCTGGCCATCGTCCGCATCAGGTCGGCCGCCTCCGCCTCACTGAGATCCTCCCCATCGAGGAGCTGATTCAAACATTCCGACGCAGTTTTCATGGGTCTGACTTCAAGTTAGTTCGAGAAAATTGTTCAGTAGCAAGTCGCCTTGCGGCGTCAGCACACTTTCCGGATGAAACTGAACGCCTTCGATGGGATATTGCCGGTGGCGTAATCCCATGATCTCGCCATCCTCCGTGGTCGCGGCAACTTCCAGGACCTCCGGAATGCGCTGCTGGTCCGCGGCCAGCGAATGGTAGCGGCCCGCTTCAAGGGGGTTGCTCAAGCCATGATAAAGGGTGGCGCCGTCGTGGCGCACCCAGGAGGTCTTGCCATGCATTAGCGCCTGCGCCCCGACAATCTCTCCGCCGAACACCTCGGCGATGCACTGATGGCCCAGACACACGCCCAGCATCGGTATTTGGCCGGTAAGTGCCGTGATCAACTCCATGGAAACACCCGCACCGTTCGGCCTGCCGGGTCCCGGCGAAATCACCAAGTGGCTGGGCTCCAGGGCTTCGGCGGCCGAGACGCTAATGGCATCGTTACGATACACCATCACCTCGGCGCCCAGCACTCGAAAGGCTTGCACCAGGTTGTAGGTGAACGAGTCGTAGTTGTCGATGAGTAACAGCCGCGGAATCATAAGCCCTCTCTCGCCATTTCCAGCGCCCGGCGGAGCACCGCGCTCTTGGCCAGCACCTCGGCATGTTCCGTTTCCGGATCGCTGTCGGCGACGATGCCGGCGCCGGCCTGAAAACTATAGCGGCCGTTATCGAATACTAGGGTGCGGATGGTGATGGCTTGGTCCAAGTTGCCGCCACGATCAAAGTAGCCGACCGTGCCACCATAAAACTCGCGCGGTGTCGGTTCTAATTCATCGATCAGTTGCATCGCTCGCACCTTGGGTGCTCCCACCAGGGTCCCCGCCGGGAATGCCGCCCGGAACAGATCGAAGGCATCATGGTCGGCCGCGAGCTCGCCGCTGACCCCGCTCACCATATGCATCACATGGCTGTAATGTTCAATGCTTCGCAGCGGGTCCACGCGAATCGTACCGGGTACCGCCACTCGGCCAAGATCATTCCGGGCGAGATCGACGAGCATGATGTGTTCGGCGTTTTCTTTTTCATCTAACAGTAATTCGCCCTCGAGCGCTTGATCCTCGTTGCGGTCCCGGCCGCGCGGGCGAGTCCCGGCGATGGGCCGCAGGGCGGCCTCGCGGCCATTGAGGCGCACCAATGCCTCCGGGGAAGAGCCGACGATCTGGGTATCCCCCAGATTCAAAAAAAACATGTAGGGAGAGGGGTTCAGCAGGCGCAACGCGCGGTAGGCTTCAAACGGCGCGATGTCCGTGGTGCCGTCGAAACGCACGGATAAGACCAGCTGAAAAATGTCGCCGGCGGTAATGTAATCCTTTGCTGCGACCACCGCATCGGTGAACTGGTTCCGATCCATGCTGGCTTGGGGCCAGGATAAATCGTTACCCCGGGCGGCCGGGGCGCTGATAGGGCCGCGCAGGGCCGCCACCACCTGGGCGCGCAGTTGGCGGTGCTCGGACGCTGAGCCTGCATGCAACAACGCGGCCCGGCGGGAGGCATGGTCGAACACCAGCAGCGACTGCGGTGCGACGTATCGCGCCAACACCGTATTGGGCGCCGCGTCGTTGGGTAAACGTTCGAAATAACGCACCAAATCGTAGGCGCTGGCCCCCACCAGGCCACCGCTCAGCGGCAGCTCCGGGAAGTGGGGCAACAAGCTTGGCGTCGCCGCGAGTACTGCGCGCACCTGCGTTAGGTAGGCTTCCGCATCGGCAGGCGCGGCTTGGGTATCGCCGTTGACGGTCAGCGATTCGGGGGTTAGCGTCATGCTTGCGGCTTGGCCAAGACCAATGAACGAGTAGCGCCCGACACGATCGCCACCTTCCACGCTTTCCAGTAGGAACCGCGGCTCGAAGTCAGCGAGCTTGAGATAGGCGGACACGGGCGTATCGAGGTCCGCGGCGATGTCAAACGGTGGTTCCATCATGATGTTGTTTGCCTTTTAGCGCTGGCCCCTCGCGTCGCCCGGACAATAAAAAAAGCCCATCCCCGAGCGGCAGAGATGGGCTTGTTGTCGTTGCGACCTAATCGTCTAGGTGTGCAAAACCCTCTCTGCGGGTGGTCCTTGCCACCAACGAGCGGTCCAGTTCACGATTAGCTCAGCGTTCATTGTCGGGGCAGTATCCCCTCGCAACGCTTTTGCCGTCAAGGTGTAGAACGCGATTCTGCAATGTATTCGTCAATCAAGGCGCCGAGCACGTCCAGCGGCAGGGGCCCGCTGCCGAGTACGGTGTCATGGAATCTACTCAGATCGAAGCGTGATCCTAGCGCGGCCTCTGCTTTGGCCCGCAACGCCATGATCTCGAGCATGCCGATCTTGTAAGCGGTGGCCTGCGACGGCATGACGATGTAGCGCTCTACCGCCCTGACAATGTCGTCCTCGGGGTTGGGTGTGTTGGCGATCAAATAATCGATGGCCCGCTGCCGGCTCCAGCGCTTGGCGTGGATGCCGGTGTCGACGACCAACCGGCAGGCGCGCCACAGCTCCATGGCCAAACGGCCAAAATCGGAATAGGGGTCGACGTAACGGCCAAGCTGCTTGGGAAGCCACTCGCTATACAGGCCCCAGCCCTCCGTATAGGCCGTGTAGCCGCCGTAGCGACGAAACTTTGGGATGCCCTCCAGTTCCTGGGCGATAGCGGTTTGCAAATGATGGCCCGGGATGCCCTCGTGATAGGCCAGTGCTTCCATTTGGTACACGGGCATATTCGCCATGCTGTAAAGGTTGGCGTAATAGGTGCCGGGCCGAGAACCGTCGGGTGCCGGCGCCTGATAAAATGCCTTGCCCGCCGAGCGTTCGCGAAATGCCTCGACGGCCTTAACCCGGAGCTTGGCTTTAGGCAAGATGCCAAACACGGCCGGCAAATCGGCCTGCATCGCGTCGATCAATGCGGTGGCTTCTGCGAGATAGCGCTCGCGCCCCGCGTCCGTATCCGGGTAATAAAATTGCGGGTCGGTTTCCATGAACCGAAAGAACGCTTGCAGATCGCCCTCGAAGTCGACCTTTTCCATAATGGCACGCATTTCGCCGTGAATCCGCGCGACCTCGCTCAATCCCAGCCGGTGGATTTCGTCCGCGGTCTTGTCGGTTGTCGTGGTTTGTCTTAGCGCAA
>JAHEKG010000060.1:11436-14273 GCA_024638475.1 Rhodospirillales bacterium | reverse complement strand
GCAAGTCTTTCATCCGAAAACACAAGATGAAATGCGTTCCGGTCCTCACCGGATTCGAGCCACTTGCGAATAACTTGGGATGAAGGGTCTTGACTCGGCCGCCCATGATTTCCGGGAACCCGGTAACCGCGGCTACGTCGACGACCTCGAGCCCGGCATCGCGAAGATATTGGGCGGTGCCGCCGGTCGACACCAGCTCATAACCCAATTCCGCGAGGCCTGCCGCAAACTCGTCTAGGCCGGCCTTATCGGAAACGCTGATGAGTGCCCGTGGCCGCTGGCTCATGGGAATTGGAACCTCCGCCGTGGTGTTTAGTTCGTGGCGAGCCGGTAGTCCCGCAGTTTCTTGCGCAGGGTACCTCGGTTGATCCCGAGGATTTCGGCCGCCCGGCTCTGATTACCGTCAGTATAGTTGAGCACGGCGCGAAACAGGGGCTTCTCGACTTCGCCGATGACGAGATCGTAGAGGGCGCCCGGCCGATGGCCGTTAAGACTCTGAAAATAAGTCTGTAATGCCTCGTCAGTCAGTGTGGCTAAGGATTTTCCCTTGGCGCCTAATGGCCGTGCCGCCGTCGTTGTCGTTTTTTTCTTCGTTTTTGTTGCCACGGGTCCCCCGCCTGACCCTGATTACGCGGCATGTGTGCCGATTTCGTTGTTGTTCAAGAACTCATGCGTGATTCTGAACTGCTCTCTTGCACTTTCGACTCGAACTACGCGATTCCTAAACATCAAACCCCCGGGTAATCCGCGGCAATACCATGTCAAATGTTTGCGCGCGATGCGAACCCCAGTTGTTGCCCCATAGAAAGTGTAGAGGTGTTCGAGATGCCCAAGAATAATAGCACGGACTTCGCAAAGTGGGGGCGCTGGTTTGTTAATTCCTGTGTCTAAAAAATGTTTGACGTTGGCGAACAACCATGGCCTTCCTTGAACCGCCCGTCCTAACATCAAACCATCTGCGTTGGTGTGTTCAAGTACCGCGGCCGCTTTTTCTGCGCAGTCAATGTCGCCGTTGGCGATGACGGGAATCGCGACCCGCGATTTGATTGCCGCGATCGTGTCGTACTCAGCCTCACCACGAAACCTGCAAGCTCGGGTTCGGCCATGCACGGTGATCGCCGCAACCCCTAACTCTTCCGCCATCGCGGCGATGGATACCCCGTTACGTCGCTCCGGCGACACACCGGTCCGCATTTTCAGCGTCACCGGGACTTCCACCGCGGCAACCACCGCCGCCAACAGCTCCGCAACTAGGGTTTCGTCGGCCAGTAGCGCGGAGCCCGCACGCCGGCGGCACACTTTCTTGGCTGGGCAGCCCATGTTGATGTCGATGATGTCGGCACCGAGGGCGACGCAGCTTTGGGCGGCAGCGGCGAGCATCGCGGCTTCGCTACCGGCGATTTGGAAAATTCTCGGGCCGGGATCGCCAGCGTGCTCCAGGCGGTGACGGCTCTTGCTCGTGTGCCACAGGCGCTGATCCGCGGTGATCATTTCGGTCGGGGTCATCGCAGCCCCGTAGGCGCGACAAATGCTTCGGAACGGCAGATCGGAGATACCGGCCATCGGCGCCAGGGCGAGTCGTCCGGGGATAGTCACATCGCCAATACGCAGTTCGGCTGCCTGTTTAACGCCGCGGTTCATTCGCGCACTGGAGTCGTTGATTTTCGGTACGCATACAGACGTCGAGTTCGAACCCGTACGCATCTTGTCCGGGATCGAGCACTTTGAGCTCCGCTTGAATATGATCGCCCGGCGCCAGCAATCCGCCAGCGGTACCCTGACTGAGGTATTCGGCCGGCTCGAAGACTCGGCCCGCCACGGTTTCATCCCAGCGGTCCTTCAGCGCCAGCTGCACCAGTGGGTAGGGTTGCGCCTTTGGGCCGCGATTGGTGATCTGGGCGGTGATCTTCAGGCTCGGGTTTTCTGTATCGCTGCTGTCGCTCGCCGCGACCCAGCGGTTAATCTGATATTGATCCAAATTCCAATCCGGGTTGATCTCGATGCCAAGGCGGCTGTAACCGTCAATTAACCAGGGCCCGATGTTAACGTGGGTCGCCAATGATTGGCGGTTGTAGTGCACGTATTGACCGCACAGCATCACGATGAGAAGCAGCGCCGCGCTGCTGTACCAGTGATTGGTTTTGTTCCTCGTTTCAAGGAGCGGTTTCTCCTCCAAGTCGCGGAACAGCCCCTCGACAAGCGCCGAGTCCGAGTCGGGCTCTGCCGTCGTGAGTGTTTGCTCGGCCACCGCGGTAAGGTCCATCACGTGACCGTCGGGCTCCAGATCCCGATCGATGGTATCGCCGGTGGCATCTGACTCGGCGGCCTCGCCGGCCGGGTCCTCCGCTCCGTCATCCGAGTGCTGCACTGGCTCGCCAGCGGATTTCGCAACCGCCTCAACGCTCGGCTCGTCTTGTTGGCTCGCATCGGGTTCCTCGGTCGCCTCGGCGGAGCCGGCCACCGGGTCACCATCGATGTCGGTTTCTCCCAGCACCACCCACTCGACGCCCGTATCGCTAATGGCTGGAACCTCACCTTCGCCCACGATGGTGTCCGCAAAGAAGTCCTGCCACTGATCCGCCGGCAGGTTGAACTCGAGCCTTTGTTTTTCGGGGCCAGCCTTTCGAGCCTCGTCCGCGGCCGCCTCGTCCATGACTTCCTCGTCCGTCACGATCGGGGGAATGTCCGCCTCGTCGGAAGCCGATCCCGCCGCCGTGTCGGCCTCCTTCTTGTATCCTGATCAACACAAGTCACAGAACCATCCAAGTTCTCTTGTCTAATCACAAGACCCTGATCATCTGTCTCAATGACTGTTCCATCCGGATTCGTTTGTTTCA
>JAHEKG010000060.1:0-11426 GCA_024638475.1 Rhodospirillales bacterium | reverse complement strand
CGACGGTGTCCGCAAAGAAGTCCTCCCATTGTTCCGCCGGCAGGTTGAACTCGAGCCTTTGTTTGTCGGAGTCAGCCTTTGGGCCCTGGTCCGCGGCGGCCTCTTCCATGACTTCCTCGTCCGTCACGGTCGGGGGTACATCCGCCTTGTCGTCGGAAGCCGATTCGACGGCCTCCACCGCCAGGGCCTGCTCCAGTTCGTCCACTTCCGCACTGCTGAATTCCGCTTGGCTGTCGGTGGTGGTGGCGGATTCCGCGCCCGACGAGTCAGCGCTGTTCTCGGCCAGGTCGGTCAGAGTCGGGCTCAACGATTGACGGAGTTCTTGATAGGCGTCGAAAACGTTGGCACAACGCCCACAGCGGACATGGCCTTCGGCTTGCTCCAAGTGTGCGGCCTGGATACGGAAAGCGGTTTCGCAATGGGGACAACGAGTGATTAACATCGGCTTCGACAACCGTCCAATTGGCTGCAGTTTAGTTCAACTGTGGCTAGAACGCTTGCCATGGAGGCGCAGCCAGCCATCTCTTCGCGCCGTGAGCCAATCCGAAAACCAGGGGTCATAGGTATCGACCAGCGCTGCAGCTTGGTTATCCAGCAGGCCGGTGAGCACAACATCCCCCCCGCGGACGACGAGTTGCGCAAATCGCTCGGCCAGTTCCCGTAAAGGGTTGGCGAGTATATTTGCGATCAGCACATCGAAGTCCGCCTCTGGGAGTTCGTCCGGGGTCCCGATCCAGGACCTCTGCAAGACCTGATTGCGTTCCGCATTGTGCCGGCTGGCGGCGACGGCTTGGGTATCAATGTCGACTAGGCTTGCGGCACGGGCGCCTAACTTGAGCCCGGCTATCCCCAAGATCCCTGATCCGCAACCAAAGTCCAGCAACTTTTTGTTCCGCGGCGGATTGCCATCCAGCCACTCCAGGCACAGGGCGGTCGTCGGGTGCAGGCCGCTGCCGAAGGCGAGCCCGGGAACCATGAAGACTTCGACTCGGCGCTCGTCTTCCAGCATTGCGCGCCCGGGTGGTTGGGTTTCCGGGACTACCCAGAGGTGGCTGCCGAACCGCTGTGGCTGGTCGAGCGCCTCGCTGTGGGCAACCCAGTCCTGCTGCTGCAACGTGTTTATCCTGATTGTGTGCGCGCCGAACTGCTCGAGTGTCTTAGAGAACCCGCCGAGATCGTAGTGGGGCGGAAACAAGGCTTCAATGACCAAGTGGTCCCACACTGGCGTCGTGCCGGGCGCCGGCTCCAGCAGAGGTTGATCCTTCGCATCTAACAGGGAAATCGCGGTGGCACCGGCGAGTGTCAGGACGGATTCGATACGGCTTAGCTGTTGTTTCTCAACGCGAGCTTGCAGGCGTTGCCAATGCATTGGAATTACTACAGGCCGAGGCGGTTTTCTAAGTAGTGTATGTCGGTACCGCCCGCTTTGAACGCGCTGTGATTGCAGATTTCTTGGTGGAGGGCAATATTGGATCGGATACCTTCTATCACCATTTCGTTGAGCGCCGTCGTCATGCGGCCGATCGCCGAGTTGCGGTCTTCGCCGTGGGCGATGAGTTTCGCAATCAGCGAATCGTAGTATGGCGGGACCTGATAACCGCTATACAGATGGCTGTCTACCCGAATACCCGGCCCGCCGGGTGCGTGCCATAGAGTGATGGTTCCCGGCGAAGGCATGAAAGTTTTAGGGTCCTCGGCATTGATACGGCACTCGATGGCATGGCCGCGCCAGGTGACATCCTCTTGCTTGTAGGCCAGCGGCTCGCCCGCCGCGATGCGCAACTGGGCTTTGACGATGTCAATGCCCGTGACCATCTCGGTGACAGGATGCTCGACCTGCACCCTGGTATTCATTTCGATGAAATAAAACTCACCATTTTCATATAAGAACTCGAAAGTGCCGGCGCTGGTGTAGCCGAGATCTACGCAGGCTTGCACGCAGCGTTCGCCCATGAATTGGCGTTGCTCGTCAGTAATTCCCGGGGCCGGGGCCTCTTCTAGGACTTTTTGATGGCGGCGCTGCATCGAGCAATCCCGTTCACCGAGGTGGATGGCATTGCCCTTGCCGTCGGCGAGTACTTGAAACTCGATGTGGCGGGGATGTTCCAGGTACTTTTCCATGTAAACCGCGTCGTTGCCGAATGCCGCCTGGGCTTCGGCCTTGGTAATGTTAATGGCGCTAACGAGCGATGCCTCGGTGTGAACGACGCGCATGCCGCGGCCTCCGCCCCCGCCCGATGCTTTGATGATGACGGGGTAACCGATACCGCGGGCGATGCGTAAATTTTCGGCGGAATCTGATCCCAAGGGACCATCCGAACCAGGGACGCACGGGACCCCGGCCGCTTTCATCGCGCGGATTGCGGCGACCTTGTCCCCCATGATCCGAATGGTTTCGGCTTTTGGACCGACGAATACGAAACCGCTTTCTTCGACCCGTTCCGCAAAGTCCGCATTTTCCGACAAGAACCCATAACCCGGATGAATGGCTATCGCGTCTGTCACTTCGGCAGCCGCAATAATGGCCGGCATATCCAGATAGCTCTGAGTGGATTGTGGCGGCCCGATGCATACGGTTTCGTCCGCGAGCAGCACGTGCTTGAGGTTATTGTCGGCGGTGGAGTGCACGGCCACGGTCTTGATGCCCAGTTCCCGGCAAGCGCGCAGTACGCGCAGGGCAATTTCGCCGCGGTTTGCGATAACAATCTTGTCTAACATCACCGGCTACTCAACAATGAACATGGTCTGGCCAAATTCGACCGGATCACCATTTTCTACCTGGATGTTGACGATACGCCCCGCTACCTCGGACTCGATCTGATTCATCATCTTCATTGCTTCGATGATGCAAACCGTGTCACCAACCGCCACTTCGCTGCCGATCTCCACGAAGGGCTTTGCGCCGGGCGCGGCGGCGGAATAGAACGTGCCGACCATGGGGGCCGCGATTTCGGTGAGGGAGCCGGCCGGCGGTGCCGTTTCGGTCGCGGCCGGGCTGGCCGCTGCCGCCGGCGCAGGGGCTGGCGCGGCCACCGCCGGGGCCGCCTGGACAATCGGAGTCATCGCTGACGCAACTGCCGGGCCGCCGGTTGGAAAGCGGCTGATGCGCACGGCCTCCTCACCTTCGGTGATCTCGATTTCCGCTATTCCGGATTCTTCGAGCAGTTCGATGAGTTTCTTAACTTTCCTAATATCCACGCGAGCTCCCCGATGAATTCCGATTACGGCTGGCTTAGCCGATGGTGGACGGCCTGTAAGGCCAGTTCGTAACCTTTCGCGCCCAGGCCGCTGATCGTGCCGGTGGCGATGTCAGAAAAATACGAATGCTGCCGAAACGGTTCCCGCGCGGCCACATTGCTCAGATGGACTTCGATGAAAGGGATGGCGACGGCCAACAGCGCATCGCGTAGCGCCACGCTGGTATGGGTGAATGCGGCGGGGTTGATGATAATGAACGCCACGCCTTGTTTGGCGCCCTTGTGGATTGCGGCGATCAGCTCATGTTCCGCGTCGCTTTGGACTGCGGTCAATTCATGGCCTAGGGTTTTGGCGGCGGCTTTGAGAGCGGTTTCGATATCGGCAAGCTTGGCCGCGCCGTACAGGCCGGGTTCGCGTTGGCCGAGAAGCCCCAGATTGGGACCGTTGATTAGCAGAAGTTTCGCCATATCCTTGCCATTTGAGAGCAGATCGCTGCATTTCGGCGCTAGATAAGGCTAGTTTTACAGAATCCGCGGGGCTAAGTCGACCCCTATAAGCTCCCCCCAAGGCGAGCACGGGCTTGTTCGACCGAGCTTTGGCCCCGCTTCAGGTCGTCGACAACCGCGGCAAAGTTGTCCAGATCGCCCTGGTGGATTTCCCCGGTATGCACCGCGAGGATACGGCCGCTGGCGTCCGCGAATACCGTAAACGGTAGTGCAAAGAACTCCGCGCCAAACGCGGCGGCGGCGTCCATTGCATCGCTCTCACCCATTAGATTCGGGTAATTGAAATCCATGGACTCCGCGAATTTTTCCACGGCGTCGGGGCGGTCTACGGCCACCCCGATGATTTGGATCCCGTCCGCGGCTTGTTCGGACTGAAACGCCACCAACAGAGGGATCTCGCGCAGGCAGGGTGCGCACCACGTGGCCCAAAAGTTAATCACCAGGGGGCGGCCCAGCCAGCTGTGCAGCCGCGCCTCATCGCCGCCCAATTGGGCCAGGGTGAAATCAGGTAACTGGTCGGACAGCTCGGCCGGCGGAGCGCTGGCCTGCTCGGTCTTCATCGTCTCGACCGGAACGACACCTGCCCGCAGCACTAACTGGTAGGCGCCGAACCCAATGACGGCCGCCGCGGAGAGGACCCACGTCAGGGTGATGGGATTACCGAGTTTTGCCATGCCTGCCTAAAGAGTGTCGGCGAGTCCTACATGGTCGATGAAATCATCCGCCGGCACAAATCCCACCAACCGCAAACCGCGGTTCTCTAAGCCCTCGCGGTTGAAAAACGCGATCGTCGGCGGGCCGAATATGCCAAATCGCTGCATCAGCGCGCCGTCGTCCGCATCGTTTTCGGTGACGTCGGCGCGCAAGAGCCGGTATTCACTCAGCGCAGCGGCCACCGCCGGGTCGCTGAACGTGTATTCCTCCATCTCTTTGCAGGACACACACCAGTCCGCCGTGAAGTCCACCATGACGGGCTGGCCTTTGCCCTTGGCCTGGGCCAAGGCCAGGTCCAAATCGGTCAGCGTGCCGATATCCTCGAAAGCCAAATGGCCTTGGGATTGGCCGCCCGACCCGGCTAGCTGCGGGATTGGCCGCAAGGGATTGTGGCCGCCCAGGGTGGCGCCGATGAGCATCAGTGCCCCGTACAAGCAAGCCAGCAGGCCGATGCTCTTGCCCAAGCGCTTGAAGGCCGACGCGGGCACGGGCAAAGGCTCCAGGGCGCCCATGAACACACCCGTGACGAAAACCAGCACGGCCCACAGCACGAGAATGATCGTCCCGGGCAGTACCCGTTCGAGCATCCAGATGGCGAGGCCCAACATCATGACCCCGAACCCTGCTTTTACGGTGTTCATCCAGGGGCCCACCTTGGGTAATAGCTGACCCGCAGAAGCGCCGACTACGAGCAGTGGTGCACCCATACCCAAGCTCAGGGCGAATAGCGCCGCAGCGCCTCGCACCACGTCCCCGGTTTGGCCGATGACCGCGAGCGTGGCCACCAGGGGCGGAGCTACGCAGGTGGTTACGATTAACGCCGACAGCGCTCCCATGATGGTCGTGCCGATGAAAGTGCCACCCTTTTGTTGGTTAGACAGGTTCGCCAATCGCGTTTGGATCGCGTTGGGGATCTGTAACTCGTAGGCGCCGAACATCGCGAAAGCAAGCGCGACGAAAATACCCGCAAATACGGTGATCACCCAGGGTTTCTGAAACATCGCCTGAATCTGTTCACCGGCCATGGCGGCTAACGCGCCGGCCACCGTATAGGTGATGGCCATGCCCATGACGTAAGCCAGCGAGAGCGAGAAGCCGCGGGCGGCGGACACGTTGGTGCCCTGGCCGGCGATGATGCCGGACAAGATCGGTACCATGGGCAGGACGCAGGGGGTGAAGGCCAGCAAGAGTCCCAGCCCAAAAAATGTGGCCATCACACTGAGCAAAGCACCGGACAGGATGAGCTGCGCCAGTCGGTCCTGCTCAGAGACCAGGCCGGCGCCGCCGGCCGCGGCGCCGAACTCGGCGCTCGCCGGTAGCAACAGCGATACCTGCTGCTGCTCGACGGGGTAACAAATGCCTTGGTCCTGGCAGCCCTGATAAGTCACCAACAAGGTGAGTGGGATGCTGTCCGGCCCGCGTCGCGAAAACGGCAGCGTGGCGCTGGCGTATTGAAAATAGACCTCGGAAGTCCCGTAGTATTCGTCTTGCTTCGGTTCGCCGGCAGCCAATTGAGGTTGCCCCAATTGAATGTCGCCTTCGACGACGTCAAACGCGAGCTGATCCTTATACAAATAGTAGCCGGGCTCAATCTGGAAACTGACTTTCAGTTCGTTGGCCGCCTGGGGCTGCACGTCCATCACGAAGGCACGTTCTGGCGGGAGCGGCTCGCCGGCAGCCGCGCCGGTTTCGAAGCGTTCGCTGAAAGCGGCGGCACTGTCACCGCCGGTGCCCGTCAGGTTGACGCTGCGGGTCCATTTCTGCGGCGGGTAGCAAATACCGATATCCGCGCAGCCCTGCAGGCGCAGTTTTAGGTCCATCGCCGTCGCGGAGGGCGCGGCCGTGTAAGGAATCTGAATGGCGAACGTGCCGCGATAAATCTCCATTTCGCCGAAGAATTCGTCAGCGTAGATCTTACCCTTCGGGAACACGGGCTCCTCTAAAACGACGTCGGGCGCCTCCGTGTCGAAGCCGAAGCGTTCGCGATACAGGTAATAGCCGTCGGGGACCTCGAACGTGAGCCGCAATTCGCCATCGTGGGCACTGAGTTGATAGGGGAACGCCTCTTCGGGCGGTAGAATGTCGTCATCGGCCCAGGCGTTGGAGACTATCGTGAGGGCAGCGAGACTCACCGCAGCCGTTAATTTTTTTGCCCATTGGGTGTTCATCACATCAACCCTAATCCTTGCCACTAACCGCTGCTGTCAGCCAACTGAGGTAAGCCGGGGACCCCTTATCCACAGGGACTGCCAATAGCTCCGGGAGTTCATAGTCATGCAAGCTTTCGAGTTCCTCGGCGAGCGCCTCGTAGACGGCCTCGGTTGTCTTGATGAGCAGTAGCACTTCGGTGTCCTGTTGCCGTCGGCCCTCCCACCGATAGGTGGAAATTACCCCGGGCAACCGGGTAACGCAGCCAGCCAACCGCCCGTCCACCAAGGCTTTCGCAATCCTCTCGGCCGCCCCCTCATCGGCCACGGTCGTCAACACGAGTAAGCCTCGATCGCTGTCCATGCCGTCTAGCTCAAGTTGGCCAGGATCGGCAAGCATAGCCCCCGAGGGCCCGGGCTGTCATGGACCCAGCGCACAGAGCCTTGAAATCCGCGCATTCATCCCTATTATTAGCACTCGAGCTTAGTGAGTGCTAACGCCATTTTGCGGCGGCGGCATGCGAATTACTTTTTAAATCAAGCGGTTATTAAGGAGACTAACAATGAAAATTCGTCCTCTACACGATCGCGTTATCGTCAGACGGATGGAAGAAGAGCGCACTTCACCCGGCGGTATCGTGATTCCGGACGCGGCCACCGAAAAACCGATCAAAGGCGAAATAGTCGCCGTCGGTAACGGCAAGGTCTTGGACAGCGGCGAAATCCGCGGGCTGGATGTCAAGGCGGGCGACAAGGTGTTGTTCGGCAAGTATTCCGGTACCGAAGTCAAAGTCGATGGGGAAGAGCTGCTAGTCATGCGGGAAGACGACGTCATGGCCGTGATCGAAGGCTAAACAGCCCTTCTTTTAAGCGATTCTAATTTTAATACTATTTACATATTGGGTAGGAGTTAATTCAAATGGCTGCTAAGGAAGTCAAATTCAGTGATGACGCGCGCCAGCGGATGTTGAAAGGTGTCAACGTCCTGGCGAACGCTGTCAAGGTCACCCTCGGTCCCAAGGGCCGTAACGTGGTGCTAGAGAAGAGCTTTGGTGCCCCCACGGTCACCAAGGACGGTGTGTCTGTTGCCAAGGAAATCGAACTCGAGGATCGGTTCGAAAACATGGGTGCGCAGATGGTCAAAGAGGTGGCTTCACAGACCTCGGATATCGCCGGCGACGGCACGACCACCGCTACCGTGTTGGCCCAGGCGATTTTGCGCGAAGGCCTGAAGGCCGTCGCCGCCGGTTTCAACCCCATGGACCTCAAGCGCGGGATCGATCAAGGCACCGTGGCAATGGTTAACGAGCTACAAAAGTTATCCAAGCCCTGTGAGGACGACAAATCCATCTCCCAGGTCGGCACCATTTCCGCCAACTCAGACGTGGAAATCGGCGACAAGATTGCCGAAGCCATGAGTAAGGTCGGTAAGGAAGGCGTCATAACGGTCGAAGAAGGCACCGGTCTCGAGAACGAGATCGACGTGGTCGAGGGTATGCAGTTTGATCGCGGTTATTTGTCGCCTTACTTCATTAACGATCCGCAAAGCCAGCAGGCCGAACTCGAGAATCCCTACGTTTTATTGTTCGACAAGAAAATCTCGAACATTCGGGACCTGTTGCCTCTGTTGGAAAGCATTGCCAAGGCAGGCCGCCCGCTGTTGATCGTTGCGGAAGACGTCGAAGGCGAAGCGCTGGCCACCTTGGTGGTCAACAACATTCGCGGCATCGTCAAAGTCGCCGCCGTGAAGGCCCCCGGGTTTGGCGATCGGCGCAAAGCCATGTTGCAAGATATCGCCATCCTCACCGGCGGTCAGGTGATTTCCGAGGAAGTCGGCCTGTCTCTCGAGAAGGCTACCCTGGAAGATATGGGCGAGGCGAAGAAAGTTCAAATCTCCAAGGAAAACACCACCATCATCGACGGTGCGGGTTCGGCTAAAGACATCAAGGCTCGAGTTGATCAAATCAGCCGTGAAATGGAAGAGTCCTCTTCGGATTACGACAAAGAGAAGCTGCAAGAGCGTGTTGCCAAACTGGCTGGTGGCGTGGCTGTCATCAAGGTGGGCGCCGCAACGGAAGTCGAAATGAAAGAGAAGAAAGCTCGCGTCGAAGACGCGCTGCACTCGACTCGCGCTGCCGTTGAAGAAGGTGTCGTGCCTGGTGGCGGTGTTGCGCTTATTCGTGCTGTGGCGGCTATTAAATCGCTTAAAGGCGGCAATGACGATCAGGATGTGGGTATTAACATCCTGCGCAGAGCCGTAGAGGAACCCCTGCGCCTAATTGTCAGCAATGCGGGCGAAGACGCGTCTGTCGTGCTCAACGCCGTTGTAAAAGGCAAGGGTAACTTCGGTTACAACGCGGCCACCGGCGAGTATGGTGACATGATCGAGAGCGGTATTCTCGATCCCACCAAGGTGACCCGCTCCGCGTTGCAGAACGCCGGCTCCGTGGCCGGACTACTGCTGACCACCGAGGCGATGGTTGCCGAGGCGCCCAAGGACGAAGCACCTGCTGCACCGATGCCTGATATGGGCGGTATGGGCGGTATGGGTGGCATGATGTAAAGTTAGCCCCCCAAAAGGCTGACTGAAAAGGCCCCGCTTGCGGGGCCTTTTTTTTGCTCAGCCGGTAAACGGACGATGGTAGATTAGTGTTGCGGGAACCCTTCGGGGGGCTTCCCAGGGAGTTCGAATTGGGGTTTACCAACGCTAAAGACCTGCCGCAGGAGTTGCTGCCGCGCTGGCAGCGTGTTCAAGACCGATTGCTCGAGGTGCCCGAGCTCGAGGCGTGCCTAATCGCCCACCTCGACGCCACGGCATGCAGGGTGTTGACCATCAGTGAGTTCGTCACCCGCACGCTGTTGCAGTATCCGCAGGACTGGATACAACGCGTTGAGGCGCGGGAGCTGCAAGCGCCGGTTACCTCGAGCGTGCTGCGGCGAAGATTCACCGCCGCGGCCGATAGTCCGGAACCGCGCTTCATGGATCAACTGCGGCGCGAGCGATGCCTAGCCATGGCGCAAATTGCTTGGCGCGACCTCGCCGGGCTGAGCTCCCTGGATGAGAGTCTAGCGGCCCTTTCGCTGGTCGCGGATATCGCGATTCAAAGCACTACCCAATATGCCTTTGCTCAGCTGGCGGCGCGCCATGGCCTGCCCCGGGACCATGCGGGTGCGGCGGTAGAACCGGTTATCCTCGCAATGGGCAAATTAGGTGGTGAGGAACTCAACTTTTCCTCCGATGTGGATCTGGTGCTGCTTTATCCGAACCAGGGGGAAACGGACGGGCGGCGGCCATTGGCCAACGAGCAACTGTTTATCAAGCTGGGCCAGCAGCTCGTACGCCTCCTCGATCAAACCACCGAGACAGGGTTTGTGTTTCGCGTCGACTTTCGGTTACGGCCGTTCGGATCCAGCGGCCCGCTGGCAGTGAGTTTCGCGGCGTTGGAATCTTACTTGCTAGATCACGGCCGTGACTGGGAGCGGTATGCCTACGTTAAGGCGCGTGCGATTGTTGGTGAGGTTGAAGCGCAGGCGCTCTTTGACCAGGTCTTGCGGCCGTTCGTGTACCGGCGATACCTCGACTTCGGGGTATTCGATTCGTTACGGCGAATGAAGGCGCTGATCGAAGAAGAAGTGATGCGGCGTGACTTACGCGACAATATCAAGCTAGGCAATGGCGGCATCCGCGAGATCGAATTTGTCGCCCAGTCTTTACAATTAGTGCGGGGCGGGCAGGACCCGGCCCTGCGGCAGCGCCACCTTCTGGCGGCGCTCCCCGAATTGGCGCAGGAGCGGCTGCTGAGTGCGGCAACCGTTATTGAGCTGGAGCGGGCCTACCGCGAGCTGCGCATAATCGAAAACCGGCTGCAAGCGTTGAACGATCAGCAGACCCACGATCTGCCCACCGATTCGGAGTCGCAAGCGAGGTTAGCTTGGTCCATGAACACCGATTGGGACGGCTTGCAAAGGGCGACTGCCGGCCAACGCCGCATCGTGCAGAAGCACTTTAATGCGGTGGTATTCACGACCGACTCGGCTGCCAGTGCGGAACCCGATCGTAGCCCGCTACTCAGCGCATGGCGGGCGGGCGACAGCGAAAAGCTGGCCGAACAGTTGTCGCTGTTGGGGTACCGGCAGCCACAGGAAGCGGCTGCCCTGGCACTTGATTTGCGGGAAAGCGCCATTCACTCGCGCATGGATAAGTTGTCTCGCCAACGTTTCGAGCGGCTATTGCCTAACCTAGTCACCGCCGCAGCTCGGCTACCCGAGTCGATCCAGGTACTCAGCCGTCTCAACCCCCTGTGGGCGGCGGTGGCCCGCCGCAGCGCCTACTTGGCGTTGTTGAACGAGAATCCGCAGGCTTTGGAGCGGCTTTTGAAATTAGCGGGTCGCAGTGAGTTTCTCGTTAACCTACTAGTCGAGTCGCCCGTATTGTTGGATGAGCTACTCGATTCTCGGAGTGTGCAGGAAGCCCCCAGCCGCGCCGAGCTGGAAGCCGAACTTTCCCGCACGCTGGCGCGGCTGCCCGACCGTGATACGGAATCGATGCTGAACGGCATTCGGCAATTCCAACAGACCGCCGTTTTCCGCCTCGCTCTCGCGGATTTCTCCGGTCTGCCCATCATGAAAGTTAGCGATCGGCTAACGGATACGGCTGAATTAATCCTCGGCTTGGCCGTATCCATTGCCAGGGGCGAGTTGGTTGCCCGCTATGGTGAACCTCAGTTCAAAAAGGCCGATCGGCTACAACCCGCCGGTTTCGCGGTCATCGGCTATGGCAAGCTTGGAGGCCTGGAATTGGGTTACGGGTCAGACCTCGATCTCGTATTTGTGCACGACTCGGCGGGTAGCGCCCAAGTCA
>JAHEKG010000336.1 GCA_024638475.1 Rhodospirillales bacterium | reverse complement strand
TGGCGTTCCCATGGAGATCCCGTCGGATACCGTGATGGTGTTAAATATAACGGCCTTGCCGCCTGCCGCGTCGGCACCCGCCGCCGCCTGCCGAGCTAATTCATCGATATGCATGTTGCACGGGGTGACCATGCTCCAGGTCGATGCAATACCCACCTGCGGCCGACTGAAATCGCTGTCCTTGAAGCCGACGGCGCGCAGCATAGCCCGACTCGGGGCCTGCTCTACCCCATCTACAACGATACTGGAGTAGTGGCGTAACCCGATGTCCTTTTGACTATCGCCGTTATTGCCGTCGTTACTCTCGGTCATCCAAGCTCTCCCTTTGCGCCGGACGGATTATCCGGACCCCACATAGTCACGGCAACCGCTCGCGAGCGAGGACTTTGCCGGGATTCAGAATACCCTTAGGGTCGAAGCTGCGTTTCAACGACCGCATCAGGTCCAACTCTACGGCGCTGCGGTATCGCGCCAGCAGGTCGACCTTTAGCTGCCCAATGCCGTGCTCCGCGCTAAAACTACCCTCCAACTGCACGACTAACTCGTAGAGGGCTTCGGCGATGGCCGGCGCTGCCTGAACTAAGCGTTCGCCATCCGCTGTTGGCTCGCTCACATTGAAATGAATATTGCCATCGCCGATATGACCGAATGCGACAACCCGCGCACCGGGGCACAGGGCAACAACCCGTCGGCCCCCCTCAGCGATCAACCGAGGAATAGCACCGATGGGAACCGATAGGTCGTGCTTGAGGCTCGCGCCCTCCCTTTTTTGGGCGGCGGAAAAAGACTCCCGGAGTTTACGTAGCTCCGTCGCCTGTTGCGCGTTGCCGGCGACGACCCCGTCCCGGACGCCCGGCACGGCAAGTAACTTCTGCGCGATCGATTCGCGGTGCGCGACATCGGCGAGTTCGAGTTCCGTTAGTACTACCCAAGGCCCCTCTCCCGCAAAGGGTTGGCGGCAGTTCGGAATATGCTCCACAACCAGGTCAACGCCCACCTGGGGCATCAATTCGAGTGACTGCACGGCGACACCGCCGAGACTCTGCACCTCGGCCAGCAAGGCAACGGCGGCGGCCGGCGAGTCGACTTCGAGACAGACGGTAAATAACTCGGCCGGAAGCGCATGCAGGCGCAAGACGGCAGCCGTAATGATCCCAAGTGTTCCCTCGGCGCCAATGAAAAGTTGTTTCAGGTCATAGCCGGTATTGTCCTTCCGCAGCGCCCGCATTAGATCGAGCACTCGACCGTCGGCGAGGACAACCTCGATACCTAGTACCTGGTCGCGAGTAGTGCCGTAACGAATGACGTTGACGCCACCGGCATTGGTCGACAGGTTACCTCCCAACTGACATGAGCCTTCGGCCGCCAGGCTGATACCGACCAGCCGATTTTGCCGACGCGCCGCTTCCTGAAGGTCGGCCAATACACAACCGGCATCGGCGGCCAGGGTAAACTGCTCGGCATGGACCCGGCGAATCTCATCCATCTTTTCGAGCGACAGCAACACTTCACTACCGTCGCTGGCGGGCACCGCCCCGCCACACAACCCCGTATTGCCGCCTTGCGGCACGACGCCGATTGTCAACGCATGGCAATGTGACAGAATCTGGGAGACCTCGGCGACCCCGCGTGGCCGCAGCAACAGCGAGGTTGCCCCGACGAATCGCCCGCGCCACTCGCCCAGCCGCGATGCAATCGCGTCCGGGTCGCGGCAGACTACCGCCTGCGGCAGTTTGGCGGCGAGCATGTCAATCTTGGACGGCATTCCCTCAGTATAAATTTATGGGTAAACAGAGAGCTAGGCTTTGTTTGCAAGGTGCTGTGTTATGCTGCGGCCTTCGCCAACCGGTGCTTGTATGACGACGACTGCCGATTCAGGCGTATTTCGCCTCGCCAGTGTGGGTTCCTACCTGGATGCTCTTTCGTCCATTACGGACGAGATGAGTGTCTCAGACAGGACTAACCTGATCTTCCTTGATAAGGGACTGCATACCATCTGGGGGCTCGGAGAAAACGTCATCCTGAATTGGTGCGCAGACCCAAAGGGTGTCGGGCTATTGGTGGTGCCCCACTATGGCGTTGCGGAATACTCGGACGAAGCCAAGCTAAGCGATTCACCGCAAACAGCCTCCGAGGATTTTTTCAAATCGCTGATTTCAGGTCGGCGAATGCTCAGCCCGACCCAGCTGGAAAAGGTGGCGAAGCTCCTGGGGGTCGAGAAAACCAGCGTGCCGCTACGAGCCCCGCTGAGTCAGGATCCTGCACATATCGAGATCATCGAGAAGATGATCAAGCGCTATAGTATTAGCTTCGTGCCGAACAGGGCCGTCGCGCTCTTCGACATCGTAGGCTTCGGTTTACTTTCGCCATTTGAACAGATGACGCAGCTGAATAGCCTGTCCTACTCGCTGAACTCCGCCTATAGCAAGATGCTCGACCGCAAGATAGGCATCAGTTTCTCGCGCTCGAGCACCGGCGACGGCTTCTATATCTGGAACCGAGAGCTCACCGTCGAAGCGAATGTCAATCTATATCATTTCATGCATTTGGTTCTAGCCGATAACGCAATCGCCGGCCGCAAAGCCCGGCATCGCGTGGTACCGGCTCTCAGAGCCGGCTTTCACATCGGTTCCTGCTATGAATTTCATCAAGCGGAAGGCCTCAACCCAACGATATACAACTACATTGTCGGTGACGTCACCATCGAGCTAGCGCGTATGATCGAGCGGGCCCTGCCGGGGCAAATTTTGGTGGGTGAGTTCGAGGCCGACCTGCCGGCCGGGCCGGAACTCGAGGCCCAGGTGAGGCACATGGATTCCATCGACTTCGTCCACCGTGCACGCAATACCCTGACTCGCCTGGACGGGCTCGAGCTGTCGGGGGATCGAGTGGAATCCATTAAGTGCTACCTAACGGGTACGCGGCTTAATACCGGCGAATTTACGATTCGCAAGCTGACCATTAATGACAAACACGGAATAACCCGCAACGTTTTCAACGCCAAGGTCAACATTTACCGCAGCCACGCGGAACCCATCTTGTTGGGTATCGAAGACCGTTTGCTACAGGGCACCAACATCCCCAAGGTTACCAGCAGTCATCTGTTGCCCGATCGCGCGCAGGCAACGGAAACAATCCGGCCAAACGCCTGACTCCGGCCAGGGTTTAACCACAGGGTAGCCGAGGGTACGTCTTTGTCATGGGATGGCTCCCTGCGGTCCGCTTTATTCCCATGACAAAGACGTACCCTCAGCTATCCAGCCCCGTCACGTAACGAACCTCCGCTCGTGCGCCAGGCTTGCCTATGGCAACTACTTTGGGGGGAATAAAGCGGACCGCAGGGAGCCATCCCCCCAAAGTAGTTGCCATAGGCAAGCCTGGCATTCGTCACCGTCAATTGCCTTTCGGAGGAGGAGCGCGGCGGGCGGGTTAGCCGGCGCTGGATCCGGTGCCGAGGGGTTTGGTGGCGGTATCGGAGTCAGAAGGATTACCGCGGGTACTCGGCTGAATCAGCGTGGTGGTGTCGGTATCCGC
>JAHEKG010000059.1 GCA_024638475.1 Rhodospirillales bacterium | reverse complement strand
GCGTGAGTTAGCGAATCAATTAGGGTTCTCGCCCGAACGGCGATTGATCGGGATGATTGCGCAGTTGATCGAGCGCAAGGGCCATGCCGAGTTGTTCGCCGCCATGAATCAGCTCGGCCAGGGATGCGATGACGTGGCGTTAATCTGTTTTGGCCAGGGGTCGCAACAAGCCGCATTGGAGCAGCGGGTAAAAACCATGGGTCTCGGGGGGAGGGTTTACTTTGCGGGGTTTCGAGACCACATGGAACGCTGGTTGCCGCTGCTGGACCTGGTCGTGCATCCGGCCCATGCCGAAGGTTTGGGAGTCGCGCTGCTGGAGGCCCACGCTTGCGGCATCCCTGTGATCGGTAGCGCCGTCGGCGGCATTCCCGAAGTCGTCGCCGATGGGGAAACCGGCCTGCTGGTTCCACCGGGTGATCGCCGGGCCCTGGCCGCCGCGCTTTCGAAACTGCTGACGGACGAGTCGACTCGTGAGCGCATGGGCAACGCGGCACGACAAAGGGTGGAAGCGTACTTTTCCATCCAAGCGATGGTGAACGGAAACCTTGCCGTGTATCGGCAGGTATTGGGGGAGACGGGTGAGTAACGATCCCATCGACGACATTCAGCTCGCCGAGCTAGCCGCGGATTTGGGTGCCGCGCTAGCCGAGCGCGGCTGGACGGTAGCGGCCGCGGAATCCTGTACCGGTGGCTGGATCGCCAAAGCGCTCACCGACGCGCCGGGCAGTTCGGCTTGGTTTGCCTACGGGGTGGTGACCTACAGCAACGAGGCTAAACAGCGTGTGCTCGGGGTCACGCCTGCCACGTTGCAGCGCTACGGTGCGGTGAGCCAGCGCTGCGTGCAGCAAATGGCCAACGGCGTTGTGAAGATGAGCGGCGCGCGGGTGGCCGTGGCGGTCAGTGGGGTTGCGGGCCCCGACGGTGGCAGTGACGACAAGCCGGTCGGCACCGTATGGTTTGCCTACCGCTGGCCCGGCGAGCGCGTCACCGAGCGGATGCGATTTCACGGCGACCGGGAGGCCATTCGGCGCCGCGCGGTGGAACACGCGTTGCGGCGGCTGCGCAAAGGCATCGATCACTGGTTGGATTGATGGGAGCGTCTCGGGGCCCCGGAAAAGCGGTGCGCCGGGTGGCTTCGGCAGGCCCCCTACCGATTCCAACGACTTGGCCCGCAAACGTCGATTGGATCGGAGGTTTTGGCGCGTTTCGCCTCAAATCACTTGGTTCGGCGGCATGGAAATTATGAAATAATCCAGACTCACGTTGGACTCTCCCCTCTTTTTTTAGGTGATTTGAATGGACGAAAATCGCAAGAAAGCCCTGGCGGCAGCGCTCGGGCAAATCGAGAAACAATTCGGCAAAGGCTCGGTGATGCGCCTCGGCGACTCCGCCGCGAGCCGCGACATCGAGGCTATTTCCACGGGCTCCTTGGGCTTGGACGTGGCGCTGGGAGTCGGCGGGTTGCCGAAGGGCCGGGTGGCCGAAATCTATGGTCCGGAGGCTTCGGGCAAGACGACGCTGACCCTGCAGGTGATTGCGGAAGCGCAAAAGGCCGGTGGCACGGCGGCATTCGTCGACGCAGAGCATGCCCTGGATCCCATTTATGCGGAAAACCTCGGCGTGAACGTGGATGAGCTGCTCGTTTCTCAGCCTGACACCGGCGAACAAGCACTCGAGATCACCGATATGTTGGTGCGCTCCGGTGCCGTCGACGTCGTGGTGGTGGACTCGGTGGCGGCGTTGACGCCCAAAGCCGAAATCGAGGGGGAAATGGGTGACACCCATGTCGGCTTGCAGGCCAGATTGATGTCCCAGGCGCTGCGCAAGCTGACCGGCAATATCAAGCGCTCCAACACGCTGGTGATTTTCATCAATCAGATCCGCATGAAAATCGGTGTGATGTTCGGCAGCCCGGAAACGACAAGCGGCGGCAACGCATTGAAGTTCTACTCCTCGGTGCGCTTGGATATTCGCCGCATCGGCGCCATTAAAAAGGGTGACGAGGTGCTGGGCAACGAAACCCGCGTCAAGGTGGTGAAGAACAAGGTCTCGCCGCCGTTCAAGATCGTCGAGTTCGAAATTATTTATGGCAAGGGTATTTCCAAGGAAGGCGAACTCATCGATCTGGGTGTCAAACACAATCTCATCGACAAGTCCGGGTCTTGGTATAGCTACCAAGGCGATCGTATCGGCCAAGGTAAGGAAAACGTTCGCGAGTTCCTCAAGACCAATCCTGAGATTGCCGCAGAGATCGACACCAACCTGCGCACATTGCTGTTACCGCCCAAGGGCGCCGCGGCCGATGCAGAGGTTGCCGAGGCCGAAGGGGATGCCGTTCTCCAGCAAGCTTGAGCCCGACGCTGACCCATTAGTCCAGCGCCGCGATTGTCGCAAGCGGGCCATGGACTTGTTGGCCCGGCGGGAGCATGGCCGTGAGGAGCTTGCGCGCAAGCTCGCCGGCAAGGGGTTCGATTCCGAACTCGTTGCCGACGTGGTTGCGGTTCTCGAAGCGGACGGCCTAGTCGCCGATGAGCGTTTCGCGGAGGCCTTCACCCGCAGTCGGGTGAATCGCGGCCAGGGGCCGCGGCGCATCGAACTGGAGCTTCGAGAGCGCGGCGTTGGCGAGGCCATCATTGGCGAGGCCATTGCCCAAGCGGATTGCGATTGGGTGAGCGTGGCGCGGGCCGCGCGAATTAAGCGTTTTGGGGCCGCATCCCCGGCCGATCTGCGCAGCCGGGGGCAGCAGACGCGGTTCTTGAGTTACCGCGGGTTTACGGGGGAGCAAATCAAACGTGCCCTGGAAGTTAGCGACGATACAGATTAGTTTTACCACCTAGCTTTACCACTTTGGTCATTGATAAAGGCTTGGAATGACACGTTCCACCGGCGACTTGCGCCGCGGGTTCCTTGAATATTTCGCCAAGGCCGATCACGAGATCGTGCCAAGTTCGCCCCTGGTGCCCGGCAACGATCCCACGCTGTTGTTCACCAATGCCGGCATGGTGCAATTCAAGGACGTTTTTCTCGGTCTGGACAAGCGCACGAACCCGCGTGCCACCAGCTCACAGCGCTGCGTTCGCGCCGGCGGCAAGCACAATGACTTGGAAAACGTCGGTTATACGGCGCGGCACCACACGTTTTTTGAGATGCTCGGTAACTTCAGTTTTGGCGATTACTTCAAGCGCGAGGCGATTCACTACGCTTGGGATTTCATCACCAACGATTTGGGCCTACCGGCGGAGCGGCTGTGGTGCACGGTGTACGAGCAGGATGACGAGGCCGCCGATATTTGGCTCAAAGATATGGGCATCGATGCCGCGCGGTTTTCCCGGTTGGGCGAGAAAGATAACTTTTGGGCCATGGGCGACACCGGGCCTTGCGGCCCTTGTAGCGAGATCTTCTACGACCACGGCCCCGCTATCGCGGGCGGCCCGCCCGGCTCTCCTGACGAAGACGGTGACCGCTTCGTCGAGATTTGGAACCTGGTGTTCATGCAGTTCGACCGCAATGCCGCTGGCGAGCTCACGCCGTTGCCGAAGCCCTCGGTGGATACGGGCATGGGCCTCGAGCGCATCGCGGCCGTGATGCAGGGCGTGCATTCCAATTACGAGATCGACTTGTTCGCCGCCATCATTGCCGACGTCGCGGCCGTTACCAACGCACGGGAAGGCGATACGAATTCTTTGCAAGTGATCGCCGATCACATCCGCGCCTGTGCGTTCCTCATCACCGATGGGGTGCTGCCAGGGCGTGAGGGGCGTGGCTACGTGTTGCGCCGAATTATTCGCCGTGCGGTACGCCACGGCTACAAGCTCGGTATGGAAGAGCCATTCTTTTATCGCCTCGTAAGGTCCGTCGACAAGCAGATGGGTGAGGCTTATCCCGAGCTCACGGCGGCCGTCAAGCACGTCGAACGGGTGCTCAAGCAGGAAGAGCTGCGTTTTGCCGAGACCTTGAGCCAGGGGATGGGCCTGCTGGAGACCGCCATCGCCGGACTCGACGGTAAGGTCATTCCGGGTGACACGGCGTTCAAGCTTTACGATACCTATGGTTTTCCCATCGACCTCACGGCCGACATCGCCAGGGAGCGGGGCCTGAGTGTCGATACCAGCGGTTTTGCGGAGGCCATGGACGGCCAGCGCCGGCTGTCGCAGGCCGCCAGCAAGTTCACCGCCGCGGATGGCGGCCTGCCCGCTTTTGATGGCGAAACCCGTTTCAACGGCTACGCAACCCTGACGGACGAAGGTACCGTAACCGCGTTGTTCAAGGCGGGTGATGCTGTCCAGGCGCTGGTCGCGGGCGATACCGGCATCGTGGTGCTCGATGCGACGCCCTTTTACGCGGAAAGCGGTGGTCAGGTGGGTGATCAGGGTCAGCTCGAATTCAGCGGCGGTGAGTTCCGCGTCGACGACACCCAAAAGTTGGGCGCCGCCAGCGGTCATTTCGGGCTGCTGAAAACGGGCCAATTGCGTATCGGTGACCGTGTGGCCGCGCGGGTCGATGCGCCGCGGCGAAACGCCATCGTATTGAATCATTCTGCGACCCATTTGATGCATGCCGCGCTTCGCGAAGTGCTGGGGGAACATGTTCAACAGAAGGGTTCCCTAGTAGCACCCGACCGGCTGCGTTTCGATTTCTCCCACTATCAGGCGCTGACGGAAGACGAGCTCGCGCGGATCGAGACGTTGGTCAACTCGGAAATTCGCGGTAACGCGGTCGCCGAGACGCGAGAGATGCCGTTCCAGGCGGCGGTCGATGCGGGCGCCATGGCGTTCTTCGGCGACAAATACGGCGACACGGTGCGGGTGTTGAAGATCGGCGATTTCTCTACCGAGCTGTGCGGCGGCACCCACGTTGCCCGCGCAGGCGATATTGGTCTGTTCAAGGTTACGGTGGAAACGGGGATTGCCGCGGGGGTTCGCCGCATCGAGGCGGTGACCGGGGAGGGTGCGCTTGCGGAGGTGCGTGCGGCGGAGGCGCTGCTCAAAAAGGTCGCGAGCCTCGTGAAGGGCACGCGCGATGATCTGGACGCCAAGGTGGGATTACTGGTGGAGCGTAACCGGGGGTTGGAGAAGGAGATCCAAGCGCTGAAGGGCAAGCTCGCCAGCGGGGGCGCGCGGGACTTGCTCGAAGAGGTCGTCGAGGTTCAGGGCGTCAAGGTTCTGGCGGCCCGGCTGGACGGCGCGGATCAAAAGGCGCTGCGGGATGCGGCGGACCGGATGAAGGACAAGCTTCAATCGGGGGTGGTTATCCTCGGCGCGGTGGAAGACGACAAGGTCAGGCTGGTGGCGGGCGTTACCCGCGATCTGACGGAGCGCCTCAAGGCCGGCGATCTGATCCGCACCGTGGCGGAAAGCGTCGGCGGCCGTGGCGGCGGCCGTGCCGATATGGCGCAGGCGGGCGGCAACCAACCGGAGAATCTCGATGCGGCGCTCGCCGCTGTGCCGGGCCAGGTTGCCCAAGTTCTTGAATGAAGGCTGATTTCCAGACTTAGATCGAGTCTAATTTCATAGCGATATTAGGCATTTGGCGTAGAAATCTCTGTGGATTACCATGGGGCTGCTGTGGCTGTCGCTTAATTGCGTCAGCACGGCCAGCAGCGGCGGGATTTACAAAACAAAAGCCGCGCAAGGGCCAATAGTGCCGACAAGGAGTTTGGCTATGTTGATCTTGACCAGGCGGGTGGGGGAGACGGTCGTTATTGGAGACGACGTGACGGTCACCGTCCTAGGCGTCAAAGGCAACCAGGTTCGCCTGGGGGTCAATGCGCCGAAGGAAATCGCTGTTCATCGCCAAGAAATTTTCGAGCGAATTCAGAAAGAGCAAGCGGCGGCAGCCGAGGCGCCAATAAAAATAGCCGCCGCAGCTGACTGACTCGCTTCTACTTCCACATTTGATCCGTATTGCGCTTTCGAGCCTGTGCCGGAGTGGTTAGAATTCGCCTGCGTTTATGTAGCAGTATCCCAATACGGAGAGGTGGCCGAGCGGCTGAAGGCGCTCCCCTGCTAAGGGAGTAAGGGTCTAATTGGCCCTTCGAGGGTTCGAATCCCTCCCTCTCCGCCATAAAACAATGGGGACATTCCCCTTTTCGAACACGTGTTCGAAAAGGGGAATGTCCCCATTGTTTTACATTTCATCTGGCCACTTCGATCAGGTTGTGAACCAAACGCTCCAGCTCCGTACGCCCATGCGCAGACGATAAAAATCCCACTTCCACCGCACTCGGCGGCAGGTAGATCCCCCGCTCGAGCAGCCTATGAAAGATTCCCCGGTAATGGTCTTGCGTGGTGTTGAGCCACCACAGCGACCCTTGCCGAACGCAGTCGATGCCGGCCGCCTTCAGCGCTGCTTCTAGAAACTGCCCTTCGGTTTCGAGTTGTGCATAGACCCGACCGTCCAGCAGTTCCATCAGGGTGGCGTAGCCGGCACGCATGGCGAGCGGGTTGGCGCTGAGGGTACCTGCCTGATAGACATCCCCCAGCGGTGCGACATGATCGAGCCATTCGGCTCGCCCGCCGAAAGCGCCTACGGGGAAGCCACCGCCGATAATCTTGCCGTACGTGACCAGATCGGGCGTGATATCGGACTGCTCCGCGTAGCCGCCGAAGCCAAGCCGGAAACCACTGATGACTTCGTCGAAAATGAGCAGCGCTCCGTACGCGTCGCACAGCTGGCGCAAGCGGGCCACGAATTCCGGCTGTTGTGGTTGTAAGCCGTGATTCGCGGGCAGCGGCTCGATGATCACGGCCGCGATGGTCTTGCCGCGCCGCTTGAATAACGCTTCCGCGGCGGCGATGTCGCCTAATGGTAAAACGAGCGTGTCCGCGGCTACGCCGGCGGGAATGCCGGCGCTGCTAGCCTCTGCCTGGAGGGCAACACCGGAGCCGGCCTTCACCAGCATGCTATCTGCATGGCCGTGATAGCAGCCATCGAACTTGACGATCGCGTCCCGCCCAGTCACGGCACGCGCCAAACGCAGGGCGGACATCACGGCTTCGGTACCGGAATTGACGAAGCGGATTTTTTCAACCCACGCTAACCGCCCCGTGATGAGTTCCGCCAACGCCAAGGAGTAGGGCTCGGCCGTGCCATAGCTCCAACCATCCCGCAGCGCGTCGTTGGCGGCCGCCATGACGCGGGGATGGGCATGGCCGAGGATCAACGGGCCGAACGCCATACAATAATCAAGGTAACGCCTGCCCTCGGTATCCCATAGGTAAGCGCCCTCGGCGCGCGCGATGAAGACGGGCTCACCGCCGACGCCCCTGAAGGCGCGGACGGGCGAATGCACGCCCCCCGGGATCACCGCCCGGGCGCGGTCGAACAGCGAAGGCTCAGGCAGCCTGGAGGTAGCGGGCAGCATGTCTGGCTCCGTAGCTGATGATCATTTGCGCGCCGGCCCGCACGAAGGCAGTCCAGGCTTCGACGTGGGCGGCGGGGCCATCCATCAAATTGGCCGCGGCGGCGAGCTCGATGCCCGCGTATTCGCCGCTGGTTTGATAAACTGCCAGCGGCAGTTGCGTGTGTTGCGACAAGGTTTGTAAGACGTCCAAATAAGGTAGACCGGGCTTGACCATCAACACGTCGGCGCCTTCTTCCGCATCGCGCAGGCTCGCTCGCAGCGCGTCCTTGGGTCTCGCCGGGTCGATCTGATAGCTCGCCCGATCCCGTGGCCCCGCGCCGCCCGGCGCCGATTCGGCGGCGACACGGAACGGCCCGTAGAAGCGTGAGTGAAACTTGGCGGAGTAACTCATGAGGGCGACATGATCCAAGTCGTCGTCTTGTAGCGCCTTGCGAATCGCAACGACGCGGCCATCCATCATGTCGCTGGGCGCCACGCAGTCGGCCCCCGCTTGCGCATATTTGAGGGCGGCGGCGGCCAGCAATTCGACGGAGCTTTCGTTGTGCACGTGTCGTTCGGCGTGATCCAATACGCCGCAGTGACCATGCTGGGTGTAAGAACACAGGCAGACATCAACCGCAACCCATAGCGCATCGCCAAATGATTCGCGCAGTCGCTCGATTTGCCGCGCCGTGAAATCGAACTCGAAACTTTGTTGGGTCTTGTGTTGCGGCACGCCGAACAGCAGCACTTTGTTCGTGCCTGCTTTTAAATCCTTTTCCACGCGTCCGAGCAGGCTGTCGTGGGTATCCCGGAACACCCCCGGTAAGCCGTCCACGGGTTCGGCAGCGGCGAGCCCCTCGACGACGAAATGCGGTTGGATGAATTGTTGCGGCGCAACCCGGACTTCGGCGGTGAGCTCCCGCATCGCGCTGCTCAGGCGGGCCCGCCTTAACGTTAGCCCAGCCATTGCTGCCACACTTGCCGTGACGGAAACAGTTGTAATTCCTGGACGCCCATGTTGCGCAGATACTGCGCCGTCTTGCCGGGCCCCGCGGCGTGCTGGGCGTCGGCGCTGACGAGGTGCTGCAGGCGCTGGTATTGCTGCGGGCTGCTCCAGAAAAACTGCCGCGCCTCCTGCACCGCCTCGATGAACTCCGTCGGCAGGGCTTCGGGTCGACGCCGATAGGCGGCGACGACCTGGCCTACGCCGCTGTCGTCCCAGCTATCGACGGCTTGTTCGTGAGTGAGCGCCGCCCACTCGGCCAGCGGCGGCAATGCCAACACCCGGCAGTCCAGTGTTTCGCGCAAGGCGTCGAAGCCAAGATGATCGGTGCAGCCTTCCACCCAGACGCCGCGCGCGGCCAGGCGCCTCCACGTCTCGGTTCCGCTGACCCACACCCGGGGCGCCGTCGGCCACGCAGCCCGCTGCAGGGTGGCGCAGCGATGGTGGCTCACGTAAATCGCCCTGGCACTGGCGAGGCTTGCCGGCAGCGGGATCGGTTGGTACTGGTAGTAGGCCGACAACCGGGTCGCGTCAAAACCATCGGCGGCAACCTCGGGGCCGCCCTGCGCAGGCTGTAGCTGCGTTTCACCCGCGCCGTCGCTTAGGTAGCGAAGCTGATGAAGTTGTTCGTGGGGCACGACGGTTGCCGCCGCCGCGTCGCCGGGGTCGGGGCCCAGCAGCTTCGCTTCCGCGTCCAGCGCCGCGCGAGTGGGGGCATGGTCCAACGGGGCCAACAGCGCGCGGGTTTGTGCGTCGTCACGCCGGCACTCGACGGCCAACGCGCCCTGGCCGGATGCGGTGGGCGCCGCGCTCAGCGGCACCACCAACCAACGTAAGGGTTCGAGCAGTTCAGCGGTGGCCCGGTAGCCGTCCGCATCGTTGTACAGCCGGTTTAAACCCGCGAGTGCCAACACGACCCCGTCGAGCACGCGGCCGTCGTCGCGGCTGCGAAACAGTTGCTTAAGGCGGGCCTCCACGGCTCCGCGCAGGTCGGCGAATTCGAGCGTGGGCGGCGAACTCTCATGCGGTAACGCCCAGCTCAGGAAATCCGCAACGTGCCTTTGGCGGCGAAGGGAACAACTGCCGATCAACAACGCCTCGCTGCGTTGCAGTTTGGCGGCGCAGCGCGGGTGCAGCAGCACGACGTCCCGCGGGTCCTCACGCTCGGGTAACGCGGCTAAGTGCAGTTCCGCCGGCCGGTTTGCCGGCAGGTCTTTGTAGGAATGCACGCAAACATCGACGCGCCCGCAAGCCAAGGCCTCGTCGAGTTCCGCGTTGAAGAAATTCGCATCGTTCACTTGCGGTAGCGGCGTCTTCAAATCCCGGTCGCCCCGGGCCTGGAGCGTCACCAGCTCAACTTGTAATCCGGGGTGCAAGCGCATTAAGTCGGCCGCGACCAGGCGGCTTTGCGCCACCGCCAGCAGCGATGCACGGGTACCGAGGCGAAGTTTCATCGGGCTTGAACCGCCGCCGCCTGCTCCCAGGTCTCGTCGTCGAAGGCGGCCGCGCGTTGAGCGCAGGCACGTTTCGCCGCCGCCAGTTTGAGCGAGCGAACGTTATCCTGTTCCCGTTTAAGGGCGAATAGGGCGTCCAGCGAATGGAAGTTCGCCAGCGCCCCGAGCGGTGCAGCGTCGTTGTGGCGGTAGCCCAGATGCACTATCGGGATAGCTTGCGGCCCGAGTGCCGCAGCCAACGTTCGCTCCCATTCGGGATTGGCCGGAATACACACGATCAACGCGCCGATTTGAGGCACATGCTCCGGTAGCGCGGCAAGCGACCCGACCGATACGTTTTCCGGAATTTCGAACCGCGGCTCGGCACGGACAAACAGCCCGATGGAATGCCGCCGAAACAGGCTCACCATGGATGCGGCCAGGTCGCCTCCGCCGACGATGGCGAGCGGGGTAGCCGGGTCCAAATCGAGGAAGCGCCGGCAGAGGCTCGCGTAGGATTGGCCGCCGACGTTTTGCAGGAACTGATTGCGAATGGCCTTGGTGTCGGCGAACCATCGTTGCACCCAGGTTTGCATGTCGGGCCCGAAACGATGTCGTTGTTCGGCCCACGCGCGCTTGATCTGACCAAACACGTTGGTTTCACCCGCCAGCTCCGACGCCAAGCCGGTGGAGATTTCCAACAGCAGCCGATAGGCGGCAACGCCCGAGTGGCGAGTGTACCTATGGCTGTCCCGGGGTGCGGCCCCGATACTCACACCGCGTTGACAGGTCGTTACGACGAACCCGGAGGATTCCACCGCGGCATCGGGCCCCGCGGCCCGATGCCATACGCTGGGCAGCGTAATTAGCCGAGGCTGGCTAACCATTCGTCGTCGGAGCCGTCGTGCAGATCGGCCCATAGCGGTGTCGAGAAATAGCGCTCGCCCGTGTCCGGCAGCATGGCCAAGATCGTTGCTCCCGCATCGGCGGATTCCGCGACCTGCAATGCCGCCGCGAGGGTGGCGCCGGAGGAGATACCGACGAAGATGCCTTCCTTGGCGGCGAGGTGGCGCGCGGTCGCGATTGAATCGTCGTCGCTGACCGGGAGGAGTTGATCGTAGACCTCCGGATTCAACACGTCGGGAATGAAGTCGGGCGTCCAGCCTTGAATCTTGTGGGGTGCCCATTCCTGGCCGCCCAGCAACGACGCGCCGGCCGGCTCCGTGGCGATGATCTGCGTCTCCGGTCGGGCGAGTTTGATGACCTGACCGGCGCCGGTCATGGTGCCGCCGGTGCCCCAACCCGTGACCCAGTAGTCCAGGCGCCGGCCGGCGAAATCGGAGAGAATTTCCGGACCGGTGGTCTGGCGGTGGTAGGCCGGGTTGGCCAGGTTCTCGAATTGGCGCGCCAAGAACCAGCCATGTTCCTCGGCCAATTCCGCAGCCCTGTTCACCATGCCCGTGCCGCGTTCCGCGGCCGGGGTGAGGATGACCTTGGCCCCCAGCGCTCGCATGATCTTGCGCCGCTCCACGGAGAAGGTTTCCACCATGGTGGCGACGAAGGGGTAACCCCTGGCCGCGCAGACCATGGCGAGGGCGATGCCGGTGTTGCCGGAGGTGGCCTCGACGACGGTCTGACCCGGCTCGAGGATACCGCGGCGCTCGGCATCGTCGATGATGGCGAACGCGAGCCGGTCCTTGACGGAGCCGAGAGGGTTGAAAGCCTCTATTTTGACGAAGATGTCTACATTTTCGGGCCCTGTTCGATGAAGTTTGACGACGGGCGTTCGCCCGATGGTGTCTAGAATATTGTTGTAGATCACGGCGTGACTCCTAATCTGATCGTTAAGTTAGGCGACATTGGCTTTGCCGGCGGGCGAGCCGGTAGCGGTACTGACAAAGACCAACGCGGGAGCGGCGACGGTTTTTTTTCGTATTAACGCATCCAGGCCGGCCAAATCCGTGCGGTGAACACGCTGTTCGGGTGTCGTGCCCCGCTCAACAATGACGATTGCGGTGGTGGCTGGCAAGCGCTGCAGCAGATTGCGCCGGATCGCCGGTAGGGTCCCCACGCCCATATAGAACACCACGGTTTGCTGCGGCGCGCAGAGCGCATCCCAGTCCAGTTCGGGGGCGGCGTCGGCAGCGCCGTGGGCCGTTGCCAAAGTGACCGCGGTGGCGACGCCACGCTCGGTCAGGGGCAGCCCCACGGCGGCGGCGCAGCCCTGGGCGGCCGTAATGCCCGGCACGACCTTAACGGGCAGGCCTGCGTCTTCCAGGGCCCGCAGTTCTTCACCGCCCCGGCCGAAAATAAAGGGGTCCCCGCCCTTCAGCCTCACCACGCGCTTGCCGGCGGACACGTGTTTGACGAGTAGCGCGTTGATTGCGGTTTGGGGCGTGGTTGGCCCGGCCGCGCGCTTGCCGACATCGACGAACTCGGCGTCGCGGCGGGCGTGATCTAGCAGCGCGGGGTTGACTAGCCGGTCGTAGAGTACGACATCGGCGTCGGCCAGCAACCGCTGTGCTTTCAGGGTTAGCAACTCGGGATCGCCCGGACCGGCCCCCACCAAGTAAGCGATGCCTTCGGGCGCAGCCTCCGGGTTTTCCAGCGCCTTGGCCACGATGGCGTCGCCATCGTCATCGCCACCGGTGCCGTTGGCGACGGCAGCCAGTGCGTTGGAGTCCAATAAGCGCTCCCAGAAATAGCGCCGCCGTTTGAGGTCGGGAAAGCGTTCTCGCGCGGCACCGCGAAACCTTCCCAGCAAGCGCGCGATATCGCCGAGGCGAGCAGGCAGTTGCCGTTCCAAAACGGTTTTTATTCTGCGCGCCAATACCGGTGCATGTCCGCCGCTTGCGATTGCGATGAGTAGCGGCGATCGATCGACGATGGCGGGCATGATGAAACTCGACGCGTCTCCGTCATCGACAACATTGCAAAGCTTATGCTGCGCGCGCGCGGCTTGTGCAACGCTGCGATTCACTTCGTCGTCGTCGGTGGCGGCAATGACCAGCGTAAATCCCACCACGTCCCCGGCGACGAAGTGCCCCGGCTTCAGTTCGACGCCGGGTTCTGTCGCTAGGCTGCGTACCGCTGCTGTGAAGCGCGGGGCTCGCAGCGCGACTTTGCCGCCGGCGCGCAGCAGCGCGCGCGCCTTGCGGGCGGCGACGTTGCCGCCGCCCACGACGAGGCAGGGCTGGCCGTGCAAACGGGCGAATAGGGGTAGATGGTCCATGGTCAGGGAGGACCTTAAGCGCCTGTGTGCGGGGCGAAAAATACTATTTATTTGTGCGCTTATTCCACTAGGTTATATGCTAGTGTAGCCTTGATTTAGCAGGCAATTTGGGCTCGCGGCTATTATTCGAGCCAGGAAACCCAACTGATGACCCTGAAACAACTCAAGTACCTACTCGGCATTGCGGACAGCGGCCTCAACATCACCGCGGCCTCGGAGCGCCTGTACACGAGCCAACCCGGGATCAGCAAACAGCTCAAGCAGCTGGAGGAAGAGCTGGGGGCGCAATTGTTTGTCCGCAAAGGCAAAGCCTTGACCGGCGTCACGCCCGCGGGCGAAGAGGTCATCAGTCGGGCGCGGCGGATCGTGCGCGAGGTCGAGAACATCCGCACCTTGGCCCGTAATCTCACCCGCGAGGAAGTCGGCACGTTGGCGATTGCGACGACCCACACCCAGGCCCGCTACGTTTTGCCGGACGTGATCCGCGAATTTCGGCAGCGCTACCCGAAAGTCGATTTGGAATTACATCAGGGAACGTCCGAGCAGATTGCGGAGCTGGTTGCTGCCGAGCGCATCGATTTCGCGATTGCCACCGGTTCCCAGGCCATGTTCCCTGAGTTGACGTTGTTGCCCTGTTATGAATGGGACCGCATCGTATTAGCGCCGCGGGATCACCCGGTGGCGAAGCTGCAGAACGCGCTCACCTTGCCGGATTTGGCGAAGCACCCGCTGGTCACCTATGTGTTCAGCTCGACGGGCGAGTCTTCCTTCAAGGCCGCGTTCGAGGCCCAGGGGCTGGAGCCACACGTCGTCTTCACGGCCCGCGACGCGGACGTGATCAAGACCTACGTGCGCATGGGGATGGGAGTCGGTGTCATGGCGTCCATGGCCTACGAGTGCGGCGACGCTGATGACTTGGCGGCCATCGACGCCAAGGGCTTGTTTCCCCGGGTCACCACCTGGTTGGGCTTTCGGCGCGATGCCGTACTACGCACCTACATGGTCGATTTCATCTCGCTATTCGCACCCCATCTGACTGCCGAGCACGTTCGGGCCGCGGCCGAGCTGGAAACGCAGGCCCAGGTGGACGAGCAATTCGCCAACGTGACGCTGCCCGTTCGCACCGGCTGCGAGTAGGGGCCCAAAGTAGATAGACTCGGCGGGTATTAAGCTGGTTCCTCCCGGTTCTCGGTGCCCTCGCCCGGGGTAATGAAGAGCATGGTGGTGGGCTCGTGGGGGCTTGCCGTGTGCCACAGGCCCCTCGGGACCACGATGTAATCTCCGGGCTCG
>JAHEKG010000335.1 GCA_024638475.1 Rhodospirillales bacterium | reverse complement strand
CCTCCGCCGTCGCCGGCAAGGTTGTCGATCCGCGGGCGTTCTTAACATGAGCGCTGTGCAGGGGCGGGCCTGGACCTTCGGTGATGAAATCAACACGGACGTCATGGCGCCCGGTATTTATTTCAAGGAACCCATGGAGGTTGCGGCACGCCATTGCCTGGAAGCCGTCGATCCGGAGTTTGCCGTCAAGGTGCAGCCGGGCGACTTGGTCGTCGGCGGCAGCAACTTCGGCGTGGGCTCCGCGCGCGAACAGGCCGCGATGGCGTTCAGGGAGCTGCAAGTCGGCGCACTTCTGGCCGAGTCTTTTGCGCGGATTTTCTATCGCAATGCCCTCAACCTCGGCGTGCCGGCTTTGATTTTCCCCCAGGCCGCCGAGATCGAAGCGGGTGATATCCTTAACGTGGATCCCGTGGCGGGCCGCGTGGAAAACACCACCTCGGGGAAGCAATACGAGGTGGAGCCGATACCCGCCCATTTAATGGCCATGATCACCGCCGGCGGGCTGATGCAGTACTTGAAAAAAACAATTAAAACAAAGGAATAGCGGTATATGAGTCACGCCAAGCGGTTGCGGCAGTTGCTGAGCCGGCCGGGCGGGGTTATCGCCCCCGGGATGTTCGATGCCCTGACGGGGCTGCTCATTCAACAACATGGCTTCGAATGCGCCTATTTGGGTGGCGCAAGTATTTCCTATACGCGTATTGCTCAGCCGGACATCGGCCTCACTTCCTTTGCCGAGGTCGCCCAGGTCGTCGCGCAGATTCGCGAGCGTATCGAGATCCCGTTTGTCGTCGACGCGGATACGGGTTTCGGTAACGCCCTCAACGTGCAGCGCACGGTCACGGTCCTCGAGCGCATGGGTGCCTCGGGTATTCAACTCGAGGACCAGACGAGCCCCAAGCGCTGTGGGCACTTGGCGGGCAAGGCGTTGATTTCCACGGCCGAGATGGCCGGCAAGATTAGCGCGGCCATCGATGCGCGCGGCGACGACGACACCGTCATCGTGGCGCGCACGGACGCGATCGCCGTCGAGGGTTTCGATGCCGCCAGGGCGCGCGCCGATGCTTACGTGGCGGCGGGCGCCGACGTCTTGTTCGTGGAGGCCCCGGAGAACGAGCAACAGATGGCACAACTGGGTGCGGAGTTCGGCGCCCGCATCCCCCTGATCGCTAACATGGTGGAGGGCGGCCGCACGCCGCTGAAGCCTGCCGACGAATTGTTCGCTCTCGGTTTCAAATTGGTGATCTACCCGGGCGCCATGGTCCGGGTATTGGTCAGCGCCGCCAAAGACTACCTGGCCGTGCTGCATAAAGACGGCAGCACGGCCGCCGTCCGCGGGCGGATGCTCAATTTCGGCGAGCTGAACGACGTGTTGGGCACCGACACGTTGTTGGAGCACGGCAAGCGTTTCGACCCTTAGCCATTAGCACAGGAGGATCCCTTGGAATTATCCAACAAGACCGCGCGGGAAATTTACGAAGAGGTTCGATCGAATCCGGCGCGAAACAAGTTCGGTTTCGGCGCCAAGGCGGCCCTGATCAACGTCGACGTGCAGAAGGCCTATACGCGTACGGATTTGTTCAGCACCGCCTACGAGAACGACCCCAATCAAATCCCCTATATCAACGAGGTGGCCGCGCTGTTTCGCCAACGCGGCTGGCCCGTCATTTGGACGTATTGTGTATATGTCGATTCCGGCGAGGACTGCGGCGTTTGGGGTACGCGAACCGATACCCCCGACAGCCTGCAAAATATCAAGTACGGTTCCGAACGAGCCGAGTTGGATGACCGGTTGGAGCGCGCCACCGGCGACCTGGTGATCGACAAGAAAATGCCTTCGGTGTTTCATGATACGCGGATAGGTTCGTTGCTCACGTTTCACCGCGTGGATACGGTGGTCCTTACGGGCGGATCGACGTCCGGCTGCGTGCGCGCCTCCGCGGTGGACAGTCTTTCCCACGGCTACCGCACCGTTGTCATCGAAGAGTGCGTCGCCGACAAACACGAGAGCCCTCATTTCGCGAATTTGACCGACATGGCGCTCAAATATGCGGACGTGGAATCGGTTGGTACAGTAAAGGCCTGGTTGCGTAAAGACCAATAACAACAACAAGGAGGCGAGCTTGAAAAGCGATCTCGGGCTCTACGACTACTGGCCCTACGAGGGCCGGCCGAAAATTACCTGGCCCAACGGCGCCAAAATAGCGTTCTGGGTGGCGCCGAATATCGAGTTTTACGAAATCGATCCGCCCATCAACCCGCTGCGCACGCCCTGGCCTCGGCCTCACCCGGATGTGGCGCTGGTGTCGAACCGCGACTACGGCAATCGGGCGGGCCATTGGCGCATGATGGAAGTCATGGATAAGCACAACGTGCGGGGCTCCGTGTCGCTGAGCATGGGTATGGCGAAACACCACCCGGAAATCATCGAGGCGACTAACGCGCGGGGCTGGGAGTTTTTTTCTCACGGCATTTACAACACGCGCTATTCCTATGCCATGAACGAGGCCCAGGAGCGGGCGGTGATGCAGGACAGCATCGATACGGTGAAGGAGGCCACCGGCCAGAAGCTTGCCGGTTATCTGGCGCCGGCATTGACCCACACCGAGCGGACGATGGACCTGCTGGCGGAGTTAGGCTTCCTGTACACCTGCGACTTGTTCCAGGACGACCAGCCCCAGCCCGTCAATGTGCGTACCGGGCGCCTCATCTCCATGCCGTACTCGCTGGAGATCAATGACATCATTGTTTACAACAGCTACTTGGCCACGCCGCGGCGTTATGCGCAGATGATCAAGGACCAGTTCGACCAGCTGCTGGCGGAGGGTAAGGAGAGCGGCACGGTGATGTGCATTCCCTTACACGCCTTCGCCGTCGGCCATCCCCATCGGATTGGCGGTTTCGATGAGGCCCTAGCCTACATTACCAGCCACGGGCCCGAGGATGTTTGGGTGACCACGGCCCGGGAGATCGCCGAGTATTACTACGAGCACTACTACGACACCTGCTTGGCGGACATTAACAAGCGCAGCGCCGGGGTGGCGTCATGACGCTCGACGACGACTACATTCGCTATCCGAATCGCCGTTACGGCATGGACCATGACATTTACGACTGGTCCCTATTGCAACAGCGCCCACCGGTTAGCTGGCCCGGGGGTGCGAAGGTTGCGCTGTGGGTGTCGATGTCGCTGGAATATTTCCCGCTGGACCAGCCCAGCGAGCCTTTCAAGGTACCGGGCGGGATGGTGACTCGGTATCCGGATTTGCGCCATTACACGTCCCGTGACTACGGCAATCGCGTGGGTATTCAACGCCTGTGGAAGGTGTTGAGCAAGTACGGCATTACCAGTTCCGTTGCCGTCAACTCGAAGCTGGCAGAGCGCTATCCCTATCTCATCGACAAGATTAACGAGCGGGGCGATGAGATCATCGCCCACGGCGTCGACATGGGCAAAGTCCACTACGGCGGCATGGATGACGATGCGGAGGCAGCCTTAGTCGAAGAATCCGTGTCGGTGTTGCGGGAAGCGTCGGGGCAGCC
>JAHEKG010000334.1 GCA_024638475.1 Rhodospirillales bacterium | reverse complement strand
CCTATTGGCGATTGTGGCGCGGCACAACTGAACCGGCCGGCGTCGATTTCCAGACCCTGCTCGCGGTTCAGTGTCTCGACATCGGTGTCGCGAAAAAACTCCGCGGAGTTTTTCGCCACCGCCTCGATGACGCGGGCGTCGGGACGGGTGAATGCGAAGCGCTGGTTTGCGCATGCGCGCACGCCTTAACCGCCTTCGTGCACCAGGCGATGGTGGAAGGTGCAGAGTTGAATCAAACTATCGAGGCGCGTCTCACCGCCGCGGGCCCAGTGCTCGACGTGAAAAGCCCGGCACGTTGGCCGGGACTTTCATATCGAAAAGTTAATTGCTGCTAATGCAGTCGTTTTCTCGCAAATCCCAATCCTGTTAACCCAAGGCCCAAGAGCAGGAGAGTGGCTGGCTCCGGAACTGCGATCTGGCCACGGTCGCCGATGACCATATCATCAAAGCCGAATCGGTCCGAGCCGCTTGTGTTGCGAATCGAGACCTGGGTATAGGTCGTGCTTGCGTCGATAAAACCTCAAAACAGCACGTTGCCGTTATTCACAGAAAGGTCGTTTTGGATTACGTTGAATACGGTCACGTTGTTGCTGGTGTCAATCAGGTCGACGACCATGTCGCCCCCGCTGTCGGATATGTCGGTGCCATAGAATCCGAATGCCGAGATGGCGGTGCCGAAAGTGATGTCGAGGGTTTGTCCGAATCCCGCGTCCAGGTGCTGCGAGCCCGACGTAGAAAACTGCCCTACCGGATTCAGGTTAGTCACTTCCACTGTCGGTCCCGAGGCCAGCACGGCCGTCAAGTTACCCGTGGAACCGGGAAAAGATAGGTTGATGGGCGGATTGGTTCCAAGCGCGATGCCCTCGAAATCTTCGTTGCCCACGCTTGTGAGATTCCCTAGAAAGTCGTTACGCGCCGTGATCGCGTTGCCACCGGCGGGAACAACACCACCGGGGTTGGTGTCGACGCCGAAAAACGTCATCGGCACGGCGAGCGCCAAGTTGCTGCCCCCGATCGTCAGCACAGTCGTAACGATAGTCATCAGTACTTTTTTCATTGTCTGCCGTCTCTCTGGAAAATTACGGTTACCCCTGGTCGGGAAAGAACTAGGCAGATCTCATGCCAGCCTTCTCAAGTTTCTGATATTTGTTGAGATTAGGATGTGGCGGGAGTTGGACCCCAGAACCGGGAACAATAATCTCGACAATCGTAGGTAGTGCTTGCGGCCAAAATGACGGCCAAACGCCCCGGTATCACAAAAAAATCGAAGAATTTCAGAAGGATAAAGAAATTTTGGTGGTGTAAAGAATCCCGACAAGATCAAGCGTCCAGGGCACTCATTCAGGTCGTCGAGCAGCACGTCGACGCGTTCTTCGACCATCTGAGCGATCGGGAGGCGGGCCTGCCCGGGTTCGTGCGCGAGGAGTTCGAGCGGCGCACGGCGCATGGTCGACGGCGCGGCCCATCTCGTCGACCATCGCTTGCCCCTCGTGCCGATGCGCCGGGATGTGGCCCACCGGGGGCCGCTGGAACGGGGCCGGTTGACCGGTGTATGCTGCTTCTTTCGATTCAGGAGACGGTTTCGTGGCCATACCAGCAGCGGCGCTCGATCCGCTGATCAGCGAGCTTCGCGCGCTCCTCGGCGAGCGGCTGTCGACCTCGAAGGCCGTGCGCCAGCAGCACGGCAAGGACGAATCCTTTCACGATGTGGCTGCGCCGGACGCGGTGGCATTCGCCGGCAGCACCGAGGAGGTGGCTGGCATCGTCGCGCTCTGCGCGCGCTTCAGAACCCCGGTCATCGCCTACGGCACCGGTACCTCGCTGGAGGGGCACGTGCAGGCGCTGCATGGCGGTGTCTGTATCGACGTGTCGAGAATGAACGAGATTCTCCAGATCAATGCCGAAGATCTGGATTGCCGCGTGCAGGCGGGGGTGACCCGCAAGCAGCTCAACAACCACCTGCGCGACAGTGGCCTGTTTTTCCCCATCGATCCCGGCGCCGATGCCTCACTCGGCGGTATGGCGGCGACCCGCGCTTCGGGCACCAACGCCGTGCGCTACGGGACCATGCGCGAGAATGTGCTGGGTCTGACCGTGGTGCTCGCCGATGGACGGATTGTGCGCACCGGCGGCCGCGCTCGAAAGTCCGCGGCCGGCTACGATCTGACCCGGATGTTCGTCGGCTCCGAGGGAACGCTCGGCGTGATTACGGAGATCCAGCTGCGCCTTTACGGTATCCCGGAGGCGATTTCATCGGCCGTGTGCTCCTTTCCGACCCTGGAAGGGGCCGTGAAGACCGTTACCCAGGCCATCCAGATGGGGATCCCCGTGGCGCGCATCGAGCTGCTGGACGAGGTCCAGATGGACGCCATCAACCGCTACTCGGCTCTCTCTTATGCGGCTCAGCCAACCTTGTTTTTCGAGTTCCACGGCAGCGAAAACGGCGTGCGCGAGCAGGCCGAGCTGGTGGGCGAGATCGCGGCGGAGCTCGGCGGCGGCGATTTTCAGTGGGCCAGCCGCCCCGAGGATCGCAGCAGGCTGTGGCAGGCGCGCCACGACGCCTACTACGCGGCCATGGCGCTGCGCCCGGGATGCAAAGGCTGGGCCACGGACGTGTGCGTGCCCATCTCGGAGCTGACGAGATGCCTGTTGGAGACGCGTAAGGATATCGACGCGTCCGGGATACAGGCGCCCATCGTCAGCCACGCCGGTGACGGTAATTTCCATCTGGTTTTTCTCGTCGATACCGACGACGCGGACGAGATGGCGAGGGCCAGCGGCGTCAACGAGCGCATGGTGGCACGGGCGCTCGCGGCCGGGGGGACCTGCAGCGGCGAGCACGGGGTGGGATACGGCAAGATTGAATTTCTCAAGGCCGAGCATGGGGAGGCGGTGTCGGTGATGCGCCAGATCAAGACGGCTCTCGACCCCGACAACATCATGAACCCGGGAAAGATACTGTGAGCCTGGAACCCGACCACATCCAAAGCGTCGTCGACAACACTGACGCCACCAGCGTGTCGCTGCACACTTACGGCTTGCACATCAATCATACCGGCCGATTCCAGTACGACATCGAGAACAACCGCGGGATACCATACGTCGTCGTCGAGCAGTAGAGCCGGTCCCCACCTGGATGCCGCGGGCACCGTGCTGTGCCATTCTCTCCGAGGCCGTGACTATCGGGCACCTCACTGGCGCTTCGCGCGCTGCGCTCGAATGCGCGGGCGGCCCGAAAATGAATGGCTCATGCATGGTCCATGCATGGCTCATGGACAAGGGAGAATAGACACCATGGCCGATGTGGCCGACTTCGAGCTCGGTGCCGATGAGATGCGCGCCCTGGGCTATCGCGTCGTCGACATGATCGTCGAGCACCATCGCACCTTGGGGCAGAAATCCGCGACCAGGGTCAAGCGTCGGAAAATGCTCGCGGGCGACTTCACGCAACGATGAAAATGAACTTTCGATGATCAACCCGCGGGGTGTATTGTCAGCAGCAAGCTGAATCGCGAGTGCGCCGCCGAGCGATCGGCCCAGAAGT
>JAHEKG010000333.1 GCA_024638475.1 Rhodospirillales bacterium | reverse complement strand
ATGCCCCGCCTATCGGTTTAATCGCCTCTATCAACGCTACGTTGCCGAAGAAATTTGGGCGCGGTCCCTAACGGCCGTGGAGAGAAAGCGCGAAGCATTCGCGGCGGCGTTCCCGCCACCAACCAAGGCCGAGCAGAGCGACCGGCTTATCTTGAATCCGGCCCTGAAAATGCCAGCGTACTTCGAAGGTGTGGAATGGCACTTGCAGCCGGGCGGCTGGGACGGTTACGACTTGACCGCGCCAATGGCGATTACGGGTATTCTCCCCTACGTGTTCAGCCGGGGCGGCTACGCCGCCGTGGCGGTCGGCGACAGAATCATGGAGCAGCGCCGCGAAGTACTCAAACAATTCCGCCATGAACCCCGCCGCGTGTACGACGTCGGTTGCGGAGGCGCCGGCACGCTGGGAATTCTGCGTTCCATGCATCCCGATGCCGAACTCATCGGTGGCGACCTGTCCGCGACACTGCTCAGCAATGGTCACGCCATGAGCGAGCGAATGGGCTGGAACATCACGTTTAGGCAAGAGGATGGCCGCGCGGTGGGCGAGGCGGACAACAGCGTCGACGCGGTGATTTCGTATGCCTTGCATCATGAAATGCCCCAGGACGTCACCCGCGACGTCCTCAAGGAGATGTTCCGCATCCTCGAGCCGGGCGGTGAAATGCTGATTTCCGATCCGCCCCCGTTTCGCGCAGTACCGCCCCTGCAGGCGGCCATTCTGGATTGGGAGACGGTCTACCGAGCCGAGCCGTTCTTTACGGAGGCGGGGTTGCTGAATCTGGCCGAGGCCATGACGGACATCGGTTTCGTTGACGTAGACGAGTACGCCCTGCAGGAAACCGGTTACCCGTGGGTCACCATTGGTCGCAAACCTGCTTGAGGCAAACCCATGACGCGCACAACAGAAAGACCCGCCGACCCGCACCTCAGTTCGCAAGAGGCGGACGCCTTCGGCCGGACTCAGGCGGAATTGCTATCGGAGCTCTGGATTCTGCGGGACCGCGTCTTGGTCCTCGAACACATCCTCGCCGAGGCCGGCATTCTCAAGGATGGACAAATCGACAACTACGCGCCGGACGAGGCATTAACCGCTAAGCTGGACAAAGACAGGGATGCGCTGGTAGCCAGGGTCATCGGGGCCGGCCATCGGCAAAGGTTGTCCGTTGAGGAACTGAAGCAGCAAGCGCAGACCGAGTCAGTCTAGGGTCCCTTGCTAGGGCGGCCCAACCGATAGGTAGCGGCCAAGGCCAGTAGTGACAGCACCATGGCGGAAAGAATCGCAGTCATGGGTGTGGATACCTTTGCGACAAAGCCCCAGAGGGGTGCGCCCAGGCCGACGCCCGCCATGACCACCATTGTGAATACCCCCATGCCCCTCGCCCGCAATGCCCCGGGTAAGATCGCTTGCACGCCGACTTGAGCGGTCGACATGACCCCGAACCAACACATCCCCATGAACAGCATCACCGGTAAGCGCACAAAGTCATCGGAGGTCAAGGCAAGTAGGCCTAGGCCGATCGCATGGGTCAGCACCCCGAGGCTCAGTTGTCGCTGCAGACTCAAGCTGCGGGAGAAGTATGGGAAAAGCACTGCGCCACTCACGGCGCCGATACCATAGGCGCCCCACGAAATGCCGAATAACGCCGGGTTACCTACGATAACCGGCAACAATGCGTGTACCGCGGCGGCGCAAATAAAAAACACAAAGACACGGCCAATGACCGTACGGAACTGCTTTTCGCCCACACAGTAGACCAAACCGGCGCGCAGTTCAGCCACGTAACCGCCGGCAGGACTGACGGATTGCTCGGGTCTCCGCCAACCCAACAGCAGCAAGAGGCTAATGAAAAGCAGCACGATCGTCGATGCATAGACAACGGCGATCCCGGCCACCAGCAGCAACAACCCGGCCAGGGCCGGTCCGACAACCCGAGCGCCGTTATTGGCCATGCTGTACAGACCGATGCCGAGGGGTAGCGCCCGCCGACTCACGAGTTCCGGGATGACGGCGGCCAAACCGGGCATCAACATTGCCTTGCCGACGCCGAGTAGAGCGGTCAAGAACACGAGTAGCGACGGCGTCATACTGCCATTAACCGTCACGGCCCAGAAAACCAGCATGTTGCCAATCAACCAACAGTGGGTGGCCAGCAAGAATCGACGCCGGCCCCATAAATCGCCCAAAGTTCCCATGGGCAAGCTCAACAGCATGACGGGTAGTGACGAAGCCGCCTGAATCAGTGAGACCATCAACGGATCGGCGCCGGTCAATTCCCTCATAAACCAGGCGGTGCCCATTTCGTGCATCCACACCACTGTGATTGACACGATTGCAGCGCTCCAAAACAACCGGAACACGCGGTCCCTAAGCGGTTCATAAAAGCTAGTGACCTCGGGGCGGTCCGTAAAGAGATTTTTGGAATCGACACTCATCTGCAATGGAGTATCGGCGCGCTGCGATTCCAGGCATAGCGCGAGGGTCAACACGCTTCAACCGATGAAACTCGCAGCGATCTAGTCTCACCTAGCGAACAGGGCTCGGGCTCAGCGAGGCGGCTGCGCACACTCGGCGCTAGTATCTCGCAATCATTCCTTCCCTCTGCGGAGCGATATCATGTTTAGCCGAAACCCGAATACACGGAGCCAAGTACTCGCCGTATTGGTCGTTATGTTACCGCTATCGGTGTCTGCGCAAACGCCGGACGACATCGAGGCGGCCAAGAACACCATTTGGGAAAAAGAGTTGGCGATTTACAAGGGCCGCGGTGAGGGCGACCTAAGCATCTACCTTAATAGTACCTCGGAAAAATACGTTGGCTGGCCACCCGGCGCCCGAGCACCCGCCGACCTATCGGGCCTTCGCAAGATGGCCAGTTCCGTGGCCGGATTAAACCAGGAAAGGCTCACGATGGAGCTAGCCGATTTCACGATGTCGGGCGACACAGCGGTGATTTACTACCATACACACCGCACGGTGCTTCCGAACGGTGACCCTACAGACCAGCGTTACGCCATCTGTCACGTCTGGGTCCGCGAGCAAGGCGTCTGGCGGCTGATCGGCGCGCATGGACGTTTGAAATCTGCTAACGAAATCCGTGTACAGGCCGCCCAGCCTTAGTGACGCACCACCACCTTGCCGACATGGCTCGAGCGCGCCATGAATCGAAACGCCTCCACCGCAGCCGTGAAGTCGAAGGTATGCTCGACGATGGCTTGGATGCCGCTGGCTGCTACGCCGCGAATCATATCTTCGAGCATGGTGCGGCTGCCGTTACTGATCGCCTTCATCGCCAAATTCTTGATGTAGAAGCCCGGCATTTTCGGTAGTTGGTCCGGCAGCCGTCCCGTTCCGATCATGACGATCATTGCGTTGTTATCGCAGGCCAGCATCGACTGATCCAGCGTTCGGCGCCCGACGTTCTCGAGCACGATCGTCGCGCCCGTACCCGTCTTCGCCATTACTTCCTCGCCCCAATTCGGATTGCGGCGGTAGTTGACGGTAATGTCGGCGCCAAACGACTTCATGAGTTCTAGTTTTACGTCACTCGAT
>JAHEKG010000058.1 GCA_024638475.1 Rhodospirillales bacterium | reverse complement strand
TCTCCCTTGCGATCGACGACAAAGGGCTCAGCCAACACCTCCGCTAAGTCGGGCCGTTGTGCGGCGATCGCGTTGTAGATCGTCGTCGAACTCGCGATTGCGCTCGCACCACCTTTCTTGGCGGGCTGCAAACACAGCAACGCGGCAATATCACAACTGTCGGTATGAAACAGATGGCGGTAGGTGGTGGTGTAGATCCGCGTGCTCGGGTCCAGCGGGTCGTTGCCGAGGTCTTTGACGTGGCCGAGCAGGTGTCCTTGGGCGTTTTGCGGCACGGGCTCACCGATCCACGCGCCGACGCCGAGATAGAGCCTCGCGACTAACTCCCGCGACCGATCTTCGATGGGCAGGCCCCGCAGCATGACAAACCCGCGGCCGTTGACGATCTCGTCTTGCAAGCGTGCGAGTACCGCACCCAGATGCGGCAGGGGAAAATCGTCGCGGGAGATGGTCGTTAGGCTAACTCCGTTGGCGGCGCTCTGCTCCGCGGCATCCAGCAGTTCGCGCTGCTCCGCGGACGTTAGCTCGTAAATCCAATCACGGCTATCCTGCAGGTCCGCGCCCCGCCATGCGGCCGGCCCGCCGTAGTACGGCAATTGGCCTGGATCGGCGGCCATAGATTATCAACCCCGTGCAGCTAGTCAGTTGTTCATCGTACTACCAAAAGCCAAGAAATTGACCCCGGCAGCGCATGCTGCGGATTCGCCGTAAAATGGGGACATTCCCCATTAATTTGCTGGAGGCATATTAATGGGGAATGTCCCCATTTTACGGCGCGCGATCAACCGGCTACGAGCGTAACGTCGACTTCATCCTGCTGCAGCTCGAACATCCGCCCGTACCATCCCCCCTGCCCCATCAACTCCCGATGGGTGCCGCGCTCGGCAATCCTGCCGTCGAGCATGACGAGAATTTCATCGCTGTCGACGATCGTCGACAGCCGGTGGGCGATGGTCAGGGTGGTGCGGCCCTCCGTGAGCCGTTTCAGCGCCGTCATTACGCTGAGTTCGGTTTCGATGTCGAGGCTCGAGGTCGCCTCGTCCAACAACACGATGGGCGCATCCTTCAGGATGGCGCGGGCGATCGCCACGCGTTGCCGCTGACCGCCGGAAATCTTGCTGCCCCGCTCCCCGCAATCGGTGTCGTAACCGTCGGGCGACGCCGCGATAAAATCGGCCAAGCCCGCCTGTTGCGCGGCGGCGGCAATTTCGGCGTCGGTCGCATCGTGCTTGCCCATGCGAATGTTGGTCGCAATGGTTTCATTAAAGATAAAACTGCGTTGCGACACAACGGCAAACATTTTCTGCAGCTCCTCGAGCGGGAATTCCCGCAGGTTTCTGCCGCCGATGGAAATGTCTCCGGATTGCGGATCCCATTGGCGCAACAACAGGTTCACGACCGTGGATTTTCCAGTACCGCTAGGGCCGACCAGCGCCACGTGTTTGCCCGGGCTGATGTCGATGTCGAAGCCGTCGAAAATTTTCTTGTTGCGGCTCCAGTCCTTGTCGTCGGCATCGTATTCGAAAGTGACGTTGTTGAATCGGATCGAGGGTTCGGCCACGGGTGGCGCCTGCGTTGCCGTGTCCGTCACGGCCGGCGCTTGATCCATCATCTCGAATAGCCGCCGTGCGGCATGAATGGAGACGCGAAAGTCCGTGTAGTTGTTCGCCAGCCCCACCGACAGGTAAAACCCGACGATCGACACGGCGATCATGGCCGGCAGCTCGACCAGCGGCGAAATAATCCCCTCGATCGCCAACTGGGTGCCCCACCAGGCCGAGGCGAGAATCCCTATCGTAATAAAGACCTCCGCGAGAGCGCGCTGATTGGCGTCGGCCCCGTACAACTTATCCTGGCCCTTTTGCATGGTCGCCCCGACCGCGTAGAGCTGACGCGCGCGCTCGCCCTCGTAACCGAATGCCACCGTGTCGCGCACGCCCTGAATGCTGTCGGCGACGAATCCGTTCACCTGCCCGAGCTGCTCGCGATACTCGACGCCGTCACCGCCAAGCTTGGCCACCAGCCAGGGCAGCAGCGCGGTGGTTGCCAGATAAAACGGCGCCAACACGTAAACGAACGATGGTTCGATGGTCCAGCACCAGGCGAGAATCACGACGGGCACGATAATCGCGGTCACCGCGGGGGCAATGGTGTGGGCGTAAAACGGCTCGATCCGCTCACAATCCGTCATGACGCGCGAAACGGCGTCTCCCGATTGTAGTTTGGCCGTCTTGGCAGGCGCCAAGGGCAGCATGGCGTAGTAAAACGTGTCGCGCAGGGCGGCCAAGATTCTGAAGGCGACATAGTGACCCGTGTAATTCTCTAGATACGACATGACACCCACCAGGGTGCCCGCGAGCGCAATCCACTTTACCTGGGTCCAGATCACGCCCCACAGCACCGCGTCGGATCCGGAGGCCTGCAGCGCATCGATATAGATACCCACACTAGCCGCGGCGATGCTGAGGACCGCGGCCTGGCCGATAAACTTCAGCGACCGCGCCGTGAGGGAAACGAACATGATCGCGTTGAACGGCGTCATGAACGTGAGCAAACGTTTAATGATGTCGAAGTTGCTTTGCCGGCGCACCGTTGGCGCCGCACCGGCCGTTGCGTCCCAGGCCGTCATAACGCGTGCCCGCCCATGCCGGCCGGAGCCGTTAGCACCGCACGTTCGATGTCCTGCTTGGTCTTGATCATGCTGGCGTAGATCCCACCGCGTGCCAGTAGCTCCTCGCGCCGCCCGCTCTCCGCTACCTCGCCCTGTTCCAGCACGACGATTCGGTCGGCCTGTTCGATGGTGCTGAGGCGATGCGCAATCAGCAGCACCGTCTTGTTGGCACACAGGCGTTCCAGCGCCCGATTGAGCAGCGCCTCCGTTTCCACGTCGATCTGCGAGGTCGGCTCGTCGAGAATCACGATCGGCGCATCCTTGAGGATCGCCCTGGCGATGGCCAAACGCTGGGCCTGCCCGCCGGACAACGCCAGGCCCTGATCGCCCACCTTGGTATCCAGCCCATCCGGCGAGGCATCGACGAAGTCCTTCAACTCCGCCGCGGAAAGGGCGGCCATCAATTCGTCGTCGCTGGCGCCGTGTTTGGCCATGCGCAGGTTATCGGCGATGGTGCCATAGAACAAAAAGGGGTCCTGCGGCACGAGGGCGATTTGTTGGCGGATCCAGTCGAGGGTCAGCTCCTCCTCGGCCACACCGTCGAACTTGATGATTCCCGAATCCGGGTCCAGCGTGCGCAGCAGCAGGTTGGTCACCGTGGTCTTGCCGGAACCGCTCTTGCCAATCAATGCGACGGTCTCATTCGGCGCCAAACTCATGCTCAGGTTGCGGATCGCGGGCGTATCGGCGCCGGGGTAGGTAAACGTGACGTTGTCGATGTCGATGCGGACCGCCTTACCCGTGGTCGTACCCGCACGGGCCGTTGCGGCGCTGCGCACGGGTGCCTCCTCGTCGAGGAAACTAATCACGTTGGCCGCCACTTCTCGGCCCAGGGCACCGGCGAAGAAAAATTCCCCAATGAGCAACAGGGTGCGGCTGAACTCGAGACTCAGCAGCACAACCGCAACCACTTCGCCCGGGGTCATGAAACCATTGGTGAATCGATACAGCGAAACCCCCATGGCAACGGCGGTGGAAAACAATGCAAACCCCAGCTCGAGGAATACGAATTGCGCTTGCGCCACCAGCAGTAGTTTCATGGTGACTTGGCGCTGTTCCTCATTGTCGGTCTCCATTTTCTTGCCGCGCCGCAACGCCTCGTTGAACATTTTCAACGTCGACATGCCCTGCACCGAATCGAGGTACTGCGCGCTGTTGCGGTTTTTGACGTGTTCGTTGGTTTTACTAATGCGCCGAAAGCCCCGCGCCGACGAACCCACGAACAATGGTGTCAGGGGGACACCCGCCAGCATCCACAAACCCACGACCCAGTCGATCCAAAAAATTGCCGCGCACAAGAATATGGGTATCGCAATCGCCACCCAAATCTGCACGAAGTAAACGCTAAAGTAATAGTCGAGATACTCGACGCCTTCCGTCGCCGTGTTGGCAATGGCCCCCGTGCGGCGTTTGCCGAGAATGCCGGGGCCCAGTCTCACGACTTGCTTGTAGATCTGGTCGCGCACATTGAGTTTCGCCTCGGAAGAGGCGCGAAATTGGCCGGTGCGGAATAACCAGGCGAGACCCGCCTTCAACAGCACCAGTGCAATGAGCCAGGGAAACCAGTCAACCACCAAGTTGCCGGCGTCCACCAGGGTGATGGGTTTACCGGCGTAGCCTTCCGCCCAGGGTGTCGCCAGGAACGCCGAATCCACGGCCAGGCCCAACACATAGTAAAGAAGGATGGTCGTGGGGATCGTCGCCAGCCCGGCCAGCAGGCCGACCCGCACCCATTTCATGGTGTCCGGCGTGATCAAACGGTCATCTACACCCAGCATTACGCCTCTCCGGCCAACTTACCGCGCCTAGTTCCCACCCGCTCGGCACCCTCCACCACTCGGGGATTGTGTGGTTGCATCCTAGAGCTTAAAGTAAGCTTTAAGGTCAAGCGGCTCGAGGGGTCTCGAGCCGACGGCACGCAAAACCAATAGCTTGAGGCAACGGATGTGGTTACCGAACAGACACTGACCATAGGTGAACTGGCCAAACAGGGCAACGTGGCCACCTCGCTGCTGCGCTACTACGAGAAGGAGCGGCTGCTCGAGCCGGTGGGCCGAACCGCTTCCGGCTACCGCCTGTATTCGCAGGATTCCTTGAGGCACCTGCGGTTTATTCGCCGGGCGCAACGCTACGGCTTCTCCTTGAACGACATCAGGCTGATGCGCGGTGCCGCGCACGACCCGGGCGGCGACAAACACGACATTCGGCTCATCGCCGAGCAGCGCTTTCTCGAGATCGAGCGACGGGTCACGGAGATGTTGGTGCTGCGCCACGAACTGGAAATATTCCTCGACGACGTCACGCAGCAGATCGGCGAAACCGCGGGAAAAGAGGTCGGCAATCGGTACCGGCAATTGATGGAACAGATTTGCGGACACGACCACGCGGGCGGTCGCCGCTCTTCGTTAAAAAAACTCATCGAACGCTTGGGCTGCAATCTTGCGACGACCGAATGGGAAAGCTTGTTGGCCAACCTGCGCGGCCAGCATTTGCATATCTGGCGCGAAGACGACGCCAGCTACTCGATCCTGTTTACCGACCCGGACACAAAAGTGGTGGCTGCGCTCGAAACGTTAGCGGCCGGCGAAACGGGCTGCGATGCCCATATCGAGCCCCAGGTGCAGGCGGCCGACGGCGGCACCCTGTTCACCGCCCGCGGGGACAATGCGTTCCTGTTTGCCCAGCTGTTCCTGGCGCTGGAGGCGGGAGAAGCCTAATTCCGACGCATTATGTTAAGCGCGAGCCCCCGGTCCGCCGAGGCTGCCGACAAGTCGCTTGACCTTAAACCCCGCTTTAAGGAACACCATAGCGGGGTCACGGAACGCGCTAGGAAGACAAGCTATGGACCAGGCCGCAGCCTGGGCTGCTCCCGATAACGAGCCGGTCAGGCTCAAGATTGCCGGCATGGATTGCGGCAACTGCGCGCTGACCATCGAAAGCAGTTTGCGGCAGTTGCCGGGCGTCGAAACCGCATCGGTTAGTTTCACCACCGAGACCCTGGAGGTCAGCGGCGACGTCAGCATCGACGCGATCGCCGCTCGCCTCAGAGAGTTGGGCTACCGTATTGCCCGCACGGCGGATGTCGCCCCGTTGCCGCTGCCGGAACATCGCGGCTTCAAAGGGTTTTTGCGTTTCCTGATGGAACAGCCGCCGCTCCGCCGGGGCTTGATGGTTGCTGCGGTGGTGCTTGGCAGCATCGCACTCATTCCCGCATTGAACCTGGAGCCCGTCGCGGGCATGCCGGTGTTGACGCTGGTGTTCGGTGCCGCCGTGTTGGTCGCGGGTGCACCAATATTTGTAAAAGGCTTGCGCTCGCTCGTCTTTGCCCACCGGGTCACCATCGACTTACTGATGGCCATCGCGGCGTTTGGCGCCATTGGTATCGGCGCAACCGGTGAAGCCATCACCGTTATCTTGCTGTTCATGCTGGGTGAAGCCCTGGAGGCCTATAGCGCCGAGCGGGCGCGGGATTCCCTGCGCTCATTGATGTCGCTGCAGCCGCCCACCGCCACCGTGCTGGCAACCCACGCCGGCGCCCATGACCACGAAATCAAAAAGCCCGTCGAAGAAGTCGGAATAGGCGACCGCGTATTGGTGCGACCGGCCGAGCGGATTCCCGTCGATGGGCAAGTCATCAAGGGCGTGTCCTCCGTCAACCAGGCGCCGGTCACCGGCGAAGACATACCGGTATTGAAGGCGGTCGGCGATGAGGTCATGGCGGGCACGGTCAACGGTGAAGCCGCCATCGAAGTCCGCGTCACCCAACTTGCCTCGGAAGGCACGATCGCCCGCATCGCCAAGCTCGTAGAGCAGGCGCAGGCGCAGCGCAGTCCCGCGGAGCGCTTCATCGACCGCTTCGCGCGGTACTACACGCCGGCGGTCGTTGCCATGGCCATCCTCGTCGCGCTCGTGCCCGTCCTCGTATTCGGTGGCGCCTTCCTGGACACGGCGGATGGCACTCGCGGCTGGCTGTATCGCGGCCTGACGCTGCTGATTATCGCCTGTCCTTGTGCCCTCGTGATCAGCATCCCCGTGACCGTCGTGAGTGGACTCACGCGCCTGGCCCAGTTGGGCGTGCTCGTCAAAAGCGGCGCGCTGCTGGATCGGCTCGCCGACGTCCGCACGATCGCCTTCGACAAGACGGGCACGCTAACCCGCGGGAAACCCATCGTCACGAGTATGAGCACCGGCGAATGCGGCCATGAAGCTACGCAGTATTACGAGTGCGCCCCCTGCGATGCGGCAGTCTTCGCGGCCGCATCGGTTGAGCGTGCGTCCGAGCATCCGGTGGCGCATGCGATCGTCAGCGCGGCGGGCGGCCGCGCGAACGGGCATATTGCGCTGGCCAAGGATGTGATCGCGCATCCCGGCAAAGGAGTCAGCGGCATACTCGACGACGGTGCCCGGGTCACGGTCGGCAGCCGCGACCTATTCACGCAGGCCGAAGAGGGTTGGGATTCCGTTGCACAGCTAGCCGACGCGGCCCGGAGCGATGGCGAAACCATCATGTACGTTTCGCACAACGACAAAGTGATCGGTTACATCGGCGTGCAGGACGAAATCCGCGAAGGCTCCGCCGGCGCGCTCGCGGAACTCGCGACCATGAACCCGCCGATACGCACGGTCATGCTTACCGGCGACAATGCAGAGTCTGCCGCCCGTGTCGCGAGCCGCATTAGCGGCATCCACGAAGTACGCGCCGGGCTGCTGCCCGCCGACAAGCTGGCGGGTATCGAAGCACTCCACAGCAAGGACACCGCCGTGGCGATGGTGGGCGACGGCATCAACGACGCGCCGGCCCTGGCGCGCGCCGACATCGGCATTGCCATGGGCAGCAGCGGTACCGCCCAGGCGATGGAGACGGCCGACGTCGTGTTGATGCAAGACAACCTGTCACACGTACCGCTGGCGTTGCGCGTCGCCCGCAAGTCCCGCGCCGTGATCAAACAAAACATCGTCCTCAGCCTGGCGCTGAAGTTGGTGTTTCTGGCGCTGGCGATACCGGGTCTGGCAACACTATGGATGGCGGTGCTCGCCGATGTCGGCGCGACGTTACTGGTGACCTTGAACGGCATGCGCCTGCTGCGGCAGCGCTAAGCACATTTACCCGATTTCAAGTATTTTAGGATGACACAGATGATTCGTTTGCTTATTTTCGCCCTTGTATTGATGGTTTCATCCCGGGCGCTTGCTGACAACGTCGAAGCGGTCTTGAGGTTATGGGGGGCACAAGCCGGGCCATGGGTTGGGGAGATCGAAATATATGGGCCCGGTGGCACCGGCCCTCAAACCGTGCGGCTGCGAACGAAGTGGGACGCGGTTCCGGATCACTCTACCGTAACCAAACTTGAAACGTTTATCGGGCCGAACGGTGACAGCAGCTCCGTCACCTTGATGTACGCGGCTCCCGATCGAGATACGATAGTCACCCCCTACTTCACCAATGGCCGTCAACGCGACTATTATTTTTCCGTGGTCTCCGTTGCAGTGACCGATCCGCTGCACTGGACGACCGTCATCGCGACACCAGACGAACAAGAGATTTACGAAGACCGCCCAGCAGTCCTGCGTTATGTGCGCACCAGAACGGGGAACAAGATCGAAAACACAAAGGAAGTGAATTTCCTTGATGACAACGGCGACGATACTTTCGAGCTGCGCTCCTTGATTCGTCAAAGGCTATTGCCTGAACAAATGACCGGACAGGCACAACGTAATACAAAGACTGCCGATTAAAACGATCGAACACTTACGCATCGGGCCATCCTTTCGAAACTTTCAACCTATATTTCCAACTCCGCCAACTCATAAGTCGCGTTGTAGATGGGATAGGCGATCTTGAGCGGGATCAGGTCATCCCCCATGCACCACAGTTCTTCGTGAGCCGGATGGGGCGGTTTCAACTTAAAGGCAAAGTGGTCCGCGGTAAAGGTGCCGGCCGGGACGGTGAGCTGTTTCTGGCCCCGGTATTCGATGGTCAGGTTCCGGCGTTCCAACATGGGGCCGCTGCCGCCGTCCGGCTCGTTCGAGGACATCATGATGTTCACTAGGGTCTGTTCCTTCGGCCCCGCCTTATCGAATTGCGACAGGTGCCAAATGTCGCAAATGATCGGGTGAGCCCCGAAGGACGGTGGCCGGTGGCCCAGGTCGATACGCTGGCTGATGCGGCCTTCGGCGCGCGTAAAGCCTTCGCATTCTCCGCCGTTGTCGTCGAACCGAAACCAGGTCGTGCCGACCAACTGATCGTGGATGCTGAGACGCACGAAGCAATCGCGGGGCTGCCACTCGGGGCCGACCGAATAGGTGACGTCGCGTAACAGCTCGTGATCGTCCATCTCGCACATGGCGCGAAAGGTCCGCGCACCGTCGCCGTGTTTGGTTACCGTGAACCACTCGCGGCCGGTCTCCTCGCCCTCACGGAGGTAGAGGATTTTCCCCCGCACGGTTGCATGCTGCATGGTTGCTCCTTCTCGCTAGGGTCTCCGGGCGGAAACGGTTGCTGTTTGTGATTATTTTCGCACTAGCCTACACCAGAGCGGCCAGTAGTACTAAGATCCTCAAGACCAATCGGGGAACGCGATGGCCGAGAAAAATCAGGCGGTAGTGCCGGTGCGCAAGAGCTACGCCAAGGGCCGCTTCGGCCAGATTCACTACCGCATCGCGCAACCTGAGAGCGGCTCGGACCGGGTACCGTTGGTGTGTTTTCACATGAGCCCGAATTCCGGGCGCATTTACGAAACCTTTCTCGGCCATATCGGCACCGACCGGATTGCCGTAGCGCCGGATACACCCGGCTTCGGGGATTCGGATCCACCGGAAGAACCACCGAGTATCGCGGACTATGCGGCCGCCATGGGGGATCTCATCGACGCCCTGGGATTCGACGCCGTGGATGTCATGGGCTACCACACGGGATCGGAAACCTGCGTGGAGCTCGCTTTGCAGAGGCCCGCACAAGTTCGCCGGCTGGTATTGGTATCCGGGCCCATTTTCACAGCGAAAGAACTGGCCGAGCACCGGGCTCATTATGGCCATACCGAGTTGAGCCAAGACGGCTCACATCTCGCCGAGAAATGGCGCGGGCATTTGTATTGGGCGATGCAGGGCTGGACACCGGAGCACGTTGCGCGTCATTTCCCCGACGCGATGCGCCGCCCCACGTTATCCTGGTGGGGACACAGCGCCGCGTTCAGTTATCCCTTCGCGGACAAACTCAAGTTGGCTGAACAACCCGTGTTGTTGTTGAACCCCGAGGACGACCTGCATGAACAGAGCCTACGCGCCGAGGGAATCATGAAAAACGGGCGGATTCATGAACTCCCCGGTTGGGGTCACGGGTTCTTGGAGCTCTATCCGGCCGAGGCCGCGGCCCTGGTACGGGGCCATCTCGACGCATGATCGTGGTTATCGTTCGGCCGATTCCACCCGCAGTCTCTGCCCCTCGACGGCCAACCGGTAGGCGACGTAGTACTTGAAAATGTTGCGCACGTAGTTAACGGTTTCTCGACCGATGTGGCGCGCGGCAATCAACTCCACGTTATCCAACCAAAGATCAGGGTCGTAACCCTCCGCCTCCGCCTGGTTGCGTAGGCGCCGCACCCGCGCCGGCCCGGCGTTATAGGCCGCAAGGCCGAATAGCCATTGATGCAACGGGTCCATGCGCTCATGGGAAAAGTAGCGGTCCATGATGAAGCGCATGTAGATCGCCCCGGCGCGGATGTTGCTGGGCAGGTCGTAAACGTCGTCGATGCCGACGTTCTTGTCGGCCGCCGTGGATGGCTTGACCTGCATCATGCCCACGGCACCCGCGTGGCTGGTCCGGCTGTGATCGAGCTGGGATTCTTGGTAGGCCTGGGCCACGAGCATCAGTGGATCGAGATTCACCGCCGCGGCGCTGTCACGAAACAGCTGCAGGGTGGGCGCGAGCCGTTCGAGGTTGGCGTCGTTGGTGGCGTCGTGGATACGATCGGCATGTTGGAGATATTTTTGGATCAAAACATTGCCGATCAACGTGCCCTTGCGATGCTCACGCACGAAATCGTCGACCGCCGCTTTCAATTGGGGACTGTTACGGCGCATGGCCCAGGCGATATCGCCGCTGGGGTTGATCACCAAATCATCCTTGACCTGAATCTCTGGAATCACCTGTTGCCAAAAAGCCGCCTTGTAATCGTCGTAGACGGTCGCGTCAACGAGGCCCGCGGCCACCATTTCGAGAATATCCTGAGTTCGCAACAACTCGTTGGCGGCGACGATTTGCACCGGGCTCAGGCCCCGGGATTCAAAATCGCGGTTGAGTGCCTGCAGATGTTCAAAGTAACTCGACGATTCGCGCACGTAGAGGGCCTGCCCGGCCAGGTCATCGAGCGTCTCCACGCTGGCGGCGAGCTTGGGTCCAAGCACAATCACTTCGTTAATGCCCCGTGCGAGGGGTGTGGAGAAATCGACCAACGCCGCGCGTCGATCGGTGACCGTTAAATCCGCGGCGATCAGGTCGGCCTTGCCCTCGAGCAGCGCCGGAATTAAACGGTCCCGGCTGACGGGCATGGCAACGACCTCGACGCCATTCAAACCGCGTTCCAGGTCGGTGTTGAGGGCTTGTTGGAATCGCCTCAACAACTCCGCGACCATGCCGCGCGGCTGGCCGTCGGAATAGAAAAACTGCGGCCCGCCATGGACCACCACAGCCCGGATCGCGCGCCGCTCGACCATGCCATCGAGATCCCCCACCCAGGGTTCCACCAACAGGCTGAACTGCTCCGGCAACAACTCGTCGAGGGATGGCAGCGCAACTTCCGCGAGGATGTCTTCGACGATTTCGTCTTCAGGGTCGAGGGCGACGGCGGGTGGTTCGACGGGGCCCAACTGCGGGGACGGCGGCGGATCTTCCGAGGAGCAGCTCACGATGCACGCGAGTAACGCCCAAACGGGCAAGCGACTGTCTACGCGCTTATCGACGCCACTCCCAAACATGCTGCCTTCCGACTCCGGGGCTTGGGCATTGTCCCTCGCACGGCTTAAAAGTGAAACCCGAAGCCAAAAAATACCGGTTGCATGCCGAACAAACTGAAACCACCCAGGGTAATTCCCGTCACGATAAACGAAAAAGGCACCCAGGCCAGGGTCTGCAGACCCGGCCGGCCCCAATCGGCGCTATGCATGATAGCCAATAGGGCGTAACCGATCGCTAACCCGAACAAAGCAATCTGAATACTAGCCAGAGCCCCGAGCAAGAAAATCCAAGCGGCCAGCCATTCGAGTCGCTGCGTGACAATAGAGTCCGGGTGCGTACTCGCCCAGTAACTGCTTTCGTGGGCCGTTTTGGCTGCGGTTTTATGCGCCCCCGGCGTGGCATCGCCCGTGACCAAGAACCGGGCAACCCGGGTCCTCATATAACCCACCACACAAATTGTCGATAGCGGCGCGAGCGCCGCGTATAACGACGTCGAATGCGCCAGGAATCGCACCAGTTTTAGCGGTGTTCTCCACATGGCGAGCACAAAACACAACAGGGGAGACGCCAACGCAACCAACGTCATCAAATAGAAATCCCAGGTATACAACACACGCATCGCGTCCGGCATCAAGACGACCGGCAATCGCAGCGAGTTCATGCCAGTCTCAACCGTCACAATGGCACGCTCACCGATGGATATCGGCAACACAATCGCCGTCATGATCATAAATACGAAAAAGAAAAGCGTTAGCGGCAAATTCGCGGTTGGAAAGAGGATGTCGAGCTTTTCGGTCCAGGATATGTTTCGCGAGCCGATCAATTTCCCCGCAAATCGATGGAGGAATTCACAGGTTCCGCGGGTCCATTTCACGTGCCTTACGCGAAAGGCCCGCACCGACGAAGGAAATTCCTCCATGCACACGATGTCGGATGCGAAGGTCCCATAGTAACCGCGCTCTCGAATCGCGATCGCGTAAGCGAGGTCCTCACTGACGATTTCTGGGAAACCGCCAGCTTCTTCCCAGCAGCTCCTGCGCAGAATTGCGCCGTGACCAAGGAACATCACGAACCCAAACTTATTCCTCAGCGGCTGATACCACGCCCAGTGAATGTCAATGCCCCGGCACATGTCTCGCTGCAGCTTCGTGCCGTGCTTGATGCATTGATGATTCGCTTGAATGAACCCGCAGCGGGGATCCGCAGCGATGCGGGGTGTCAAGCGGGAAAGGAAGTCTCGCGGCAGGATCTCGTCCGAGTCGGCGACGACGAAATAGGGCTCAGTCACCACATGCGTCAGCGCATGATTAAGGTTACCGGCCTTAAAACCGGCACGCTACTCTCGACGAATGACTTCAACGTGATCGTAGCTGGCCGCGAATCGATCTACCCTTCGCCGGTATTCCGGATCCGTACTGTCGTCAAGAATGTAAACCGTATAATTGCGATACTCCATCCGCGCGCAGGATGCAGCGCCGGCCTCGACAAAATCGTTACAGGTGGTATACAACACGGCAACGGGAACATCGATCGCTTCGTCGGCAACGCGGTCGGCTGACTCAAAGCGGCTCAGAATCTTCGTATAGATGGCGAAAGTCACCACCGAAATGTTGTAAAGACCATATAACCAGGCAATGCAAACGAATATCACAAAGTAGGCTTGGGCGAATGCTGAAATCGGACCGGTAGCCGCATCCATGGATTGAATGAGGCGCGGCCCGAACCAAACCAGTGCCGCAAACCAGCACGTGAACAGGAACAGAAACATTGCCGGGGAACGAGCCGCAACGCGCCGATGCGCCGCGCGTTCAAGCGTCAATCCATCGGCAGCCGCCGCGGTTGAGGTCAGGATCGGCACGGCCCTAGTTGCCTGGTAAGCGGTAGACGAAGCCAAGCTCGGCTACGGTGAAGTTGTCAGATGGGGTGTCTTCCCGGCGTAACACCAGCTGGACGCTATGCCGGTCCGCAACCAGCAGATTGCCCCAGATCCCGGCCAGTGTGGTCCCGCCATCGAAAACCGGATTCGCCGCGCTAATCTGCCCCGTCCCGATAAAGGCGCCCACACTCCAGGCCGGCCGTGGGCGATACTCGGTATTCACAACGGCACGCCACTCGTTGTCACCGGCCGCGCCCGACTCCGACACGTAAAGGGTCGGTTCGATTCTCCATGCGTCCGCCAACGGTAGGTTGATACCTCCGAATATCAAACTGTCGGTGTGCCCGGCATCGTGCCTGCCGATTTGCCCACCCAATTTGAAAACCCCAACAGCGCTGTTATAGGCGCCCTGTAGCGCGACGATGTCCTGATTGCCGCCGGCCAAATCTCGCTTGCCGAGTTCTAGGTTGGCCAGCCAACGATCTCCAATAGCTTGTTGTGCCGATAAGAAATAACCAGGTGCATCGCCCCCGCGATCGGCGATGGACGAGTTATCCAAGCCGAGGCTATTGTCGTAACGGGCCGCTAGCCGCGTCTTTAGGGATGCCCAATGGGCGATTTCCATCGCCCGGAGGCCTGATCCCGCACCACTGGTCGAGCCAACGCGGCTGCTAATCTCGAACGCCGGCGCCGTGGTGAAGGCGCTTCGCCGAGCCTGCCTCGCGCTGTCGCGCTGTGGGTCGAGCGCAAGCGCGGCATCGAAATCGCGGATGGCATCGCGCCTGTGCCCGAGGGACAGATTCACATGGCCCGACGCCGAAGCCGAGACAGCCGAGCTCAACGACCGCCTCGAACACCTCCAGGAGGTCATGCACGCCGAGGGCGAG
>JAHEKG010000332.1 GCA_024638475.1 Rhodospirillales bacterium | reverse complement strand
TTCGTCCGCCGTCTGCGTGCGCGACCATTCGCCAATGTGGTCATCCAATTGCTTTTGGTGTTTCCCCCGGGCACCGTGGGTGGCGTAACGCTCGTCCTGGGCCAATTCGGGCTCGCCCATCGCCTCGGCGAGGCGCTTGAACACGGTGTCCTGGTTTGCCGCGATGAGAAAATCCAAGCCATCCTTGGTCGGATACACATTCGACGGCGCCACGTTGGGCAAGATGGAGCCCTGCCGTTCTCGGATATACCCTGCCTGGGTGTATTCCGTAATCAATGACTCCATCATATTGAGTACGGCCTCGTAGAGAGCCGAATCGACGATCTGTCCCTCGCCGGTCCGTTCCCGGTGGTGCAATGCGCTCAGGGCGCCTACACAGGCGAACGTTGCGGCCAAGCTGTCGCCGATACTGATGCCCATGCGGCTGGGGGGCGTGCTGGGGTCGCCGCAGACGTAGCGCATGCCGCCCATGGCTTCCCCGATTGCGCCGAAGCCAGCGCGCTTCGAGTAGGGGCCCGTCTGGCCGTAACCGGAAACGCGAATCATGATGAGGCGGGGGTTGATTGCCTTGAGCTGTTCGTAACCGAGGCCCCATCGCTCCATGGTGCCTGGCCTAAAGTTCTCTAATAGGAAATCGGTCTTACTAACTAATTCATATACGATTTCTTGGCCTTCTTTTTCCCTGAGATTGAGGGTGACGGATTTCTTGTTGCGCGCGATGACCGGCCACCAGAGCGACTTGCCGTGGGCTTTTTCCTGGCCCCAATCGCGCATGGGATCGCCTTGATTCGGGGGCTCTACTTTGATCACTTCGGCGCCAAAATCACCGAGGAGCTGGCCGCAAAACGGCCCAGCGAGCAATGTTCCCATCTCGATCACGCGCAGATCTTGAAGTGGGCCTGTGTTTTTCGGAGTGGAGGTCATTGTTATTCTGTCCTAGGGTAGGGAGTGGAGCATTATTCGCACCCATTCGATGTATACAATCATGCTAGAAGGCGGTCAAGATAACGGCAATAGTTTGTTCGGTTTGTTGGTTTGTATACAATGGTGAATCGCCCCCCAGATTGCTAGCGAGGCCAAAAAACCCCCATGGCAGCGAAAGTAGAGATTGTCGAAGTCGGCCCGAGAGACGGCCTGCAGAGTGAGCCGGAGATCATGCCGGCCGCCGTCAAGGTGGAGTTCATCAAGCGCTCATTAGCAGCGGGGATTCGCCACCTTGAGGTGGCCAGTTTTGTCCACCCCAAACTGGTGCCCCAAATGGCCGATGCTGAAGAAGTTCTGGCAGCGCTGCCCCGCGATTTAGGGGCCGTTTATATCGGTTTGATACTGAACTGGAAGGGTTTCGAGCGCGCTTTGGCCGCTGGCGTGGATGAGGTCGGCATGGCCGTCGTCGCCAGCAATACCTTTAATCAGCGCAATCAGGGCGTCGATACCGAGGTATCTATCGGCGTATGGGAGAAGGTGGCCGCTGCCGCCGAGAGAGAGGGGTTGCGTTCCAGCGTGACAATCGGTGCAGCGTTCGGTTGCCCCTTCGAGGGTGAAGTGCCGGTGGCGCGCGTCGTCGAACTTGCCAAGCGGCTGGCCGAGGCCAATCCCGCGCAATTGGCGCTGGCGGATACAATCGGGGTCGGCGTGCCCGATCAGGTTACCGAGCTCATCGGCGCTGTCCAAGAGGCGGTGCCGCACATCCCCCTGCGCTGCCATTTTCACAACACCCGCAACACGGGGCTGGCCAATGCGCAAGCGGCCGTTAAGGCGGGGGTGGCGTCGCTGGACGCCAGCACCGGCGGGATAGGCGGCTGCCCCTTTGCACCCGCCGCGACGGGCAATATCCCGACCGACGATTTGGTCTACATGCTGAACCGATCCGGGGTTGAAACCGGGGTGGATTTAGAGAAGGTGATCGAAAACAGCCATTGGCTCGCGGAGCAACTCGGCCGCACAGTGCCTGCGATGTTGCCAAAGGCCGGCATGTTTCCGGAGAATGTGGTCCAATCGGCTGCGTGAGGTAGTCGGTCGAACAAATACGAACCCAATCGGCTTCAAAAAGCCGAGTCACGAATAACAACTTAATTGCATTTCAGGTGGACAAAATAATGGCTTATCGCTTAGGTGTAGACGTTGGAGGCACATTCACGGACCTGTTACTCATCAATGAGGAGTCGGGGGATACGTTCACCGCTAAGGTTCCGAGCACGCCGGAGGATTCGTCACAGGGCGTCCTCAACGGCATCGATCGGGTGTGCACTAACGCCGGGATAAACCCGGAATTGATTACCCACGTGATGCACGGCACGACCGTCGCCACCAATACGATCCTCGAGGGAAAAGGCGCCAAGGTCGGGTTAGTGACGACTGAAGGCTACCGCCAAGTTCTACAAATCGCACGCTCGTTTGTGCCGGGCGGTTTGGGTGGCTGGGTCATTTACAACAAGAGTCACCCGATTGCGCCGCTAGCACTGACGATCGAAGCCGAAGAGCGCATGAGCTCTAAGGGCAAGGTGGTTAAACCCCTCAACAAAGCTCAAATCAAGAAGGAACTGGAGCGGTTGAAGGGGCGGGGCATCGAAGCGCTAACGGTGTGTTTGATTAACTCCTTCGCCAACGATCAAAATGAGCGCGAGGTTCGCGAAGTCGCCGAATCCGTAATGGGTTCGGTGCCGGTGTCGCTGTCCTCCGAGGTGGTGCCGGAAATGCAGGAATACGAGCGCACGATCACCACGGTGGCTAACTCCTACGTGCGGCCGAAGGTATCGCGGTACATGCGTAACCTGCAAGACGAGATGACCAAGAAAATGAAGGACGTGCAGTTGCACGTGCTGCGCTCCGACGGCGGTTTGGCGTCCTCCAGGGCGGCCGAAGACTATCCCGTGAACATGCTGATGAGCGGCCCCGCAGGCGGCGTGTCCGGGGCAATCTGGATTGCTACCCAGGCGGGCTTCAAGGATCTGCTAACTTTGGATATGGGTGGCACCTCCACCGATGTCGCCCTCGTTCAGGACGGGGTCGCGCAGCTGCGGCGCGAGACGACCGTGGGCGATGTCAGCGTCCGCGCCTCCTCCGTGGACGTCCGCACGGTTGGTGCGGGCGGCGGTTCCATCGCTCACGTACCAGAACTCACGAAAGCACTGCGCGTGGGGCCGGAGTCGGCCGGTGCCGATCCGGGCCCAGCGGCCTACCAAAAAGGCGGCGAGCGTCCGACCGTCACAGACGCGAATGTGGTGTTGGGTTATTTGCCCGCCGAGGTTCGCTTAGGTGGCGACATGGAGATTTCACTGCCGTTGGCGCAGAAAGCGGTAAAAACCGTCGCCGACGCGCTGGATTTGACCGTCGATCACTCGGCCGCGGGTATCGTCGATATCGTCAACGAGAACATGTGCGGGGCACTAAGGACGGTATCCGTCGAGCAAGGCTATGACCCACGGGATTTCGCTTTGATCGCTTTCGGAGGTGCCGGTCCGCTGCATGCCAACGCGTTGGGCAAACTGATGGGTTCTTGGCCGGTGATTATTCCGCCCGGCCCCGGAGTGTTGTGCGCCTATGGTGATGCCACCACTCGTGTCCGTGACGAGGCCTC
>JAHEKG010000331.1:2290-3583 GCA_024638475.1 Rhodospirillales bacterium | reverse complement strand
CTGGCAAGCCGGAACCCACGATGATCAATACCGTCCGGCAATTTACGGTAAACGCTAACATGAACAGCCTAGACCTAACGGAAAGGGATCGGGACAAAAAGAAAAAGGAAGAGGAAGAAAAGAAACGCGCCGCGGAAATAAAGGAGGCGGAAGAGACCGCTAAACGCTTGCGGGAGGCTCTCGAAAAAGAAATCGATGAAGGCAAAGTCCTGATCCGCCGCGAGGAATCCGCCGTCATCGTGCATATCTTGGAGAAAGATTCCTTCGCGTCGGGCGAGGCGGAACTTGAACCCCAGTTCAAGCCCTCGCTGGTCAGAATAGGCAAGATCGTTGCTTCCGTAAATGGGGCGATAACCATCTCGGGACACACCGACGACGTACCCATAAGCAATCTGCAATTTCGTTCGAATTGGGACCTGTCGGCCGCGCGGGCCGCAAGCGTGGCGCATGAATTACTCGCCGGCGCAGATATCGCACCCCACCGCATCATGGTATCCGGTCATGCGGATACACTGCCGCGTGTGCCAAACGATAGTCCCGCCAATCGCGCCAAAAACCGCCGCATCGACCTCACGGTACTCAGTGGATTAACTTCCCACCAGGCTTGGCCGAGCCAAGACGCCACCGCCGAACCCACCGGGGAGGAAGCCGCTGCGGGAGAGGCAGGCTGAATCTACATTATCGGTAAGTAGCCCTTGGACTGAACAGCGCCGTGCCCCATAATATTTAGCCTCTATTCCACCGCGAGTGGCATGGCCAACCAACAACAAGAATCGATTTGGCCTCTGGCTGAAAAAGTTGCGATGTTAGTCGACGGCACTATCACCGCGCTGCTGGCGGGCACGATTACGGCAATCGCGCTGGCGGCGCTGCATTTACCGTTTGTCGACCCCATCATGATCATCGCATGGCTAGCTCTGGGGACGGTGATTACATCGTCGCGGTTGATCTTGCACATCCTCTATCGCCGGAATAGCGCGCGCTTCAGCACACGGATCTGGCTGCGTATCTTTCTGGTCGGGATTTTTCTATCCGGCGTTTTTTGGGGCCTCGCGGGCGGTGTCGTGTTTCCGCAAAACACCGCGCAGCACGCAGTGTTCACAGCATTCGCCTTGGCGGGTTTGTGCGCTGGGGCGTTAACGGTCTACACGACCGTCCCGTTCGCCTTCACGTTATTCGCGGTACCCACCCTACTGCCGTTTATTACCCGGCTGTTGCTGCGTAACGATCCGGACTTCACAATCATGGCGGGGATGGCCGCTATCTTTCTGATCGCGCTGGTGGTCAGTTCAC
>JAHEKG010000331.1:0-2280 GCA_024638475.1 Rhodospirillales bacterium | reverse complement strand
GGAATACCAAGCCAGGCGGGATGGCCTGGTCGATCTACTCAACCATCGCGAATTCCACCGACGGCTCGATAATATCGTTGAACAAGATGCGACATTACGCGAGGGTTGCGGCTTGGTGTTTGTTGATTTGGACGGATTCAAGCAGGTTAACGACACGGCCGGACATTTGGTGGGCGATCAACTCCTCTGTCAAATAGCGGATGTTCTGAAGCTTGCTGCAGGCGATTCGGCCGTTGCGGCGCGCCTCGGCGGCGATGAATTTGCGTTGCTGTTGAATCCGATACAACGGAGCCAGGTCATGGCCATCGCCGAAAAGATTCGCCAAGCCATCGCCACCACGGAAGTCAGCTCTAACGGCAAGCGCCATCGTGTCGAAGCCAGCATTGGCGTCGCCTTCACTCGGGGGAAAAGGGTGAGTTCGGCTGAATTGCTGGCCGCTGCGGACGAGGCTTGCTATTCCGCCAAGGCCAACGGACGTAATCAGGTCAAATTATCCATGCTCAGTAACCGAGAGAACGTGACCAAGCTCGTCGATCACCGGCGGGCGACCCGGGCATGAAACGCCGGCAGATGCTGGCGCTAACGGCGCTGGGCCCGTTGGCGGGTAGCGCCGAAACCCCGCCGGGCCCGGTGCGGCGAATCGTTACCAGCCAAGACCGCCAGGGCCAGACCGAGATCCTCGCGGACGGGCGTCCACCGGTGGCTTTCGAGCTCAATGGCACGACCATAACTCGGCTTTGGGAATCGCCGAGCACGCCGGTCGCCCTACCCCTGGATAAAGACGCCACGCTCACCGCCGGCAATGCCTACCGCGAAGAATTCGCGGGGACGAGTTTTTATATCGCCGACCTGCCGGCGGGATCGGGGGGTGACATCCCGCTGCATCGAAATGCCACATTGGACTATATCGCGGTCATGAGCGGTCAGGTTTATCTCGTGCTGCCGGAGCAGCGGTTGCTGTTAAGGGCCGGGGACGTTTTGGTGCAAGGTGGCGCCCTCCACACCTGGGAAAACACCAGCGACGAGAACTGCCGCCTGCTGGTCGTCGTCATTACGGGGACGGATACGCCCTAGAACTGTTCGTCCTTGAGACCCATGGTGCTTGTGGGGCCGGCAACAATGCTGGCCCGTTGGGCCGACGCCTTAGGCATGATGTGTTCCGCGTAAAACCGTGCCACGGCAATCCTGGCCTGCAAATAATCGGTGTCGCCGCTAGCCGTGCCGGCTGCCAGCTGCTGCGACGCAGCCAGCGCGCCTCGCGCGAGCTGCCAGCCGCCCATGACCGTCCCGCAAAGCATCAGCAGGGTCACCGCGGCGGCGCCCGGGATTGATGGATCGCTGGCATGGTTGGCGAGTAAGTAGTCCCGAGCATCGGCCAGCGCCTCGCGGCCCATCGTCAAGGCGCCGGCGATGGATTCGAGCTGCGGGTCCGTCGCGGCTTGGGCAACGGCTTCCATCTCGTCCAAAACCGCGCTTAGGGCTTGTCCGCCATCGCGAATGAGCTTGCGGCCAATCAGATCGTTAGCCTGAATTCCCGTGGTGCCCTCATAAATTGTCGTGATGCGCACATCTCGATAAACCTGCGCAATGCCGGTTTCCTCGACGTAACCCATACCGCCATGGACCTGAACACCGAGTGAAGCAAGCTCCTGACCGATCTCGGTAGACCAGCCCTTGACGACCGGGGTCAAAACGCCGACGCGATCAGCCGCGGCGGCCCGCGCTTCCTCCGAACCCGCATGTTCGGCCAAATCCAAATTGGCGGCCGTCACGTAGGCTAGGCCACGCATCGCCTCGACGTAGGCACGCATGGTCATCAGCATGCGGCGCACGTCGGGGTGATGAATAATCGTTACGGGCCCCTTGCCGGGAAGCTGGCCCTGCACGCGCTCACGCGCGTAGTGCAGCGACTTTTGATAGGCAAGCTCTCCCATCGCCAAACCTTCGACACCCACGGCAATACGCGCATGATTCATCATAGTGAACATGCACGCCAATCCTTGATTCTCCTCGCCGACCAGGTAGCCAATTGCGCCACCGTTGTCGCCGAAATTCAGACTGCACGTTGGGCTACCGTGGATGCCCAATTTATGCTCGACCGAAACGGTGGCGACGTCATTGCGCTCACCCAGAGAACCGTCGTCATTCACCAAGAATTTGGGCACCAAGAAAAGTGAGATTCCGCGCACCCCCGGCGGGCCGTCCGGGAGCCGCGCCAGGACCAAATGGGCGATGTTGTCCGTCATGGCATGATCACCCCAAGTGATGAAGATCTTGCGG
>JAHEKG010000057.1 GCA_024638475.1 Rhodospirillales bacterium | reverse complement strand
CTACCCCGCCGGCGTCGTATAAGTTGCGGACGTTTTCTTTTAGATACGGGGATAGCGCTTTGAACCAAGTCGTCCAGCCCATGCTGGCGTAAAGCGGAGGCCCCTTGGCTTTCCGGGCTGCGATTTCCCTTTCGCCCAGCACAAAGTTGTTGAGCGGCGTATCGAGGACGGTCGGGTCTTCGCCCAATCGAATGATTTCATCGAAGACCGCAAGCGTGCTGGCGACGGGAATCCGCCGCTGCGCAAGGAGTTGAGTGAACGCAACATTGACCCGGGCGGTTGTTACCGGATGTGCCAAGGTATCGATACCCGCCTCGATGGCGGCCAGCGCGAGGTCTTCTTTCACCGCATGGATGGAGGTGCGGACCCCGTGCTGTTTTAGGTACGTCACCATCTTCGCCATGACGTCGTTGGGCAGCGATGGTGCCAGTGGATTCGGACCCATGCCGAAGCGCTCCATCACGAGTTTTTGGATGTCGGGATTGATTGCGATTTGGGCGTCGAGCACTGCTTTGGTGTCGGGCCAATCAGGGACGCCAACCCCATGGAAAGAGCCCGCCATCCAGCTACCCGGCCAACTCAGGGCATGGCCGGAAGCAAAGATCCGCGGACTGATGATCTCTCCGGCGCGCTCACGGCGGCGCATGTCGAGAATGAGGTCGGGGTTGTTGCCGGCATCGTAAACCGACGTTACACCTACATATAGAAAACCATGCAGGGCGGATAGAGCAGCATTTTCGTCGATGTCCACGCCCGCTGGGTTTTCCAGTCCCCGCCATTGACCGGCGCCGACAAGGTGAATGTGCGCGTCGATCCAGCCAGGCATCAAGAACTTCCCTGTCGCCTCGATGACATGAGCACCCGGGGGAATGCTTTGCGTTGCCGATTGGATACTGCTGATGCGATTGCCTTCGATCAGCACGGTGCGGTTGGGCAGATTCGGCCCGCCACTGCCGTCGATGACGGTGGCGTTGGTAATGGCCAAATCTGCCGCCGTGGCAGCGCCCGACCAACACAGAACCAGGAAGGCGCAGTAAGCCGTCCTCGATCCTTTCAGGAAGTGACGCAGCACCTAGCGATCAAACCGTTCCGGTGGCCCAGCGAGCCGCGCCACGAAATCCTCGGCAATGCTCGGGTGATGTTCGCGCAGCAAGCCGCGTATGCGCGGGTGAATATCGTCGACGGAGAAACACTTGGTGCCGGCGATTCGCGTGACAAGGGTGCCTTCTTGGGCCCCCATGTTCATCCAAGGATGCCAGCTTTGAATAATGTGGACCGTCATGGTGGCGGGTGCGCTTTGAATATTAGGATTCAGCACATCGGAAACTTTGCCGTGATAGGTGGACAGGTCATTGGCCCGGAACATGCCCCGGTCACCGCGATCAACCAAGACAGACGAGTCGGACCACAGCCAGACATCGTCACCGGCGATTTCCGCGGGGCCCAACGTTCCGGATCTCTTAATGTCCGCCCCGGGCAATGCGGTCTGGCTGACCGGGCCATGGCTAGTGAAACGGCGTGTTAGTGGACCCATGATCAATGGCACTTCTTCGTACACCTCGCCGTTGTAGGGATTTCGCCAGCTGCGCAACAGCGCGTCGGTCTCTACATCGGTTTTGTAGACGATTTCCATGGAGCGGGCGTCGAAACTGCCGTCGTCGTTATGGGTGATAGCTTTGAACAGCAAGACGTTGAGCGTCCACAATGGTGTAATCTCGCCGTTGATAGAGCCGTACTTTTTGCCCCGCATCCACCAGATCAACGGTCTGTCGTCCGCCGAGTAGATGAGTTTTTTCTGCAGCAAGCCGAGATGCTCTCGATTGTTCGGATCGAGGGTTGTCAGTTGCGAGGTGGTTTGAGCGCTACTCGAGCGAGCTGCCCCGACTGCTATGCCGGCCAGACCGCCTAATAAGGTGCGTCGTTGCATCGTTGCGGTATCCTAGTCGCTTGCTTCGGCGCCGACGAACTGGCCGTTTTCCCAAAGACCGTCGCGAATGGAATTGTCAGGCAAGGTCAGCAGGCCTTGCCCATTGGGTAAGCCGTCGCGCCAGGCGCCAACATAGACGCCGCGGTTAGGCAACACGAAAATACCCTGTCCGCCCGGCTTTCCCTCGTGCCAGTCGCCGAAATAGATTCCGCCGCTGGGGTACCAAAACGTGCCTTTACCGTGTTTGTTGCCATGATTGTAGCCGCCGATGTAGGTACCGCCGTCGTTATACATGACTGTACCTTCGCCATGCTCGCGGTCATCGTGACCACCGACATATTTGCCGCCGTTCGAGTAGGCCCATGGCCCACCGGTCTGGGGCTCGTCCCCGGTCCACTCGATGGCGTACTTCGCCCGATTGGTGAAGGTGTAGGTCCCATGTCCGTTTGGTTCGCCGTCGCGCCACTCGCCGGTGACCAGCCCTCCATTAGCCCGCTTCTGGACCCCTTGACCATGGCGGCGGCCGTTCTGCCACTCGCCGACATAGCTGGAACCATCGGCATAGTCCATGCGCCCGTGACCGCTGACGCAGTCGCCTTCGGTGCACTGAGCGTGGCCGGCGGCCGCGAAGAACGGCGTTAGGAGCAGCGCGGCAAGTTGTTTCATCGCATCTAGCCCTCAAGCATTCTTTACGCCGGGCTCGTGGATACTTGCTGTACCCATCTGGAGCTGATCCGTTTTACGCCGATGACGCAACAGGCCGCAACAAACACCATGACAAGCATCGTGTCGATGGCGGGAATATAACTGTCGGCGGCGACCCTGATTTCGCCGAGTACGGCGATGCCCGCGGCGGCCGCGATGGTATCCACGGCGACATAAATCCCTAAGATGCTTCCATAGGTCGGGCCGGCGAACAATTCGGCGATCATCAGCTGAATCATCGTGAACGCGCCGGAGAAGCCGATGCCGTAGACGACGGCATACAGGTAGATCATCTCCCTGCCGGCCCCATCCACGAAGCGCAGTATGAGTAAACCGAACGCGAGGTTAAGCACGGCCAACAGCATGATATTGCTTTTGGCAAAATGGTCGCTGAGATAGCCGAAAATGAACTTGCCGAAGATGGAGCACCAGAAAAACAGGCTGAACATTCCCGCGAGGGTTCCGCCGTCCAGGCCTTGATCGCGGCCGAGGTAGAGCGCTTGATGTTGGATAACGCCCGTTATACAGAACCAGAGAATTCCGGTCGCCAACAACAACAACCAAAACATGGGCAGCCGCGCCGCTTCCGCGACGCTGGCGCCGCCGGCGATCCCCAGCTGCACTTTTTGCTCGGTGCCGCCGTCATTAGGGATACCGTCGGGCGTAAGGCCTTTATCCGATGGCCGCGCACGGACCGGCCACAACACCGGCAAAAACATGCCGACAACACCGATTCCGGCGAGGATCAGTACCGCGGTCCGCCAGGCGCCGTCGGCAACGTGGCCTTTGATGATCAGCGGCAGCACCGCGCCGCCAAAACTGGAGGCCATCAACAGAACGCCCACCGCCCGGCCGCGATATTTTTCGAACCAGCGGCTCACCGTCACCATGCAGGGGATCAATCCGCACATGGACATCCCGAAGGCGAGCAGCAGGTAAATAGCGGTGAAGTGCCAGAGCTCCGTCATGAAGATCATGACGGATACACCTAAGGACATGATCAGCGCGCCGGCCGCCATGATAGGGCGCGGCGGGTAACGATCCATGAGGTATCCGACCGTTAGGTTATAAAGCGAGGCAAACAGGAACTTGATCGCGGCGGGGCGCGTGACCTCGGCTTGGTCCCAGCCGAATTCGTCCATCAGGTTCGGGTAAAGCAGCGGTAAGGTAAAATTCGCAATACCGTTGGACACCGCATACATCAGGAACACGCCGCCCAACACGGACCAGCCATAGAATATCGGTACTGCGGGTTTGTTCATCGTGTCCCCTATTGTTGTTCGTCGTTGCCGCTTTCTGCCGTCGGCCCTCATTCTACGCTAACTTCGCTGCGGCGGCGGATGCTGCCCGGCAAAACTATCTGCGGGTGCGCAGCAGCTGCGCTTTGCATGCGTTGAGCAGCAGTCTTGAATAAACCCGGTGAATGGGCAACAGCAGCCGAAAACTCATCCCCAGTTCGGTCCTGCCACCTGCGGTGACGGGGGTAACCGCCGATCCAAACAGCAGGCAGGTGGATGTTTGCGCCGGGTCCCCCGCGGGTTCCACCATCAGCCAGGACCGCGTTCGACCGCGGGCGTCGCAGAGCAATACTTGCGCGGGCGTTCGCTCTTCGACCGTCCAGACCGCGAACGTCTCCGCCACACCGTCGGCGAGGCGCGCGACATCGTCGTCGGTCGACGGTCTTCGCGCGAGCACTTGGATGATCACCCGCTCGAGCTTAAACAGCCAGGTTGTGTAAAACGCGTTGATGAAATCTGCTAAACCGAACTCACCGGTAACTTCGGTGACGAAGCAATCCGTGTACGCTCGCGCATCGTTCGAGTAGCGTGCGTCGCGGTACTTGATCAAGAGCGCGCCGTCGGGAATAGCGCGGCGTTCGACGCCCAGGGTTATGCCTCGCGCGCCTTCAGCTCGCGCGCATGGCGCTCGACTTGCTCGTTCGAAGCCTTCTCGTGGGAGGCTTTGAAGTCCTTCTGGTGTGCCCTAACCCAGTCGTAGGACGCCTGCCTTTGTAAATCCTGGCGTTGGAAGTGCGGGATGACGTAGCGGGCTACCATGTCGAAAGAATTCAGCTTGGCTTGAAAGCGTGCCCAGTTATGATCCGTGATGAGGTAGCAACCGAACCCGCCCTGGGAGGATTCCCACAGTCCTTCGATTTGGGCGATGACGTCATCGGGGGTGCCGATGGCAGCCATCCCGGACTCGATTAGATGAGCCGCCGGGTCGCCGCGCCGGTCGGGCGGTACCATAGGAATGACAGCGACGTCTTCGAAATACTGCACCCACTGCTCCAGGCCGAATTGAACATCCTCGAGGGCCTGGCTGCGGCTTTCCGCACAGTGCACCAAGCCGATCATGCGCCAGTCCCGGCGGTCCATCGTATTGCCATGTTGCTTTGCGATATCGCAGGCAATGTCCCAGTTGGTGCCCGCCGCGGCCAGGGCGGGGGCAGCCGTCGCGCTCATGGACATGAGCCCGGTGCCGAGGCGGCCGGCCGCCCGCGGGCCCGACGGCGAGAACATGGACGCCGTGACCACTTCAATGGGTATGTTGTCGTAGGGGCGTAGCTGCAGGCGCGCATCTTTGATCTGGAACCAATCGCATGCGTAGGTCACCGTTTCCCCGCGAAACAGCCGCAGCATGATTTCCAGGGCCTCTTCCATCATGTCCCGTTGGCGCGTGGTTTCGATCCCCAGCATCTTGGCGTCGGAAACCAACGCCCCCGGACCGGCGCCGAACATGGAGCGTCCGCGGGTCATGTGATGGAGCTGCATGGTGCGGTCCGCCAAGATCAACGGGTGGTGATAGGGCAGCGAGTTGACCCCAGTGCCCAAACGAATATGCCGGGTTCGGTAATGCGCCGCCAAGATCATCAGCTCCGGCGTTGAATAAAGCTCGGTGCCCGCGGAGTGATGTTCGCCCAACCAGGCTTCGTGGAACCCCAGCCGGTCCAAGTGCTCGATCAGCTGCAGATCCCGTTCAAGACACAGTGTCGGGTTTTCTCCCACGGGGTGGATCGGGGGCATGAAGGTGCCGAACCGTAATTGTTCTTTTTCAACCATGAGCGGGGCCTCGAGCTTGCTGTCCGGTGGGCGGGTCAGGTAGCGTTATTGTATACCGGATGCGACCCGGCGCTCGCCGGTTGACGAGGAGTGCGGTTGAGCCAGTCAGTTGCTAACCAACGCTTGGCGGCAGGTTTGCTTGCGGGCCTTGCCGTCGCTGCGCTGTCGGCTGCATGGCCCGTGAGGACCAGTGCTGAGCAGGTGCTGCGCCTGGCCAGTTACTCGCTACCCAAGGCGCTTGGCAATCCACACAGCTCCACCAGCATCTCGGAAATCTATATCTGGGCTGCCATCTTCGACAACCTTACCAAGGTCGATGCCAATGGCCAGGTGTTACCCGCATTGGCCCTGTCTTGGGAGGCGTTGGACCCACTCACCTGGCATTTTCGGTTGCGTGAGGGCGTTGCGTTTTCAAACGGCGAACCTTTCGATGCCCATGCGGTTGTCGCGAACATCGAGTACATCACCTCCGACGCGGCGAAGCGGGAATCGGTGGCCCGTGAATTTCGCTATGTCGCCGGCGCGAGAGCGATCGACAGCCACACCGTGGAAATCACGACGGTCCAACCGACATTAGTGTTACCGGCAAAGCTTGCTGCGTTCAGAATGGTGGCGCCGCGCCACTGGCAGGCGCTCGGGCCGGAAGGATTCGGTCAAGACCCGGTGGGCACGGGGCCCTTCAAGGTGGTCCGATGGCGTGCCGCTAAGATCAACCTGGCCGCCTACCGAGGTTCTTGGCGGCCCCCGCGCGTCGATCGGCTAGAAATCCATCAAATGCCGGACCCGTCGGCTCGCCTGCAGGGGATTCAATCCGGTCAGCTTGATATTGCCTTGATTCTCGCGCCCGACGACATTCAGGCCATCGAAAGCACCGGCAACAAGATGCACATTGGCCCTGGATCGTCCGTCTCCGGCATGGCCTTCGTCACGCAGAAGGACTCGCCCATTCGCGACCGGCGAGTGCGGCAGGCGCTCAATTACGCTGTCGACAAGCAGGCCATCGTCGATGCGCTGTTTCTCGGCCACACGCGACCGGCCGGGCAGCCCGGAATTCATACCGCTAACGGCTATGACCCCGACATTAAACCCTACCCCTATGATCCCGATAAGGCCCGCCGATTGCTTGCCGAAGCAGGCTATGCGGACGGCTTCGATATGGTCGCCGAGGTCGTACTCAGCGGTAGTACCGCGGCCGTACCGGTTTACAGCTTTATCGCCCAGCAGCTAGCGGACGTCGGGGTGAATCTGGAAGTGCGCGGTGTGCCTATCGCGCAACTGATCTCAAAATCGATTTCGGGCAATTGGGCCGGTACGGCATTCGGCATGGACTACGACGTAAAACCGACGCTCGATATCATGCGCCCGATTCCCATGCACTCCTGCCAGCGCATCAAGCCCTGGCATTGTGACAAGTCGGTCATGCCACTGATCGAGGCCGCGCAACGCGAGTTCGATCCCGACAAACGGCTGCAAATCCTCCACGAGCTTGCCCGTATTTACCATGAGGATCCGGCAATGCTTTACTTCTACGAGCTAGTACTGTTCGACGGTTTATCGAGCCGGGTTCGGGGCTTCAATCCAATCAACCGCATCATCAACTACGATGAAATTTGGTTGGCCGATTGACTTGCGGGGTCACTCCGTTGGTTCGCAGCAATTTAAACCTTCGATGAATAATTGGTATTTTTGCACGCTTGGATCCTACCCTCGTACCCCGCAGCTCTGCTTGTAGACGTTTGCAAACTAGCCTATTATCGAAGTTCGATAAGGGGCAATGAGCAATTAATTCAATAACCTATCATGGCCCTTTAAGAAGGTTAGGTTGATCCAACGGATACACGGCGTAACAGCCAAGGGGAGTCCAATGATTAAGCCGCAACTAGGTATCGTCTCAGCCGCATTCACAGCAGGTCTTTTGTTTTTTGCAGCTCCCGGTGCTGTTGGACCAGTTAGCGCTCAGGGAACGCTAGAAGAGGTCGTGGTTACCGCGCGTAAGCGAGAGGAATCGCTGCTGGACGTGCCATTGGCGCTGTCGGCCATCGGCGCCGGTGACATCGAGGCCAAGGGGTTGGTCAATTTCAGGGATATAGTCGATTTCACGCCGGGATTCTTCTTCTCTGAAGTGTCCGTGGGCCGCGGTGATCGCTCCAACCGGATTCTGGTGGTGCGCGGTATGCGCATCAATACAGAGAACGATCACCAGCAAGCCGCCACGGTATTTGTGGACGGCGTGCCGATGCTGGGTAGCGTTATTGCAGGGCTCGAGGATGCAGAGCGCATTGAGATTGTGAGGGGCCCGCAAAGTGCGTACTTCGGCCGGTCTACTCTTTCCGGTGCCGTCAACTTTGTCACCAAGACGCCGAGTGGCGAGTTTACGGGCAAGGTCACTGCCGAAGGGGCCAAGTTCGGCGAATCCAATTTTGGTTTACAAATCGAAGGTCCGATCACCGACACGCTGTCTTACCGTTTGACCGGTAGCCAATGGCAGACCGATGGTCAGTATCCTCTGGGCAATGATTCGAGCATCACCCTGGGCGCGCGCAAGACCACCAGTTTCGCCGGCACTTTGCATTTCCACCCTAACGACCAGTTCAGTGCCAAGCTGCGTATCCATAACTGGCGCGATGACGACGGCCCGGGAGCATCCTTCGCTTACGGCTTTGGCAATGGCGAATCAAATTTTAACTGTAATCCGCCGGGCTCCACGCTGAACACGCGCAACGGTGGCCCGAACAACTACATTTGTGGTGTAGCGCCCTTCCCAACAGGGAGCCAGATTCAGGCCGACACCGTTTTGACGCCTGACAAACGGCGGTTGTTAAGCGGCGTTGGGGACCCCGGCTTCAGCTTGGACTTCGCTTTCATGCCGCCGTTCCTGGACGGTTTCGGTTTGGAGCGCTTAGCCAAGCAAGCCAGCCTGGTCATGGACTATGAATTCGCCAACGGCCTGACACTGTCATCGTCTACGGCCGTGCATTCCAACGAGTGGATGGCCCTGGATGACCTGGACCGGCGCAACAGCGCGGCTTTGCCCGGGACTCCGGGTCCGGCTCAGGACGTCACGCTTTTGAACAGCCGTGACCTGGAGGACTTCAGTCAGGAGATTCGATTGAGCTCGTCGCCCGACAATCGGCTGAGGTGGATGATCGGCGCGAGTTACTTCGACTTCGAGGGCGTTCGTACCAGCGGATTCAAGGTATTCGGAGCCATTCGCTCTTTCAGCTTCGGCAATGTGTTCGACAATAAGACCACGGGGCTTTTCGGTTCCGTGGAGTACGACATTACCGACAAGGTGACTGTGAGCGTAGAGGCTCGCCGTCAAAGGGACGAAGTATCGGAGGCCAGAACCAGCGGCGCGGAATCGGCATCGGGCACCTTCAATAGCACTACCCCCCGAGTAATCGTCGATTTCAAGCCCAATGACGACCTCACGTTCTATGCCACCTACGGTGAAGGAACGCGTCCCGGCGCTTTTAATGTGAATCTACTGGGCCAACCCCAAAGCGTGCTCGACCAGCTGGCGACGGTAGGCATTGGTGCTTCGGTACCGGAAGAGGAGATTCAGAACCTTGAGGCGGGTGTGAAAGCCACCTTGTTAGATGGCCGCGCCCAGGCGAGTTTGTCCATTTACACTGCCGACTGGGATGCCCAGAGCGCAACGGGTCGCCAAGTGACGCTCCCGGATAACTCGATCACTTTTATTTCCGGCAACGTGATTGCCGGCGTTATCGAGCTTCAAGGTATCGAAGCCGAAGGTATCTGGGCTGCGACCGACAATTTAACTGTTGAGGGCACCTTCAGCTATAACGAGGCGGTCTACAAAAATTATAATGCCTGCGGCGATTGCGCTTTTTTATTAGGCACGACGGATATCACCGGCCTTAATAAGGTTAAGAGTCGCACCCCCGAAATCCAAGGCTCGCTGTCCGGTACCTATCAACGGCAACTCAATGAGGCCTATGAGTGGTTTGTCCGCGGCGATTACATCCATCAGGGCAGTCGCTATGCCACGGATGCCAACATATTGGAAACCGGGGATAGCAACCGGTTTAACCTGCGGGCTGGGATCGAGAGCGAGAATCTACGCTTGGAAGCCTATGCCAAGAACCTTTTCGACGACGATACCTTGCCCAACTATCAGCTGCTCCTCGATTTTGCCTACTTCGGCGCGAACAGAATTATTACCGCCGGTCTGCCCGAGAAGCGCACCTATGGTATCCGCGCGATCTACACGTTCTAAAACGCGAGCACGCAGTGATAATTCCAGCGCCGTGAGCCCAATCGGGTTCCCGGCGCTTTTTTTACTCTGAAGAACGAGCCGCGCGCTCTTAGCTGCCTTGTTGTTCCAGATAGGCCGTCGCGATCTCTTCGCGGGTAGCCCACCAGACGCCGTCCAAGGACTGGGCATGCTCGATGAACTCGGTCAAAGCCCGGATTCGATAGGCGCGCCCGCTGACATGGGGATGCAGTCCGACGTTCATGATTCGGGCGCTCTCCGCGGACTCCTCATACAGCACGTCTAATTCCTCGATGAGGATATCGCGGAACTCGTCGGTCGTGTGGCCGCGTCGAGTCAGAATGGTGAAATCGTTAATCTCGTTGGAGTAGGGCGTCGAGACGATCGGGCCATGTTCCGTGTTGATCATATACGGCTGATCGTCGTTCAGCAGATCGCAATAGAACAACAAACCCTGCTCGGCTAGGATACCGGGGGTGTTGACCGTGCCGCGCAAGGACGATGACAACCAGCCCTTGGATTTTCTGCCGACGGTGCGCTCGTAAGTTTCCAGGGTGCGCAGGATGACATCGCGTTCTTTGTCGCGATCATGGGCGAAGCGGGTGAGTAGTTCACCCTGCTCATAGTTATGGGCGACGATTTCGCAACCGCGCTCCATCGCCGCCTGGACCATTTCCACGCGACGTTCGCAGGTCACCGCATTGAGTGTGCAGCTCGGCTTAACACCTAGCTTGTCGAGCGCGGCAAACATTCGCCAGATGCCGACTCGCTGACCATATTCGCGCCAGGTATAGTTCGGAAAGTCAGCCACATTCCCCGGCAGACCATCCGGCAAGATGGCGGGCCCGCCCGCGTAGTAAGGCTCCTCGTAGTCTTTGACCATATCCCAGGTTTCGAGATTGAAAGTGATCACGAGAGCGAGGCGCTTGCCGTCCGGCCATTGCAGCCGCGGCCGGAACGGTATCGGTGAATATTCGTAGTCCATGGAATCTCCCTCGGGGCTGGATAATCCGCCTACACGTGATTGGCGATGGCGAATGCATATCAGTATAAGGGAAATGGATCGAATGGCGGTTGGAAAAACAAGCGCTCGCAACCCGCCTGCCATCTTGGGTCTTTTCTTGGAGCCCGCCTAGATCAGCGTGCGCCACTCGGAATGCTCAGGACTCAGACCGCGGACGATGTCGAAATAGTCTTGGCGCAGCTGGCTGGTGAGCGGGCCGACCTTGCCTTCGCCGACCGGCAACCTGTCGATGGTGGTTACGGGCAAGATTTCCTGGCCGGTACCGCACAAGAACGCCTCGTCCGCGAAATACAGTTCGCTACGGTCGATGCTGCGCTCTATCGCCGCGTCGCCGGTCAGCTCTTGGTAGCGGGTAATAATCGTGTCACGGGTGATGCTCTCGAGAATGTTGCTACTGGTACTCGGTGTAATCAGCCGTCCGTCACGGACCATGAAAAAACAGGCGATGGGCGCCTCGGAGACCTTGCCCTCCGGCGTCAGCATCAAGGCACCGTCGTAGCCGTCGGCTTTGGCTTGGTGCACGGCCAGGCGCGCGTTGACATAGTTCGCCGTGGTCTTGATGCGTGGCGGGCTGGCGTTGTCCGCCAAACGTTGCCAGGAGCTGACGCCCAAATTCATGCCCGTGTCCACAAACTTAGGCTTGTCCCGGGGCATTGCCGCGGCGGTAAAGCCCACGGGCCCGGTGGTCGCGAGCAAGCCGGTGCCTTCGATATAGACGAGGAGACGGATATAGACATCGGTATCCGGTTCGTTGGCCCGTATCAAGCGCGTCAGACAATCCCGTATGTAGTCTGTATCGTAGCTGCGATCGAAACGCATGAGCTTCATGCCGACTTGGAGGCGGCGGATGTGTTCCGGCAACCGGAACAAAGAGAACTGGTTCGTATCGGGTACCTGGTAGGCGCGCAAACCCTCAAATACCGTTGCGGCATAGGTGACCGCCAAAGCCATTGGATGAAGGCGCGCATCTTCGTATGGCATCAAGTCGCCATTCATCATGATTTGGGTCGGTTGCCACATCTAGTACTGTCCTATGCTGAGCGAATGCGGCTAGTCAGCCCGTTCCACACTTTCCTGGATACTTTCGATCGCCTTCTTGGCCTCGGCAATCGCATCCGCATCGGCCTCGTCCAGTAATCCGTTGTCCAACGCAAACTGGGCGTAGGCCGCTGCGTTTTGAGCGCCAAGGGGCACTTTCCGTTCCACGCCCCGCACCTTAGGGGCAGGCGGGCCTTTATAATCGCTCAACGCGTAACCGGCACTGTCCGGCGAATGATAGGCGGCCAACGTCTTGATATTGTCCTTATCCGTGTATAACACGGCCGCGACGCCGCCGTAGCCCGCATACTTGCCGGCGTTGCGGGGGATATACCAGATGCCGTCGTCGCGCGTGATGGTTGTCTTGAGCGTGTCCGACCGGACGGGAATCGGGAAGTGGGTGAATGTATCGGCCACCTGATCGTACTTGGTCAGGTAGTTGTCGTTAGACACCCAAATATTGTCCTCGCTATCGGCCTCCGCGTTGTAGGCTGCGGCATAGGGCACGCCCATCTTGCGACGTATGACCTCGCCTGTATCCGGATTCAGCTGATACAGAATCGAGTTGTTGAAAGCACGGTTACCCCACGTGCCCGCCCAGATCATCCCCTTCGAATCAACGCCCGGCCGGCGGATGGAAGTCGCTGCGTTGTCCGCAACCAAAGGAAAGTGTCTGAATATTTCGGTGTCCGGGTCGAAACGGGTCACGCCGCCGTTGTGGTAATCGGCAAACCAGACCTTGTCTTTGTGGTCGACAATGATGCCGTAGGGCCGGCTGCGCAGGACGGGCACTTCCCAATAGACAATAGAGTCGCTAGCGCGGTCCCATTTTCCCAATGCGCCGGCCGCCAATAAGGATAGCCAAAGGTTGCCCTTGGAATCGAAAATCTGCGTGTTGCTACCGAGCATGCGGTCTTCAGCCACCCAATGATCAACCAGTCCGGTGGCAGGATCCAAACGCCGGACCACATCCCCGGAATACCAAACCGTGCCGTCCGTCTGGTCTACGGCGACACCGTGTCCGCCGCCATGACCTTCGAAGGCGGTCTGTTCGCCGGTGCGCGGATCGAAACGGACAATGCAACACGCGGTATACGCGAGCCAAACATTACCGTCGTCGTCGAAGTCGATCTGATGCGGCCAGGGCCAAACGTCGTATTCGTCAGATTCTCGGTAGATGTACTCAACGAACATGGCCTTTTCCAACACCGCCAAATCCAATTCAGGCTCCTCGGATAACTGCACGATCTTAGGTGGGGCGTCCGCTGGGAACGCCTCGGCTAAGTAGTCAACGAGGATGTCTCTATCAGCGGGCGGTAAGTATTTCGGGTCGAACATCGACGCCTTGCCCGCGCGGCCGAAGGCCGGGCCCTTATGCATCCGGTCCGTGACGACGCCCCAAGCTGCCTTATTCTTGGGCCCGCGACCACCCGAATAGGTGCGTGGATAGTTATAGGGAAAAAATTGCACAGTGTGGCAGCCGTGGCAAGTACGCTCCAAGATATCGCGCCCAGGCCCCGGCGGGTAAACCTCGTCGTACGGCGCGATCTCCGCGTTGTCATACGCCATGCCGCCGACGTAGTTTGGTCTCGGCCCGACATCTTGTAGCGCGAAATCAGCCTTTGCATGATCCCCGCCGCCGATTCGCATCGCGACGGTTTGCGGGGTAAAGCCTTCAAGCTGATCCACCGCCGGGCGAATGGTAATGTCGTAGTTGCCGGGAATCATTTTCACGGCGCGGTACTTGCCATTGACAACGAAGACCGTGTAAGCCACCTCCTTGTCTGTGTTGTGGGCGTATACAACCGGCAACACGCCCGGCTGCGAGCCGCTCACGCTGCCTGACAGCTGACCATGCTCTGCTGGGGCCGCTTGCGGAGCTGCGCCCGAGTTTGAAGGCTGCTCCCCGCATGCCTGTAGGAGGCAGGCTGCAACCGCCAAGCCAAAAGTTTTCGTTGAAATGCTCATTGCCGTTACCTATTCGTTGTAATTGATGGTACTGCGCCGTCGATGGAATACAACTGAGTTAAGTGATCGCTAGCGGCGCGTATAAGGGTTGGCTACGCCTTCTCCCGTGTAAAACCAGATGCTCTTTGTCTGTAGATATTCTTTAACCGCTTCCATGCCGTTCTCGCGCCCCAGTCCGCTGGCTTTGTAGCCGCCGAAAGGCGTCGTGTAGCTCGTCGATCGATAGGTGTTCACCCAGATGGTTCCTGCCTCCAGCCGTTCCGACAACTTAATGGCCCGGTTCAAGCTGGTCGTCCACACGCCCGCAGCGAGCCCGTAGTTCACATCGTTGGCGATTTCGATGGCCTGTTCTTCGTCCGTGAAACGCAATACCGATAGCACCGGCCCGAACACTTCTTCTTGGGCGATACGCATGTGATTCACGACATCGGCGAAAATAGTCGGCTGGATGAACAATCCCTGGCTACCGGCCGGCGGGGTCGCGGAGTCACCGCCCAAGACGCAACGCGCTCCTTCTTCTTTTGCGATGGTAATGTAGTCGAGGATTTTCCG
>JAHEKG010000056.1 GCA_024638475.1 Rhodospirillales bacterium | reverse complement strand
GACCCGCCGCTTGTGTAGCAATGTTGTTAGCGCAGTGCCACGTCAATGGCGCGATCGCCGCAGACGAGCCACTGCCCACGGTAGGCGCTGACGGGACCATCCACGCGCCGGCAATGCAGGCACCCCTGTCGGGGTTCTTGAGCCCGCAAGCCAAAGCGGCGATGGCAAAGCAACTGCAGAATCGCCCTGACTTTTCAGCCAGCGATGGGATCGAGACCACCCGCGCCCGCGCCGACCGACGCTCCAAGCAGGTATTGGACGGCTGGCTGCGTGTGCTTCCCGTGGAAATCGAGGACACGCGTATCAGCGGCGTTCACGTCCATGTCGTCACGCCGAAAGGGGGGGTGGCCGAGCACAACCGCAAGCGGGTGCTGATAAACGCCCACTCCGGTGGCTTCACGTTTGGGGGGACCTACGGCGGCCGAATCGAGGCGGTGCCCATGGCGGGCTACGGCGGCGTCAAGGTCATCGCGGTCGACTACCGCCTCGCGCCCGAACATCTGTATCCGGCGGCCAGCGAGGACATGGAGGCGGTGTATCGGCATGTGCTAAAAGACACGCCCGCGGAGAACATCGGCATTTATGGCTGCTCCGCGGGCGGTACCCTCGCCGCACAGATGGTGCCCTGGCTGGAGAGCAAGGGGCTGCCGCTACCCGGGGCGATTGGCGTGTTTTGTTCCGGTGCGGTCGATGGTTTCTGGTACGGCGGCGACGCCCAGGTTACCGGCCGGCTGCTGAATGCCGTGCCACCGCCCCGGGAGCAGGGCGCCGGCCAAGGTCAAGGGCAACCGCCGCGCGACTACTTTGCGGGCATCGACAAGCACACGCCATTCATCACCCCGGGCGAATTCCCAGACGCGCTCGCTAAGTTCCCGCCCACACTGGTGGTCACCGGGACACGGGATATTTCCATGAGCAATGCGATCGTCACCCACGCGCGACTGCTGGCCGCCGGCGCAACCGCCGAGTTATTCGTCCAGGAGGGGCTGGGCCATGGCGCCTTCGCCATGCTGCCGGGCCTGCCCGAATCGAAAACGGCCCATGACGTGATCTGGCGCTTCTTCGACCGGCATCTTGGTAAGTGAAGGTGAGTACTCGGCTGCAAGGGCGGCTTATCGGGTGATAGATCGCTGTTATAACCAGGTTCAAACACGTTATTGGTGGTGATTCGCCGGTTATCCTAGAATGGCGGCAGAAACGAAGGAGGCGATCTAAATGGACCGGCGAAAACTATTCAGTGTAGCTGGGGCTGCGGCTTTGGCAACAACGTTGCGCCCAGTGGCGGCAGCCACTAAGGAGGCGATGCCGTTTGAGCTTCGCGGCCTGGACGGCCAGCTGCGGCGGCTGCCGAGCTTGGACGTGGCCAGCAATCAGGATTTCCTCTCCGAGGTTCGCACCTGGGTGCAACGGTCGCCGGAGGGGTTGATGCGGATTGCCCGCGCGCGCGCCGCGGAAGTGCTGCAGGAAAACGGCTTCAATGCCAATACGGAGCTGCCGGTGCAACAAGTCATCGAGATGATGGAGCGGGATACCGCCGTGATGGCGAGCGCACGGGCCTGGCTGGCCGTGCAGGACCTAACCTGGGCGGGTATCAAGCAGCTGCTTTATGCGAACCCGGAGGTCTATCTCGCGGAGCTACGGGCTGCGGAAAATCAGGGGCCAGGGGTCTTGGAACTGAATCCAACCATGCATATCCCCGATTATTGCAAGCACGAAATTCACATCATGCCGGGCGGCTATGTGGGTGACCCACTCGCGGGCTACATTTTCCACTATGGGACCAATGGCTTTAACATGGGCCATAACAACCAGGACGAGGTCCAGGTTGGTGTCGCCAGCGGCGCGCAACCGCCCGCCGCTGGCAAGGTGCGCCGCATTCTCGAGATCGGCTGCAGTATCGGCCAGACCACGGTGGCCCTAAAGCGGCGTTTTCCCGATGCTGAGGTTTGGGGGGTCGATATTGGCGGTCCGATGGTGGACTACGCGCACATGCGCGCGGCGGACCTGGGCGTCGATGTGAACTTCCGCCAGTGCCTCGCCGAAGCGACCGGTTTTCCCGATGGGTATTTCGACATGGTGGTGTCTTTCATCCTCCACCATGAGGTGCCTAACGCCAAGAATACCGAGGTCATTAGGGAGGTTGCTCGCGTGCTGCGCAGCGGCGGCACGTATTATCCGGTCGACGCCTATACGCGGGGGAATGCGCCGCCGAAGAACGCCTATGGCCTTTTCGTCCGCTGGTGGGATCATCGCTGGAACAACGAAGTCTGGTTCATGGAGCATCTGGACTACGATCTGGAGGGTGATATGGAGCGCGCCGGTTTGGCCGTCAGCCGCGATGGTGCGCCAGCCCTACTGATGCGGGGTGGAAGTTACCGCCCACGGCCGAACATTTACGGCACCAAGCAGGCCTGAGGAGTTCAGAACGATGGCTGAGTTGGTCAGCAAACCACGCGGCGCCGACAGCGACTTCATGCACAGTGATTTCGCGGTAGTGTGTCCCGACTGAGCGCATGAACCTGCGTCCATCTTGTGAGACGTCCGAAAGCCGTAGCGGTGCGGCGATGAATTCTGAACTACCCATCACCGTTACCCAGGAGCAGCGCGACACTTATCGTCGTGACGGCGTTGTACTGATCAGGGGCGCATTCGATCAGGATTGGATGGCGTATTTGCAGCAGGCCTGGCAGCGCATTCGCCACCTCAGCCCCGCGGACACCTATCGCCTCCCCGCGGAGTTTTTGGCCCAGGATCCGAACCTGAGCGAGGAGATCTCGGCCAACCGCAGCGAGTACGCTGCGCAGCGGAAACTCTATACCGAGCAGGCCGAGGGATTCATTCGATTCAAGTACATGCGCTGGTGGGCGCCGGAATTTGCAAAGTTTGTCCTTGAGTCTCCGGCCGCCGAGCTCATCGGCCGAGTCATTGGCGCGAACCATGTCCGTTTCTTTGTTGACGCCATCTTCATGAAGGAACCGGATTGCCAAACCCGTACCTATTGGCATTCCGATCAAGCCGCCTGGCCCGCCCTGGGGGAACAGATCCCGACCCTGTGGATGCCGCTGTATCCGGTGAGCGCAGAACTGAGCAGCCTTGAATACATTGCCGGCAGCCACGGGGTGGAAGACAACTCCTGGCCAAATACTTTCAATGCCAAGAAACTCGGCCGTCCGCGCGAGCGCAGCGAGTATTTTGATTGGGAGCAACGCCGTTCCGATCCGGCGGTGCGTTTCCTTGCCTACGATATGCAGCCCGGGGATGCGGTGATACTGCACCCGGCGACGTACCACGGCGGGGGTGCCAATCTGCATCCGACACAACCGCGCGTCGCGCTGAGCACACGTTGGTTCGGGGATGCCGTCCGCTGGGACCCCAGGCCCGAATGCATCAACATACCCGGGATGCCGCTGAGCACGATGCAGTCAGGACAGCCTGTAACCCAAGACGACATTTTCCCGTTGGTCTGGTGCGATGAGGCGAGTCGATAAGGTGAGCACCCCCGGCCCGCTGCCGAATAACGCGGCTGCGGCGCGAGCGGATGGGTGTGCCTTTACGCTCGAATCAGAAAGCCTACCCTGGGAAGAGGCCGGGTCTGCGGGGATTGCGCAAAAGATCTTGAGGCAAGACCCCGTGACCGGCGCCAGAACACTGCTGTTACGGTCGGCTCCCAGACCCGCTATCGAGATTACCGACCGGCGACCACAGCATCATCCCGTCGATGAAGAATTTCTCTGTCTTGATGGCCGGTTTACGCTGGAAGGTAGCGAATGGCTGACGCCGCTGACCTATGTGTACTACCCGGCCGGTTTAGTGCACGGATTTCGCGTCGATATCCCGGACGGTTACGAAGTCTACTTGAGAAACTCTGGCCCGCTCGTTACCGAGCGCGTAGACACCCCTGCGCAAGATCGCCCCTATTTTACCGCTTCTGAAGGCGAAAACCGCGGTGTACCGGTGGTTGCGTATTGCGCGGATCTGATTCGCGATGCGGTTCTGTCGCCTCAGACTTCCATCGTTACTCTGCGCAACGATAAACGCAACAACAACGCCGCATTTATTGTCTGCGTGCCACTTGGCGGGTGTCTCGAGTCCCGTCTTGAGGAATCGGGCGCCTCGGCGGAGGTTTTCATCTTAGAAGGCGGACTTCGGCTGTCAGACCGCAAGCTCATTGGTAAACGCGGCTACGCGTCCCTCGTCGCACCCGCCCATTTGCGAATGACTGCCGCCGAGTCCACTATTCTGCTATTGAACGTTTGCGGTGGTGAGCTCATCGGCGACCTTACCCGGCAGGCCGGGTCCGTCTCTCATTCAATCAACTCGTACATAGCGCCTTGACCATTGCGTATGAATTCACGGTGCTAACGTCATTTACGAGATAAGGAGTTGAACATGAAAAAAACTTCTAGCAGCGAAGCTCAGGGTGGGAACGAAACTCCGCGTAAATGGACTCGACGTTCGGTATTACAACAAGCGGCAGCGGGGATGACTTACGCGGCGGTTTCGCCCTCGCTCGCAGCTGCGGCCCGGCAGTGGTCGCCCGTCTTAAGACCGGACCGCCATGACTACTTTATCATCGACGGCGTTGTGCATTGTTATAACCATGACCCCGTTAACTATCGCGACCCTGTGCTTGCCGGTAAGGCAGGTGAGGGTGGCTATGCCTACGGCGTGCATGCCGCCGTCAACCCGGCGCCTTATCAGTTGACGGCCGCGCAATGGGCACGCGATTGGCAGCCCGAGGAGGTCGTGGAGCAAGCGTTTTTGGAAAGTGATACCGCCATGATCTGTATGCACTCGGTACCACTGTTCACCAGTTATTTCGATGGCCTGGTTTCGAATCCCAAGGGCGCCTACCTTAAGTCGCGCTATCCCGATCGAGTCGTGTGGTACGCGGGTATCGACATCATGGACGATCCCGTTGAGGTGTTCCGCCTCATTGATCAGGTCGCGCAGCAGGGCGCAGACGGAATTAAGTTGTACCCCTATCGAGTCAACCTGGATACCGCCCGGCCGGAATGGTGGTACATGGATGATGAGGTGAGGGCATTCCCGATATTCGAGTACGCGATCAGTAAGGGCATCAAGCATATCGCGACCCACAAGCTGATCGGCTATGAGGGGGAGAGAACGCCCTACATGAAAACCCGCGACTTTGCGGGAGCCGCCAAGGCCTTTCCGGAAGCTTGGTTTCATATCGTTCACGCCGGATGGTTGTTCGGCGATGAGACCATCGAGATCCTAAAACGATTCGACAACGTCACCGCTGTCATGGAAGGGCCGATGTTTTGGGCGGCGTTCGATGTCCCTAAGTTCACGCAACTTTTGTCCAACTACCTGAACGAGGTCGACCTGAATAGGATTATTTACGCGTCGGCGGCGGCCAACCAGCACCCCTATTTTGTGACTCGCGCTATTTTGGATTACGAACCGCCGGCCGGCGCAGACTTCCAGTTCGGCAAGCATGAAAAGCGCCGCATCATGGGGGAGAACTTCGCGGAGATTCACGGCATCGATATCAAGGCCCAGCGCGAGAAGATTGCCGGGGACAAGTTTGAAGTCATCAAGGCAAGAGATGGTATGCGCGAGCCTTTTTCGGAGCAGCGCGCCCCCGGCGCATGGCAGACCTAATCTTAGGGAGAACCCGTCGTGTCTGAACGTTCAACTAACGCGCCAAAGGTTACAAATACGGATGAGGCCTTTGCCCCCGAGCATGAAGATCCCGTCATACTGGCGATGCTCGAGGCCCTGGCTACCGTGCCCGATCCTTGCTGCGTGCTGAGCGGCAAGAAGCTGTCGATTATGGATCTCGGCCTCGTCAACCGCGTGGAGCGCCAGGGAGAAACCGTCATCGTGGGCGTTACCCTGACGGATACCATGTGCGAGTTTTCGTTCAAGATTTTTTCCGATATCGAATCGCTTGCGGACGTGGTGCCTAACGTAGCGAAGGTGACTGTCGTGCCAGAGGTAATCCCCATCTGGTCTCCGGATAGGCTCAGCGATAAGGCCGTCGCGATGATCAGATACGACGCGGGGCGTTTCTTTAAACACTGGGACTTGGAAACATCGAAAGGGGGCAGTGGGGAAGGATCGCACTCATAGAGCTGTTTGCGATAGTCAACACTGACAAAGCCTGTGAATGACAAAGCCTACCAAGCCAGCGTAACCCGCCGGGCGTTCACCGCCGGCGCGATCTCGGCCGCGGCGCTTGGCACAGGCGCCTGCTCTCCCGACGACGGTGAGGAGTACGACTATATCGTCGTTGGCGGCGGCACCGCCGGCTGCGTGCTCGGTAACCGACTGAGCGCCGATCCGAAAACGCGTGTGCTTGTCCTAGAAGCCGGCGGCACCGGGCTATCGCCGTTGATTCACGTTCCTGCCGCGATCAGTCGTGCCATTCGTAGCCCGGAGCTGACGTGGCGATACCCAACGCAACCCGATCCCTCGCGCGCCGGCCGCGTCGAGAGATTTCCCTGCGGCAAGACGCTCGGCGGCGGGAGCGCGGTCAACGGGATGTTCTTCTCGCGGGGGCAACGTGAGGACTATGACGATTGGGCCGCGCATGGCAGCGAGGGTTGGTCCTACGCTGAACTGTTGCCCTATTTCAAACGCATAGAAACCTCAGAGATCGGCGAGGAACGTTGGCGTGGGCGGGCTGGCCCGGTTTCCGTATCTCGGTTGCGCTCCGTTCACCCGCTGTCGCCCGTATTTCTCGAAGCGGCGGCAGAATGCGGCATTCCCACGATCGACGACTACAACGGCGACGGCCACTACGGCGCGTCGCTGGCGCAGGTAACGCAGGATGACGGCTGGCGCGATCCGGCTTCCAGGGCGTATCTGTTGCCGACCGTGATGCGTGACAATCTCAACATCGTCACGAGGGCGTTGGCCCACAGACTCAACTTCGAGGGCCGCCGCTGCACCGGCGTGGTTTACGGCGTTGGAGACAGGATCTTAACGGCGCGCGCGCGGCGTGAGGTAGTCGTTTCATGCGGCGCGATCCAATCGCCCAAGCTGCTGCTGCTGTCAGGCATCGGCCCGGGGGAGTACTTAAACGAGCGGGGCATCGACGTGGTACACGACTTGCCGGGTGTTGGCGCCAACCTGCAGGAACACCCCGATGTTACGACCAGCGCCCACGTCAATGTGGATACTTACAATCTGATTGCCCTCAGCTCGCTGCGCATGGCGGGGGCAATCCTGCAGTGGGCAGCCACGGGCCGCGGGCCGGCCACCAGCCCCTACAGTCAGGCAGCGGCGTTTTTCAATACCCGTACGCCCGGTGAACGGCCCGATATGGAAATACTGTTTGCCCCGTTTGCGTTTGCTTCCGTCGATGCACGCACCGAGGCCCATTATCGTGGCGCAATGAACATCATACCGAGCCTTTGCCGGCCCAAATCCCGCGGCCGTGTGTCACTGCATTCGCTCGATGCGCGTGACTTGCCGCGCATCGATTTCAGCTTGTTGGCGGATGAAGACCTGCCTCTACTCGTAGCGGGTTGCCGCATGGCAAGGCGCATCATGAACACAAAAGCGTTCAAGCCCTATGTGATCGATGAACGCCTACCCGGACCCGACGTACAGAGCGACGACGAATGGATCGATTTTCTTCGCGCCAGCGTGTTCGGGGGCAATCATCTGGTGGGTACCTGCAAAATGGGCAATGACCGGGACGCGGTAGTGTCACCGCAGTTACAGGTCCATGGAATGGAGAACCTCAGGGTGATCGATGCGTCGATCATTCCGAGCCTGATCAGCGCACATACGAATGCCATTTCCTTCGTTATTGGTGAGAAGGGATCCGACTTCATGCTGGGCCGCCCCGCGGCAACAGTCTAGCCGTGGCGGTCTCGTCTGCAGCGAATCCGGAAGCCGATGATGAAGCAGGTGAAGGCCAGTGGCCGAAGCCCACTACAGCGTGGTACGCCACGACGATCTTGACTCTGGCATTCATCCTGGCGTTTATCGACCGGCAGATCATTGCGCTATTAATTGGGCCGATTCAGGACGACCTCGGCATTTCGGATACGCAAGTGAGCCTGCTCGGGGGATTTGCGTTCGTGTTCTTTTACACGTTTCTCGGCATTCCCATTGGGCGCATCGTCGATCGCAGCAACAGAAAGCGCCTAATCGTCGTCGGCGTCTTCTTGTGGAGCTGCATGACCGTAGCGTGTGGGTTTGCGAGAAATTTCTTCCAGTTGTTCTTCGCGCGGGTGGGGGTCGGGGTGGGCGAGGCGACCCTGTCCCCGGCGGCACTTTCAATGCTGTCGGACTATTTCCCGCCGAAACGTCTGGGTTTCGCCGTAAGCATCTATCTTTCAGGAGCGGCCATTGGAACGGGTCTCGCGTTTCTTCTAGGCGGCGCTGCGCTGGAATTCTTCGAGGCGGCCTCGCTGGCCGGAATTCCCCTGTTAGAAGACCTCAAGGCGTGGCAATTAGCATTCGTCGTCGTTGGCGCGCCCGGGGTGATTTTCGCGTTGCTGGTGACCACCATTGTGGAGCCTCGCCGCAGAAGTAAGTTGGTTACCTCGCCGGTGCAACAGCGTGAGGGTTTGCCACTCGCTGAAGCAATACGGTTCCTGCTCGACCGAAAGAAATTCTACCTGTTTCATTTCGCAGGATTCGGGTTGTATCTCGCCTTCACGTACGGCCTGTCGTTTTGGGCCATTGAATATTTCGTCAGGACGTTCGGGGTAGAGCGAAGTCAAATCGCCTACATTTACGGCGCGCAGGTTATCTTGCTGGGCGGCAGCGGCACGCTGCTTTCGGGCTATTTGTCGGACTATTTTGAACGTCGCGGCTGGAAAGACGCGAAGTTGCGGGTCGCGCTGTGGCCGATGTTACCGATGATGTTATTGGCATTCTGGATTCCGTTCATCCAAAGCTATGTCGTCGCCATCGGCACGATCATGGTGATGACCTTCTGCTGGAAGTTTCCCTTGGCGCCGGCTGCGGCGGCGCTGCAGATTGCGACGCCCAATGAGGTTCGTGGTCTGGCGACCGGCTTGTACTTGTTTGTGGGCAATACCCTGGGTTTGGCGGTAGGCCCCGCCGTTATCGGTGTTTTCTCCGACTACGTGGTCGGGGATCCCAATGCCATCAAGTGGTCGATTGGTCTCGCGGGTCTGACGTTGCTGCCGTTATCCTTATTGAGCGTATTTTTGTGTCGAAGATTTTTTAACCAGGCTTTAATGATACCGACTTACCGCTCGGGAACGGCATAGCTATTAGACACGATTGGGACTTGCTGGCTGTGCACGCGCGAGGTAAGCCTTGGGGCTAGCGTGTGCCGCCAAGAAGCCCCCATGTGGCGTTACTAAACTCAATAGGTTAGGCGTAGGACATAGACCGTTTTTGAAACCTCGGTCGACTGCCAGGGGTTTTGAAGGCACACTGTGAACAAGTCCGTTGTCCACCGCGCAGGGGTAACTCATGTCCAACAGCGAGCAAATCAACTCCTTGGCCGACTTTGATATTTCCAAGCGCGCGCTGTTGAAAGCGGGGGGTGCGCTGACCCTCTCCATGTTGGTCGGTAGCGAACGCGCGGCCTTCGCCCAAGAGACTTGGGACGTCATCGTGGTCGGGGGCGGCACCGCCGGAATTCCGGTCGCGATATTTGCCGCCGAGCGCGGCGCCCGCGTCCTCGTCGTCGACAAGGCCCCGCTGCTGGGCGGTACGCTCGACCGGTCGGCCGGCCAAATCGCGGCTGCGGGCAGCGTATTTCAGAAGGCCAAACGCATCGACGATAACCCCGATGCTCATTACGACGACATCATGCGCATCAACGGCAATACGTCGGACCCGGTGCTTTGCCGCCTGTTTGTCGATAACGCGGCCGACAGCATCAACTGGTTAGCTAAAAACGGCTTCAAAGCGCTCGACAAGCATCCAATCAAAGGTTCGGGACACGAGCCTTTCAAGACGGCGCGTTACCTATGGGGCGAGGGTGGCGGCAAGGCGATCTATGCCACCATGGAACCATTGTTCAATAAAGGTGTGCAATCCGGGCGCATCACCGTGCTCACCAGCACGGCCGTCGTTGACTTGGTGAAAGCCGCCGACGGCGCGGTGCTTGGCGTGGTCTGTGAGGACTCGGACGGTCAGCGGCTCGATTTGCGCGGCCGCTCGACCGTGTTGACCAGCGGCGGATGTGCCGCCAACCCCACGATGTACCACGAACTGCACGGCACGCAACTGTGGACGGACAGCGCCTATCCCTTCAGCCAGGGCGATGGTTTGCTGCTGGGGCAGTCCGCGGGCGGCTATTTGCGCGGCGGCGAGCACTATGCCGGCCTCTTCGCCACCGTGTTGCAATACAAGCTCGTGCCTTCCCCTCAGGAGGGTTCCCTCGCCACTTCCGGGCGGACCCGCCCAATTATGGAAGTGTATGTGAATTCCGGTGGGGAACGGTTTCTTCGCGAGGATGAACCCAGCGTCGACCGTCGCGAGAAGGCCGTCGTCGAACAGCCGGGTCAGCGGTTCTGGGCGATCTTCGACGAGCCCATTCTCAACGTGTCCCCGACGATATTCCCGACCTATTCGCGGCAGAAGTTGAACGCCGCCTTTAACAGTCACCCGATGTTCTCGAAGGCTGGCACGCTGACTGAATTGGGTGTACGCGCCGGCGTGAACCCGGCGATGCTAGAGGCAACGGTCAAGGCGTACAACAGGGGGGTTGCGCGCGGCGCGCCCGACCCGCTGGGCCGGCAGCAACGCCCGATGGCCATCGCCACGCCACCTTATTATGCGATTCGGGCCCAAAGCTGGACGATCGTTTCCTTCGCCGGGCTCGCTGTCGATGGCCGCTTAAGGGTGATCAAGCAGAGCGGCGAGCCAGTGCCCAATCTCTACGCGGCGGGGGAAGTGATCGGCGGCGGGGCTACCACCGGCAATGCCTACACCAACGGTATGTTCGTCACGCCCGCGTTGACATTCGGCCGACTGTTAGGCTCGGATATCCTGCCGCTTGGCTAGCGCCGTGCCACAAGATGCACGAGTCAAGGTGGCGACGAGAACGCGTCGCGATGAGATCTAGTTCTTTGCTTGCGGCAGGACTAAAACATCTCTGTTGACTTTGTCGATGAGCGATACTGCCGTGTCCGAGCCGGCGGGATTCCCGACGAGAATAATGTCGGCGTCGATTTCGTCGGCCACGCTGGCGATGCCCTTGTGAGCCGCCCCGGCGCCGGACCGCACGCGGTTTCGCGGCAGCCGGCAGGCGTCTGCGAATCTCTGCCGGTCGAAGTGCATGTTGTCCCCTGTGATAGCCACGGCCGCATACAATTCGAACCCGGCGCCGTCGGCAATGGCGTGGGCGATGTTGACGATCCGCTCGTTGAGCTTCTCACGAACGGCATCCTCGGGATTCTGCTTGACCGCGGCGAGAAGCTTCCGGCTTTCCCATGCCTCGGTCCCGCTGACCAGCAGCACGGGTACCTTGGTCTCCCGTAGAAGCGTCCAGTCGGACGTCTTCATCAGACGTCGTCGGATGGCCGTGTGCTTGGATGCGGCCTTGACCACCATGTCGGCTTTAGCCGCAGCGACGGCCGCCGGAATTGCTTGGCGCCAGTCCCGGTTCCATTCAAGCTGAATAGTGACGTTCACCCCCTTGCTGCGGGGGTGCGCCACGATCCGCTCCAACCATTCCCGGGTGAGGTCGAGTTCGCGCTGCTGATCCGCCTCGCTCGTCAGGTCCTCGTCATAGATACAACAGTATGCGGTCAGCTCGGCGTTATTCTCCTGACAAATCCATTCACCCTTGATTAGCGCCGGCTGAATCAATCGGGTTGGTCAATAACGGCGAATACCTTCGATAAACCAGGCACCTTATCTGCCACGTTAGTGTACCCCTCGCAACGAATTAGACTCCCTTAAGGGTACGGTGGCAGTACTCGTGGCGAAATAAGTAGTTTCCGACGAGAGCCAGGCCGGGTTATCTCTCTCCGGCAGCGCCTAGGGATGCATTTTCAAATCCGCTGTCCGTAGTTTCCACCCTTGGCAAGCGCGGCAGGTGGACTGGAGATTGTTGGGGTCGAAGGGCGATCCTCCGGAGGACAGCGGCAGGAAATGGCTTACTTCACTGGCGGCGGCACCCTTGCACTTGACCCGCACCTGACAGATGGGATCGCGCCTAAGTTTGATGGCCTTGGCTTTGAGCCATTTCTGGCGGTCGGCATTCCCGAAGGTAAAGCGACGGTTGGCTTGGTCATTGAACGAGGGGCGGCCCATGAGCCCATCTTGCGTCCTTCCGGCAGAGAAGGCCACCGGAATTTCGGTCGCCGCAACGAACGCCCGGGCGTATCCGAAGATTAGGCCAGCGGCCCCTGTCGACCCATGCTGTTGGCGAACCGGGCGGCCGTATTTCAAGTGTGCTCTGGATCTCGAAAATTCTTTTTTTTCATATAGTTGCAATGGGCTCTGCCCATCGACTCGAAAGACGTGCTAAGGTCGGCTGCGTTTTAAGTACAGCGTTCGCGGTTTCGAAGAACGGAGACCAATTATATGACTTACGCCGTGGCGGTAAATATACGAGAAGGGCTGGTATTCGTGTCGGATTCCAGAACCAACGCGGGCGCCGATCAGCTCAGTACTTACTCGAAGATGCACGCATTCTGCGGCGGGGGTCAGCGCTTTTTTGTATTGCTCAGCGCCGGCAATCTAGCAACGAGCCAGGCCGTCGTGACACGGTTGCGGCATGATATCCAGAACGCCCGCGCCGACAATCTACACACTATGCAGACCATGGCAGATACTGCCGATTACGTGGGTCATGTCAGTACGGAAGAGCAAAGAAAGATCCGCAAGCGCAACCGCGACACTGATTTTTCGCCCGATGCCTCGTTCATATTAGGGGGGCAGATTGCCGGTGGTTCGCCGCGCTTATTTTTGATCTATCCGGAAGGTAACTACGTATACACGAGCAAGCAGACACCGTATCTCCAGATTGGCGAGGTCAAGTATGGTAAGCCCATCCTCGACCGCGTAATGACCTACGATTTACCTCTGGAGGAGGCGGCACGTTGCGCGCTTGTTTCCATGGATTCCACCATGCGAAGTAACGCTACCGTAGGTCCGCCGATCGAGGTCTTGCTGTACCCAGCCAACCGTTTTAGCCAGGGTCCCTACATGAGTTTCTCGGATGACGACCCCTATCTACGCACCCTGCGGGCCGCGTGGGAAGCGAACCTGCTAGAAGCCTTTAAGAAGCTACCCGAGCTCAAATATTCTGACGCGAAGCTTCGACTCGTCGATGGATAAACCTGAGTTTTTCCTGCACCGGCTGTAACAACACGAACGGATAGGCGTCTGCCATCCCCATGCTCCGATTCATCTCATTGAGGGCAACGGACAGATCCATCCATTGTTTCAGCCATTCGTCACTTTCTGGCGACCAGACCATGCCGTTGGCCGCGGCGGTTTCGATACTATCGGTGATATGTAGGTAATGTGCCCAGCTTTCCGCCCAGTCTTCATGCGTGTGGGCTGAGGCATAGGCGCTGACGAACGAGGCTTGCCAATCCGGGGGCGGGCCACTCGCGTGGTACGCAGCGAGCGCACCGGGATAGTCCGCGCGCTCGTCGCCAAAAAATTGTCTAAATTCGCTTAGGGCCTCGTCGGTATTCACTACCCGCGGCCAAAAGAAATGGCCGCTCTCATGGCGAAAATGGCCTAGCAACGTCCGATAGTTTTCAAAGAATTCTAAGCGGCTCGATTCCCTTTGAACGTCATCCGCCTCGGCGATGTTGATCGTGATCTCGCCTGCCGAATACCCTGTCAATACGTGTGGCTCGACGACCCATGGGTTTGTTCGTTGATCTTGGAGGAAATGGAATTTGAGTTCATTGGATTCTATCGGTAGCCCCAAATTCAAACCCATTACGCCGTAGAGCATGCGGCGCTTGGCCGTCTCGAGCCGCTTCCAGAGCAGGAGGGTTCCAGGCGCGGACAGGTTCGGTACCGTGGCGTTGAGCCGGCAGCCGGCGCAGTATGGCGTCGGGTCGCCAACCGGCACGAGCCAGTTGCAGATGTGGTGATCGGTCCAGTTGCGGCAGGGCGAGAGTGCCTCGCCGGCAGGCGATCTCACTTCGCTACTGGCTGGGTCGAACGCGACCATCGCTCGACTGGTTGGGTTGAACCCGAGTGATCGGTGGCATACCCCGCAACTCGTGTTTTCGAAAAACACTCGCTGGCCACACTGACAATGAAAGCGCTTCATGACCGATTGGGCGTTAGGAACCAAGCCGCCTCGATCGCCCGGTGTACGTCTGCGAGCCCAATCTGCAGCCGGTCGATGTACTCGTGCAGGGGCCCCGCGCCCATGCTGCCGACCTCAGCGGTAGCAATAGATTGCTCCAGCTTCGCCAGCGCAGCTGCTACGGTCGTATTGCGCGGCAGGCTGCCAGTGCAGTCATTGAGCGCCATCAATACTGCCGCGATGGCCCGCGGGAATTGCTTGTCCTTGATGAGGAACTCCACGACGTCCGCCGGCGCAATTCGGCGGCGAACATGTTGTCGATACATCTGATAAGCACTCAGCGACTTCAGTACCCCCATCCATAGGGTGTTCTCGTAGG
>JAHEKG010000330.1 GCA_024638475.1 Rhodospirillales bacterium | reverse complement strand
CGCGTTGTCGCGTAACACGACGTCACTGCTATTTGTCGACATCGATCGACTCAAGGCAATCAACGACGAACTGGGGCACATCCGGGGCGACGAGGCAATCACCAAGACGGCAGAACGGATACGCGCGAGCCTGAGATCCGCCGAGCCCGGTACCTCCGCTCGGATTGGCGGTGATGAATTTGCGGTGATTCTTCCAAACACCAACGAAGCGATCGCAATGCGCATCGCCGAACGGGTGTTTGAAGCCACGCAACCCGCGCTGGCCGAGATCCATCCGCAATCCGGTGTCTCCATCGGAGTAGCCACCGCTCCGCAGGGTACAGCTCCCACTGAGCTCCTGCGCCTCGCGGACGAAGCACTCTACCGGGCCAAGGCTCTCCGCGGCCGAGTAAGCAAATGAATCGGATTCGGCACGCGGTTCCCTTTTTCCAACTCGCACTTGCAGCCTGAGTTTCCGCAGCCGGGCACAGCGACGGCCAGTAATCGCTCCCCAGCCGCTCGCAGCCTTTGGGCGACCAGCGGTAATGCCCGTTACGCACCGGCGAACCGAATTCGATGCTGGCTCTACAATGCCCATTCCCACGCTTCGTCGCCGGACTCGGAGGCGTCGATTTCAGGGATTTCCGTTCCTGGCCGCAACGCAGGGGTAGTAGCCATTTTGTGCAGCCGCTTTCCCATGTTCGTCGTGGACTGGGCGAGTATCGACCCGGCCTCAGTCCGCACTCAGCCCGCCGGGGCGGCGGCCTTGCGTACACCGAGCGGTGCGAGAAAAACGCCTCGACCGGCAGATGCTACCGGGGAAGCGCTCCGGACTTACGTATCCCACCCGTCGCGGAGCTCGCGCTCATTCCGAGAATTCGATCGATACCCATACCCCGAAATTGCCTGACCATCGGACCGCCCGAGATATGAATGGTCCCGATAGACCTTTAGGGTCCCTTTACCCCCTCATAAGCCGGTCAGTGACGCCCGCTGCACAGCGGCATCGTGTTCTCCAGACTCGTCTTGACCAACACCAGATCAGGAATAAATATCTCCTCCTCGTTCTCAATCTTCGTTCGTAAGACACTCACGTTTCCGAACGCTGGCAGCGTATCGGATGGTCATTATGGCCTTCTTTCAAGTGACCCAAGAATACGCGACGAAGCGTGTGACAATGACGGGAGAAGTGCGGAAAATAGGAAGAACTTGCCATTCTTAATCTTAGGCGAACGTTATGAAGCAGGATGGTTGCCGTTTACAACGCGCGTCTCGCACCTTTCTTTCGAGAGGCGTTGAAAGATGAGAGTCAAATCTTGGACCGCAGCTACGCTGGGCGTTTTAGTCGCGGTTCTCGGGGCACCCGCGTGCGGGAACTCGACCAGATCAACGGTAGACGCTCCTGCCGAGATCCGGTCGCCTAGCGTCGCACCCTTCGAGAACACCGATGTCGCCATCACCTTGAACGGGGTACTTGGAGTGGGCCACCCCCAAACCCTCGTTCAGGACGAGGGATGGGGCGAGTTCGTGCTCTCGATATCAAACCGTAGTGCCGAGGCACTCATTGTTCGAGACGTGAATCTCTTGAACACCAACGGGCGGTACCAAAAGTCGGCGTCGAGATATGCGGAAATCACGGCACCACCCGACGTCAGTGTCGAGGTAGCGGGGGATGTGGCGAAAACCGGTTCGGGATTGGTGTTGGGCAGCTTCATACCATTCGGCGGGCTGCTGAGCAGCTTAGTGTGGGGCGCGGCATCAGCATCCACCGCGGAAGATCAGGCGAAGGCAGAGCGGGCCTTCAATGTACGGGTACTGAAAGAGGTTGAGCTTGCTCCGAACGGCAAGATAATCGGCAGCGCGTTTCTACCCAACATCTCCAATGCGGTGGCCTTAGTAGTCGATTACACGGCGAACGGTGCCAGCGAGCGCGTCGAGCTTCAACTCACAGATCCGGCGCGGCCCTAGATAATCCGGGAGTGATTGGGCTCGCAGGAGTTTCTGAGACTATTCCTCTGTTGGTCGAGGTAGTTTGAAGCCGATGCCACCCTCACCCCACAAGCGCTAATCGAGAGTTCGGGAAGCCGGCAGGAAAGTTCTATTCGTATCAATGCATTGATACTGCACGGCGACTTGCTGCCGATCATCGTCGAATGTCTAGCATGCTGTTAGGCGGCTTCTCCGTGCCAGGAGCGGTGGCACCCGATGCCCCGCCGAGTGAGGTGAGAGCCCACCAGAACCAGAGGCCGCACAGTATCGGCAGAAACCACGATAGCAAGGCCGCGAGGCGCAATAACCGACCCCGGTGGTATGCATCATTTCCCACAAGGATCGGTGTATCACGAACCACAGATTGCCCGGGAGGCGGCCAGCGTCTTGCGGCTTCGGTGCGTTTCGCCACGCGGCCAAGGTACCAGGCAAAGACCCACAAGGGGGTAGACAACAGGAACATGATGCAACCGCCACGGGCTGGATTGCTTATCCAGCGTGCGACTTCTCGCTCGAGCCAGCCCTCCCATTCGGAGCGGAAGTCCTCTAGCAGCATGAGGCTCGCCAAACCGATGATCAGGCCCAGACTGACGATCATCAACGCCAAGCGCCGGGAGCGACGGTCGGCGATCTGAATCGGCTCTTGCGGGGAGTTGTCAGTCAACTGCTGCCGGGCGAGCAAGAAGCCGAACGAATCGGGCCCTGGACTGCAACCAACCGAGACTTCGGCGGATAGTTCGAGTCCGAGCGAGACTCTGCGAATGACTCGACCTGGTGGAGAAGCCCGTCATGCATACTTTCGGGACATCTGGTCGAAATTGACCCGTAAGAGTTCTTCGAAAGCAAGACTCGCGAACGCCCGCGGTTTGAGGAGGAGGCCGACCATAGGTGGATGGATTTCATTGGTTTTTGATTTGTCGCGGATTCAAACCGATCGACGACCCCGACCATTCAACCCGGAGCGCCGCTCAACGAGTCATGCATAACAGTCGCTTCATCGCCCCGACAATTCGGCGGGCACGCCTTGAGCAACGCCAAGCACTCCACGACGGTGGTTCTTCGAGATAGATTCGGCTCATGCGGCCGAAGAACCCCATTAAAGCAGTAGATGAGGACGGACTCGAGCCGGAAACCGTGGTTCGTCCGCCAGCAGCGGCTCGGTACGAAACGACTGCGTGTAGCCGCTCGCACCGAAAACAATCCCACCGCCCTGGGGAATGTTGAGCGCAATACGCCAATGATAGTACTCGGCCGGACCTACTGCGCTTTGAAGGGTGATCGGTTCCTTCGAGATTGTCCCTATAGAAAGTTCAGTGATTGCCTGATGGAAACCACTACCGCCGAAATCGAAGCTCATGCGGAGATTGGTTACGTCATGAAACGCGAGCGTTGCGGGTACGACGCGAAACATCGGACGAGATTCAGTTCCACAGACCCACTCAACGATATGGTCAATGTCGAAGACGAGGTCGCTTCTCCAGCTGCCCGAATCCGCATCCGCCGCGCCAAGGTGAAACCCGTAGATGAGGTTGTCGTGCCACGATGGGTCGTTTGAGACGGGTTGTCGTTCAGTCACCAGCAAATCTCGCCTTCATGCTCCATTGCTCCTGGCTGGCGCAGCTCTTCTACTAGCCCCTA
>JAHEKG010000055.1 GCA_024638475.1 Rhodospirillales bacterium | reverse complement strand
CCGGCCGGTCAATGCCCGGTAACGTCTTGAGGACGTATTTCGCCGTGGCCATGAGCGCCCCCGTGTTGCCGGCACTGACAACGGCGTCAGCGTCGCCGGCTTTCACTAAGTCCACCGCGACGCGCATGGAGGAATCTTTTTTCTTGCGCAATGCCTCCACGGGCGACTCGTCCATGCCGACAACTTCGGTTGCCGCCTGGAACCCCAGGCGATCGCCATAGGCGTCGTCCGCCTGCTGGCGGGCACGGTCCAATACCTCGGTTCGACCCACCAGGATGAGGTTGACGGAGTCGTCTCGAGCCAAGGTTGCCAATGCCGCCGGCACGACGACCTTGGCGCCACGATCGCCCCCCATGGCATCTAGCGCAACGGTAACTTTGCGGGTCATGTAGAACGGTTAGCGTGGGCTAAATGCGCCCAGCTCCTGTCCAAGAAGGACCTAGCCTTGGTCTTCCTCGGCCACAACCACGACTTGCTTGCCGCGGTAATACCCATCCGCCGTGACGTGGTGCCGACGATGGGTTTCGCCGGTCGTGTGGTCCACGGACAAGGTTGCTTTACTCAATCGATCGTGCGACCGCCGCATACCGCGCGTCGAAGGTGTTCTGCGACTTTTTTGAACAGCCATAATCTTCTCCCAACTCCGCGCTCAATCAATATCAAACGCTTGCGACTCCACAATTGACCCTACGCAAGCCTCGCGCGCTTCATGGCGCGGTACTAACGGCAGCATCACAATTAATTCGTCCTCGATGAGGTTAACCAGGTTGATCCGATCTCGGCCAACTTCGTAGGCCTCGTAACCCTCGGGGGCAACCCCTATATTAACCTCTATCAGCGCCAGCTTCGTCAGGGCCTCCAAGTTATGTGCAAACGGCTCCAAACAACGCTGACAAGTTAACTCTACTTCGGCCGTCACGCTCATATCCAGGAGCACTGTACCGTCACCCAGCTGGTCAAAACTCAAACCCGCTCTTACACTGCCGATATCCGAGGCCAACAGGTCGCGGATTCGATGCAGCTTTGAGACCGGGATTTCACCCTCTAACCGGACCTTGCGCTCCCCCAAAACGTGGGGCTCGAACCAGCCCTGCAAAGCGCGAGACATAATCGGCGGATGATACGGAGTGGTAAACTGACTGTCAAAATGGCCCAGGGGCGGTGATGCCTTGCAACTAGTCCTCGCCTCCACGTCGCCCTACCGGCGTAAGCTGCTCAACCGGCTGGAAATTCCCTTCGCCGCCCTCGCCCCCGGGGTGGCCGAAACGGCCCTGCCTGGAGAGCTTCCGGCCCAAAATGCCGAGCGTCTAGCCGAAGCGAAGGCAAGGGCGCTCTTGGCGCCGGGGCGGGTCGTCGTTGCCGGCGACCAGATCGCCGACCTGGAAGGCAGTCCGCTCGGCAAGCCTCAAGATCATGCTGCCGCCCTGGCCCAGCTCAGGGCCTGTCAGGGAAAATCCGTGACGTTCCATACGGCGGTGACGATAGCGAGTGCGCAGCGAACGGAACGCTACCTGGACACAACCCGCGTCCTGTTTCGGCAGCTCCCGGTTGCGGCCCTAGAGCGCTATCTTCAGCTGGAACAGCCCTACGATTGCGCCGGCAGCTTCAAGGCAGAGGGCCTGGGGATCCGCCTATTCCGGCGCATCGAAAGCCAAGACCCCACCGCCCTTATCGGGCTGCCGCTGATTTGGGTCGCGGACGCCTTGTCCCGCTTCGGTTTCGAGCCCCTGGCGGTTTCGACGCCAAACGATTCAGTACCCTAGTCAGGTCGTCCGGTAGCGGTGCGGACACGCTCAGACTGCCACCTTCGGGCCAATCCAGCGACAAACTACTGGCATGCAGAAACAACCGTTTCAGGCGTTTCGCCGCAAGCCGGGTGTTGAAAGCGGGGTCGCCGTAGCGTTCGTCCCCCGCTACCGGGTGGCCCATGTGGGCCGCGTGGACCCGAATCTGGTGGGTCCTGCCCGTCTCCAACAGCACCTCGACAAGGGATGCGTGCGGAAACAAGTCGACCGGTCGAAAGCGGCTGCGGGCCGGCTTCCCGGTTGCGGCCACGGTGACGTGGCGCTCGCCGTTACGGCGCACATCAGTCCGCAGGGGTAGGTCGACCAGCTTTTCACCATGTTGCCACTGGTCCCGCACCAGGCTGAGGTAGCGCTTCTCCACCTGACCCTCCCGGATGAGCGCATGCACGGTGCGCAGTGCGCTGCGCCGTTTGGCCACCAGGAGGCAGCCACTCGTACCGCGATCAAGTCGATGCACCAGCTGCAAATGGTGTTCCTTGGGACGGAGCACCCGCAGGGCTTCGATCAGGCCCCACGACACGCCGCTGCCACCGTGCACAGCCAGCCCGCTCGGCTTGTCTACGGCGATGACGCGCTGGTCTTCGTAGAGGATCCGACCCTCCAGCCAAGCCGGCGGATCGGCTAGCGCTTCCCGGGGCTCCATTGAGCCCCGCGCAACCGGCGGGATGCGAACCCGGTCGCCCGCCTGGAGCCGGTGATGGGGACGCACGCGGCCACTATTGACCCGCACCTGACCTGAACGGATCAGCCGATAAACATGGCTGCGGGGAACCCCCTTTAGCCGGCCGAGCAAGAAGTTATCCAACCGCTGACCGGCGATTTCGGCGTCGATATCGGCATATTCGGTGGCGGTCGGGGCCATTCAGTTGTCCATTGAGCCCATGGGGATGTGTTGCTATAGTACGACGCTTGAGCGCAAGCTGCTTTATTTTTCAGGCGCTTGGCTCGTTCAGTTTATCGGGTGCTTGCAGCCATTGGAGGCACCCTCCTAAGAAACCGCCTTCGGCTTAACCGAGACGGCCCATCCTGTAGGCTTCCCTTTGCCGGTATCAACAATCTTGAAGATCCCCGGGGGAACCCGAAATGGAGCCCATATGAACGCAACGGCCTGGCTATACGCGCAGCTCGGATTTGCAGATGCGAATCTGGCGGTGACGGCCCCTGGCGTATGGATATCTCCCCACACACGGGATGGCATCACACCTCGGAAGGCCACCAACGGATTGAGGTCAAATGAAAAGAATGCTTATCAACGCAACTCAAGAAGAAGAGTTGCGCGTGGCCATGGTAGATGGCCAACAACTTTACGATCTAGATATTGAGGTAGCTTCACGCGCACAGCGAAAGGCAAATATTTACAAGGGAACGATCACCCGCGTCGAACCTAGCCTCGAAGCCGCCTTTGTCAATTACGGCGCAGACCGCCATGGCTTTCTGCCGTTAAAGGAAATCTCCCCGGAGTATTTCCTAGATCAACCTGCCCAGGGCGAGAAGCCCAACATCAAGCAAGTCCTGAAAGAAGGGCAGGATGTCGTCGTGCAGGTAGAAAAAGAGGAGCGCGGCAACAAAGGGGCCGCACTGACGACTTTTATCAGTCTGGCGGGCCGCTTCCTCGTGTTGATGCCGAACAACCCGCGCGCGGGGGGTGTCTCACGGCGCATAGTGGGCGAAGACCGCGATATTGTAAAAGAGTCGCTGGGCAATCTGGACATTGCCGATGGCATGGGCGCCATCATTCGTACCGCTGGGGTCGGCCGCAGCGACGAAGAACTAGCCTGGGACCTGGATTACCTACTCAAGGTCTGGGAATCCATCAAGGCGGCGGTCGTTTCACGGCCCTCCCCATTCTTGATCTACCAAGAAAGTAACGCCATTGCCCGTGCCTTGCGCGACCATTTCTCGAGCGATATCGGCGAAATTCTCATCGACGACGAGAAAACCTACGAAGAGGCACGCGAATTCGTCGAGCGCGTCATGCCTCACAATCAACGCCGATTAAAACATTACGACGACGATTCGGTGCCGCTGTTCACGCGCTTTCAAATCGAAAGCCAGATCGAATTCGCGTTTAACCACACCGTCACCTTACCTTCCGGCGGCAGCATCGTGATTGATCGCACGGAAGCGCTAACCGCGATCGACATTAACTCCGCCCGCGCTACCAAGGGCGGGGACATCGAACAAACCGCCTTCAACACGAACTTGGAAGCCGCGGACGAGATTGCCAGGCAGCTGAGGATTCGTGATCTAGGCGGATTAGTCGTCATCGACTTTATCGACATGGGCCCGCAAAAGAATCAGCGCGATGTCGAAAACCGGCTGCGCGAGGCCGTGCGCCAAGACCGGGCTCGCGTACAAATTGGGCGCATCTCCCGATTTGGCCTATTAGAGATGTCGCGACAACGGTTGCGGCCTTCGCTGGGCGAGTCGACTCACATGACCTGCCCGCGCTGCAATGGCCTTGGCGACATTCGCAGTATCGAGTCGATGGCGCTGTCCATATTGCGCCTGGTCGGAGAAGAAGCGCGCAAAGAACGCACCGGCATGGTGATCGCCCAGCTGCCAATCGACGTGTGTAATTTTGTGCTCAACGAAAAACGCAGCTGGGTACAGTCCATCGAGCAGGGATCGAAGTCACAAGTGTTACTAGTGGCCAACCCAAATTTGGAAACGCCAAACTATTCGATCCGCCGTATTCGTGACGACGAAACCGACTTGCCGGAAAATGCGGCGGCCAGCTACACGATGGCGGAAGCGGACATTGACGCCGAAGCCAACGCGGTTGCGGCGGCGACCGCCGTACCGCTCGCGCCGGAGCAGCCCGCGGTCAGCGCCGTGGTACCGACGCACCCGGCCCCGACTCCGGAGCCGCGGCCTAGCAAACCTGTGCAACAGGGGCCCAAGGTCAGCATCTGGCGGCGTTTGTTCGGCTGGCTAACGCCGGCACCCGCGCCCGCCAAGACCGCAAAGCCTCGCAAGCAAACCAATGAGAGCCGCCGCCCGAGCGACCGCAAGGGTGGCCGCCGCGCAGGCTCGCAACAACGGCGCCGCCGACCCAGCGAGGGGCAGCGGCGCAAAACAGCCCGCGGCAATTCGCAAGGTAACAAGTCGGCCGAGAAAGACAAAGACAAGGCGTCCACCCAGCAAAAAGACGGGGAGAATGCCAAGAACGCGAATCAGCAGCGCTCACGCGGCGGCCGAGGCCGGCGCGGCGGTAGGCGCCGGGGTGGCCAGGGTAACCGCAAGGAATCCGAAACCCAGCAGGCGAAAGACGGTAACGGCAAGTCTGCACGGCCCGACGCGAACAACGGGCCGACAACGAAAACCGACGATGGCGCGCCTCCCAAAGCCGTCAATGAATCGGCGGCGAAACCCGTAGACTCAACGCAACCGAAGCGTTCGGAGAAAGTCGACAACGGTAACCAGTCACAGCAGAAAGCGCCGGTGGACTCGCAAGCGGCGGCTGGACCTCAACCGGACCGGCCAGCGCCGCCTGCCGCCAAGCCTGCGGCGGCGCCCAAATCGGACAATGCGGCGCCACGGGTGGGCGCCCCCGCTGCAGCACCACCCGCCGCGGCCCCGTCTGTCGCCCCCAGCCCGCAAAGCGAACCTAGCAAGCCGGCCACGCCGTCAGGTAAGCCGGATAATCAACCTCTTTGACGACGACGCGACGACTCGCGCCTGAGGTAGATCAGCAAACCCGTTGAGGCGTCCTCGACCAAGTCGAGGACGCGCTCGAATCCGTTCAAACCGCCGTAATACGGATCTGGGACATCACGCTCGCCGCTCTGCGAGAAGTCCAAAAACAATCGCAGTGTGGCCGTGGCATCCGCTGGCCGGCGTTTTTGCAACACCCGCAGATTTTCCTGATCCATCGCCAGAATATAGTTGAAATCGAAGTAGTCCTGCTCCTGCAGGGCCCGCGCCCGCTGCACGCTGAGATCGAAACCGCGGGTCTGGGCCACGGCTTGAGCACGTGAATCCGGCGGCTCACCGACGTGGTAGGCGTGGGTACCCGCGGAGTCGACATGCAACGGACCGAGGGACGCAGATTCCGCGACCTGCCGAAATACGCCTTCCGCGGTAGGCGAACGGCAGATGTTGCCCATGCAGACAAACAGCACACTGGTTTTCTCTTTGAAGTTAGTCATTTACGATCTTTTCGCCCCCGCTCGCTCACACCTCAAAGCGGCATGGGGCGCCATTTTGATGAAGTTGTTTCAAGTCGAATGTTTTTCGCAAAGCCAAGGATACGGGATATCGGATTCGGCGGCAGCCAAATAGGGGACATTCCCCTTTCGCCATGTTATATGAAGGTGTGTCCCAACCTGGTAGGCCACGGCCATGGGCAGTCTGCAGAATGAAATTCAAGCCACCCTCGAACAGTATGTGGCGCACTGGAACGACTACGACGTCGAATCGATGATCGCGCTGTGGGACCGCGACGAATCCGATCCCATCTATGTCGCCGAAGAACTCGATCCCTTACGCGGTTGGGATGCCATGGAAGCCTATTGGCGCGGGGCGGACCCGGAGACCACGGAACACTTGATTACCGTGCGTGACTTGACGGCGTGTGAAATTGCGCCGGGCGTTGCCCACGCTTTTTGGCAAATGGGTTGGAACGTGTATTTTTCCACGGAGCGGCTTTATACGAAGCCAATCGGGGGGGAGGTACGCACCACGGCATTGTTGCGGCGGAAAACCAACGGCTGGAAATTTTTTCACTGGATCGAAGCACCCCTCGCTTCGCTGATCCAATTCAAGCGAGCCCACGAACAAGCGGTCGACCCGCGATTGCTACAAAAATTAAAATCAAAGGGCATCGAGTTCTAGCAGCCCGTTCGACCCGCGCAGAAGAACCAATAATAGGAGCGCTCTTATCAAACGCGTCACCGCCGCAAGTTTTATTGGCACGGCCCTGGAAGGTTACGATTTTCTGCTCTACGCCAGCGCGGCCGCACTGGTGTTCGGGGAGCTGTTCTTCCCCGTTAGCGATGATCCGACAATCGGCACCTTGCTCGCGTTCTCCACATTCAGTATTGGCTTTCTAGCACGCCCCATCGGCGGAATCATTGCCGGCCACTACGGCGACCGGATCGGCCGTAAGCCGATGCTGGTGCTGACGCTCATGGTGATGGGCATCGCTACCACGCTCATCGGTTTGTTACCTACTTACGCACAGGTCGGCATACTCGCACCCATCCTGCTGACGGTCCTACGATTGATCCAGGGCCTTTCCTACGGCGGGGAATGGGGCGGTGCCGTGTTGATGGTCGTTGAGTACGCACCGGAGCATCGACGCGGATTCTGGGGTAGCTTCCCCCAGGCCGCCACGCCCTTCGGGTTTGTAATCGCCACCGCCGTACTCGCGCTTTCGATCGAGATCAGCGGCGATCAGTTCCTGGTGTGGGGCTGGCGAATCCCGTTCCTTTTAAGCGTCCTGCCTGTCCTCGTCGGCCTGTACATCCGGTTGAGAATCGACGAGACGCCGGTCTTCAAGAAAGTCAAAGACCGAGTTGCGGACGAGCGCATTCCCCTCGTCCGGGTTTTCAAAGACTATCCGCGGCAGATTCTACTCGCTGCGGGGGCCTTCATCCTGGTCAGCGGCCCCTACTACATGATCATCTCGTTCATGCTTTCCTATGGCGTGACCACGTTGGGCGTACCACGCGGCGTGATGCTCAACGGCGTCCTGATTGCCTCCCTGGTCCAAGGGTTCGCCTGTATCGGCTTCGGTGCGCTGACCGATGTCGTCGGTAGGCGACCGGTCATCTTCGGTGGAGGGCTGTTCATGCTGGCCTACGCCTATCCCATGTTCTGGATGGTCAATACGGCAGATCCCGCCACGATCTGGCTGGCGATGAGTTTGGGCCTATTCGCCTTCGGCGCCCTTTACGGCCCGATTGCGGCCTATTTTGCCGAGCTGTTCGTCGCGGATATCCGCTATTCGGCGGCGTCGCTCGGCAATCAATTGGGGCAAGTGTTCGGCGGCGGGCTGGCACCGTTCATATCGACCCTATTGTTGGCGGCGACGGGCGGTGCCTATTGGCCGGTCCCACTGTACATGATCCTGCTCACGTTGATCGGCCTGGCGAGTATCTGGGCACTCGGCGAAACCTACCGGCCGGGGGCCGCAACCAACTTGGGCACGAGCGCCTAGCCGCCGCGGGTAAACAAGCGCACCATCGCGGCCAGGTCTGCGGGCGTATCGACGCCCGGCGGTGGAGCGACCTGCGCGACGGCGACCTGGATGGTCATACCCATCCACAAGGCACGCAGCTGTTCCAGGCGCTCGGTGCGTTCCAATGCGCAAGGCGACTGTGCCGTCAATGCCTTCAACGCGGCGACGCGGTAACTGTACAGGCCCAGGTGGCGCAACGCATCGGCCGGCGGTTGCGATGCGTCGTTGTCGCGAGGCTGAGGTATGGGGGCGCGACTAAAATACAGCGCCCGCCCCGCGTGGTCGGTCACAACCTTGACCACCGCCGAGTTGTGCCACTCTTCGCTAGATTCAATGGGTACCGCCAAAGTAGCCAGGTCGGCAGTAGCGTCGCGCAATAATCTTGCCACTTGCGCCACATTCGCCGCCGGCATAGCCGGTTCGTCGCCCTGTAGGTTAACCACGATTTTTTCATCCGGCCAACCGAGTCGGCTTGCAACTTCGGCGATACGGTCCGTGCCGGAAGCATGTTCGGCACGAGTAAGCTGCCAGCTCGCGCCGGCGACGTCACAAGCCGCACCGATGCGTTTGTCGTCCGTGGCGACGATGACTTCGTCGGCACCGCTTTGGCAGGCTAGCTCCCACACGCGCACCACCATCGGTTTGCCGGCGATATCGGCTAACGGTTTGTTGGGAATGCGTGTGGACCCAAGCCTGGCGGGGATCACAACAGCGAAATTAGCCATGGGCCGGTGCCCGTTCACGCACCGCAGCCAACAATGCCGCGCCGCGTTCCACCTCCAGATTGACCGCCACAACCCAAATATTGTCTGCCGCCATGGGCGGACATTTTACCGCGTCTTTCTCCGTGACGAATACGGGCCGGTCATCGTCAAAACGCAAATCGCTCGACGCAATGGCGGCATGATCCGGAAGTGCATGCAGTGTCACCCGCAGCCCATGGCGCTGCAGCGAAGTAACAAACCGCTGTGGGTGACCAATAGCCGCCACCGCGTGCACCTGGCGATTATTGAATGCCTCAATAGGCCGGTCATCGCCGCCAGCCAGCGGATATACCTGGGTAATGACATAGCGCCCGCGCCAGGCGCCCTCGAATGCAAACGCCGTGGCCGATTCGTCCCCAACGACGAGCACACCATCCACATCGCCAAGCCGCCGTGCCGGCTCCCGCAATGGTCCCGCGGGTAAGCACAAACCGTTGCCCAAGCCCCGTTCGGCATCGACCACGGCCAGCTCGTAATCCCCCCGTAGGCGCCAATGCTGCAGGCCATCGTCGCTAACAATGACATCCAACGGGCCTTGCTCTAGGAGCAACCGGGCGGCGCCGCTGCGATCCCGGCCGATCGCGACGAGGCAACCTGTGCGGCGCCGAATCAATAGCGGTTCATCGCCGACCTCATCGGCGCGGTCGTCGTCGGTCAACAGATGGGGGCCGAGCGTGCGGCCGCCATAGCCGCGGCTCACGACGCCAACTTCGAGGCCCCCGGCGACGAGCTGCTCCACCAGCCAGATCACCGTGGGTGTCTTACCGGTACCCCCGGCGGTAATGTTACCCACGATCACGACGGGGACCCCCAAAGACGGGGCCGGCCGCGCCCGAGCGCGCAGCTTGTCCAGCGCCACCAGGACACGGTACAGGAGGGCCGCCGGCCACAACAACCAGCGCAACGCGCTGTGCCCATACCACAAGCCGTTGAGCCGGGACTCGAGGGACATGCGCGAACGTTAGTCGGCGAATTGCATGCGATATAGGTTCGCATACTGACCGCCGGATTCCAGCAGCGTCTGGTGAGTACCCGTCTCTACGACCCTGCCGTCTTCCAAGACGATGATCTCGTCGGCACGCTCGACCGTTGACAGGCGATGCGCAATCACTAAAGTTGTCCGGTTCTGCATTAACTGCTCCAAAGCCTGCTGGATGATACGCTCTGATTCAGAGTCCAGAGCGGACGTCGCCTCGTCTAAGATCAACACCGGCGCATCCTTCAGTAGCGCGCGTGCAATCGCGATACGCTGGCGCTGCCCGCCGGACAGTAGCACGCCGCGTTCCCCGACCACCGTATCCAGCCCGTCGGGCAACCGATCCACGAAATTCATCACGTAGGCACGCTCCGCCGCGGCCAACACAGCCTCGCGCGGCGCGTCATTAAGACTGCCGTAAGCAATATTGTTAGCGATCGTGTCATTGAACAGCACTACGTCCTGACTGACCAGGCCAATCTGGCGACGCAGATCAGACAGGCTATAACTTTGAATGTCGCGTCCGTCGAGGCGAATCTCACCGTTTTCTACATCGTAAAACCGGGGTAATAAGCTCACCAACGTGGATTTGCCGCTACCCGACCGCCCGACGATTGCCGTGGTCTTGCCGGCGGGCACGCACAAGCTGATATCGCGCAGCACCTGGCCCTTGTCCGCGGAGTAGTTGAAACTAACGTTGCAGAACTCGACATGCCCCTCCGCGCGGTCAATCGCGACACTGCCCTCGTCGCTTTCCAGCGGTTGATCCAGTAATTCGAAGATACTCTCGCCGGCCGCAATGCCACGCTGCAACGCCACGTTGATATTCGTAAACCGTTTGAGCGGCGCCATCAACAAGCCCATCGCAGTGAGGAACCCAACAAAGTCCTCGACTTGGAGATCGGCAAATAAGGTCTGCTGGAAAGCGATAAACACAACCCCGGCTATGCCGACGGCGGACAACAATTGCGTCACGGAGTCACCGATCGATCTGGCCGCCACCAAACGCATCTGCAGTCGCGCGTTCGTGTTGTTAACCGCCTGGAAGTGATTGGTCTCGTATTCATGGCCGTCGAATACCTTGACAACTCGATGGCCGGCGATCACCTCCTCGGTCACCTGGGTTACCGCGCCAATGGAGTTCTGGATACGCCCGCTATAGCGCCGGAAAATATGACTCAGGGCGCGAATAACCAAAGCGATGACAGGAGCTACGAATAAGATTAGTAACGTCAGACGGACGCTGATGAACAACATGACGCCAAACAACGCAATAATGGTGAAGCTATCCCGAAACAGCGTTACGATGACGTTACTGATCGATTCCGCGACCTGTTCGGTATTATAGGTCAGCTTCGACAACAGGATACCCGTTGAACTCTCGTCGTAGACCCGCGTGGGCAGGCACAGATAGTGTTCGAACATCTCGGCACGCATGCGCTTGATGACCCGCCAGCCGACCCACCCCAGCCCGTAGGCCGATGCAAACCCGAACACCGCCCGTAATGCGAAAATGCCTAAGATCGCGAGCGGCAACAGCAGCCGCCCGTCGCGGCCGCGTTCCTCGAGCCCGCTGACGATCTCGCGCATGATGAGGGGAAACGCGGCGTCGGCCAGTGCATATAGGATCATCGCCGCGACGATGCCGATCATGAGCCTGGCATGGGGTTTCACGTAGGCCAACAGGCGCAAATAAATCCGCGCTGCATCGCTGTCGAAGCGCTGCGCCATCCTAAGCGTCCGGAGGGGTTACCGTAGCAATATTGACCTGCACAAACCCGAGGCGCGCCACCACATCCATGGCGGTGACGACGGCTTGGTGAGTAGATTGGGCATCGGCGCGGATAATGACCGGCATTTCCCTACGATCCCCAATCAGCTTAATGATGGCTGCCCGCAGCGTCGCGGACTCGTTGTTGACCAAGGGCCTATCGTTAACCAGGTAACTACCATTGGTGGTAATGGTGATAGCAAGGCTCTCCGTGACTTCTGCCGGCGGATCGCCCGTCGCTTCGGGCAGGCGTAACGAAATCTCCGCCTCGCGAACGAAGCTGGTCGAGACCATGAAGAACACCAGCAGGAGCAAGACTACGTCGATCAATGACGTAAGGTTGACCTCAGGCTCTTCTCTTGATCGGCTTTGGAGATTCATCGCTACGACTCTCTAAGCGCTGGTGGTGCACCAACGCTTCCATGAACTTCAAGGCTTCCTTTTCCATTTGCACGACCAGCTCGTCCACGCGGCCGCGCAAATAGCGGTAGCCGATCAACGATGGAATGGCCACGCTCAAACCCGCCGCGGTGGTAATTAGCGCCTGCGAGATACCGCCGGCCAACACGGCCGGGTTGCCAATGCCATGGGTCATGATGGCCGCAAACACCGTCACCATCCCTATGACCGTACCTAACAGCCCGAGCAGGGGGGAAATTGCGGCAATGGTGCCCAGCGAGTTGAGGTAGCGTTCGAGTTCGTGGACCACGTGCCGGCCGGTATCCTCGATGCTCTCCTTGATCAGTTCCCTGTCCCGATTCCGGTTAGCAAGGCCGGCGGCAAGGATCTCACCCAGCGGTGAACTGTGGTGAATGGTTTGAATGTGTTTCGGGTTGAGCTGGTTACTCTTGACCCAATGCCACACCTGCGCGGTCAAATCCCGGGGGATGACGCGTTGAACCTGTAATGTCCAAAGACGTTCCAGAATGATGGCCGCGGCAATCACGGAGCACGCAATAATGGGCACCATGAGCCAACCACCAGATTGAACGATTTCCAGCATGAAGAAACCGTAGTAAGGCCTTAAAAGTGGTCGTAATATACCTTGGCAATGGGCTTTTCACCAGGAACTTGGCCTGCGTCGCCAATAACGGGGATTATCAGCGCGAAACAATGTGACGCGTGTCGCTAAATCCGATTTCTTCGCGGCAATACTAATCTCGATGGCGCCGGCGCCGTCCGTGGAAACCAGACGCGCGCCTTCAGCCTGCCAGCGTTTGACCACCGCCGCCTTGGGAAAACCCCAACGGTTACCGTACCCTGCCGCCACCAAGGCAACCGATGGCGCAACGGCTTTCACGAAGGCCGCGCTGGACGAACTATTGCTGCCGTGGTGAGGAACGACCACGACGTCGGCGGCCAACTGCTCACCGGCGTTCAGCAAGCGACGCTCGCCCCGCCGCTCGATATCTCCCGTCAACAATACGCTACCCCCGGGACCATCGACGCGTAGTACGCAAGAAAGGTTGTTGGAAGAATCCTTTAAGGCCAGCGGCGGGTACAGCACCCGAAACTCCACCTCGTCCCAGCGCCAACGCTGGCCGGAATGGCAACGCCTGCCTCGCAACGCACCATGGGTACCACCCACCAGCACGCCTATCCCGGCAAACGCATCTTGTAGCACCGCTGCTCCGCCCGCATGGTCATTATCGCCGTGACTGAGTATCAGCAGATCCGGCGCCTTCACACCTCGCGCCTGCAATGCCGGCAAGACGATGGCCTGGGCAGCACTAAAACCGTAGGGCGAGCTCGGCCCGGTATCGTAGACGACGGCGTGATGCCGCGTGCGGATCAACATGGCCAATCCCTGCCCCACATCCCAAAGGTGAACGGTAAACGCGCCGACAGGCAGGGCCGGCGGGCGCCACAGACATACGCCGACGAGCGCGGTCAATAGGAGCCAGCGACCTTGATGCCGAATGGGCAATGCAAGCAGGCCGACGGCTGTTAGCATCACACCGACCAAGGCCACGGGTAACTCGGGCAACGGCCACAATAACTGCACCCGAGCATCCACCCATTCGAGACCGGACCAGGTGAGGCCGCATAGGGTGCGCAGGAGTTCGAGTATCCGCTCGCCATCACCTGGCAGCACCACTACGAGCAACACGCCGATCAAGACGGCCGGGACCAGCACGAGGCTGAACCACGGAATGGCGATCAGGTTTACCCACGGTGCCAGGCCGTTCACCACACCGAAAAAGATGGCCAAACACGGCAGCAAGCCGATGCCGATCCGCCACTGGGCCCGCAGCAGTTCCAGCGCAGGATGCCGGCTTCGAAGTCGTCGGACCCGAGCAACCTGTATGAGGCTGGCAACGGCCACGAAGGAAAGCCAAAAGCCCGGGCTGAGCGGCGCCGACGCATCCCACAACAGTACGAGGACTAGCGCCACCGCCAACGCGGCCCCCGTGCCTACTCGTCGATTCATCCACAGCGCGGCAACGCCAACGGCAAGCATGACTAATGCGCGCTGCGTCGGCAACGTAAACCCCGCGAGGGCGGCGTAAACACTCGCGGCAATGAACCCGAAACTGCCGGCCAGGGGCCACGCACGTTCCGCCACCCAATGCGCCGATACCCGAACCAATACGGGTCGCAGCAGCCCAAGCACCAGCACAGCGACCAAACCCACATGTAAACCGGAGATTGCTACCAGGTGACTCGTGCCTGTCCGGCGCAGTAACTCCCAGTGTCGATCGGCGAACCCGTGCCGCGTGCCCAAGACAAGTGCCTGCAGCAAGGCCGTGGCCGCACCCCCATCGGCCGCACCCCTATCGGACGCACCTAGCCTAGCGGCCAAAGCGCCGCGCACCCCTTGCACGCCGGCGCGCCAGGCCCGATTCGGGGCGGCACCCGGCGTATTTAATAACTCAGCTTCACGCACGTAACCCGTGGCACCGAAACCATTGACGAACAACCAGCGCTCGAAGTCGAATCCGCCGGGATTGAGGGATCCGCTGGGGCGCTTGAGACGCACGACCAGGCGCCACCGCTCGCCGATCTGTGGCCGTCGCTCCGGGTCATACCAACTCAGGCGAAGCCTCCCCGGCACATCCGCGGCAGCGCTCGCCTCAACTGCAAACGCGAATACGCTCCGTGCCGGTGCGTGGGTGGGGAACTCCG
>JAHEKG010000329.1 GCA_024638475.1 Rhodospirillales bacterium | reverse complement strand
CGATTCGTTCTGTCCCCGCGGCAAACCGCGGAAATTCGAACACGCCAACCGGCCCGTTCCAGACGATGGTCCCCGCAGTCAAAAGTCGGCCGGCGAACGCCTCAGCAGTCGACGGGCCGACATCGAGGATCATCTCGTCCTGGCCGACAGCTTCGACCGCCCTCACCTGTGCCGCAGCATCGGCGGAAAACTCGGTGGCCACTACGACGTCCGTCGGCAGGGGCACCTCCACCGGGCCGAACTCTCCCGCTAACAGCTGGCGCGCGAAATCCATCATGTCGGCCTCATGTAACGACTTGCCGACGGGAAAGCCGGCGGCTTTCAGCAGCGTATTCGCGATACCGCCCCCGACGATGAGACAATCCACTTTCGCAGCCAAGGCCTTCAGCACGCCGAGTTTGCTGGACACCTTAGCGCCACCCACGATGGCAACCAGGGGCCTTGCCGGAGACTCCAGTGCCCTTCCCAATGCTTCCAACTCCGCAATGAGTAAAGGCCCGGCGCACGCCTGTGCGGCGTATTTGGCGACCCCATGCGTACTCGCCTGAGCGCGATGCGCCGTGCCAAACGCATCCATCACGAACACATCGCACAATGTCGCCATGCGCCGGGCTAAATCCGCGTCGTCGGCCTTCTCGCCGGGCTCGTAACGAACGTTCTCGCACAGCGCAATCTGGCCAGGAGGAACGCTAGCCCCCTCAAGCCAGTTATCCAATAGCGGCACCGATTGGCCGATCAATTCACTGAGCCTTGCCGCGACGGGGGCCAGTGAAAACTCGGGCTGCCGTTCGCCCTCGGTGGGGCGCCCCAAGTGGGACATCACCATGACGCTGGCACCGGCTGCCAGGGCCTTCCTCAAGGTAGGCAAGGCAGCCCTGATCCTCGCATCGCTGATGATCACCCCGTCACGCAGAGGGACGTTGAGATCCTGACGAATCAGTACGCGCCGACCGGCGAGATCCAGGTCGTCCATCGACCGGATGCGAAGGGTCACGGCCGCGCCTCTAGCCGACGTTGGCGAAGACGAGGGTCGTATCCAGCATACGGTTTGAGAAGCCCCATTCGTTGTCGTACCACGAACAGACTTTGACCAACGTACCCCCAAGCACCTTCGTCAAAGTTGCGTCATAGGTGGATGAGGCAGGGTTGTGATTGAAGTCGATAGACACGAGCGGTGCTTCGTTATAGGCGAGAATACCCTTCAGGTCGCCCTCACTGGCCTCTTTTATGATGGCGTCTACCTCTTCCTTGGTCGTGGCGCGCGCCGCGGTAAACGTTAAATCGACCAAAGATACGTTGATAGTCGGCACTCGGATTGCAAACCCATCGAGCTTGCCGTCGAGATCGGGCAATACCAAACCCACCGCGGCGGCGGCACCGGTTTTCGTGGGTATCATTGACATCGTGGCAGACCGCGCCCGCCGCAAGTCAGAATGAAACACATCGGTGAGCACCTGGTCGTTGGTGTAGGAATGGATGGTGGTCATTATCCCCTCGACCAAACCGAGTTTGTCGTGCAAAGGTTTGACTAAGGGCGCCAGGCAGTTGGTGGTACAAGAAGCGTTGGAAATCACCTCATCGCTGGGCTGCAACACATCGTGATTGACCCCGTAGACAACCGTTGCGTCCACCTCTTTGCCGGCCGGAGCGGAAATAATGACCTTCTTGGCGCCCGCGCTGATGTGCGCCGAGGCCTTGGCCTTAGTGGCGAAAAAACCCGTGCATTCCAAAACGATGTCCACGCCGAGCGCCTGCCAGGGCAACTTGGCGGGGTCCCGCTCGGCGCAAACCTGGATGGGATCGCCATCGACGACCATTTTGTCTGCCTTGACTTCGATCTCGAAGGGGAACGGCCCATGTGCGGTATCGTAGCGCGTCAAGTGAGCGTTAGTCTCAGCATCACCCAAATCATTGACCGCGACAATCTCCAATTCATCTCTGCGACCAGATTCATAAACTGCGCGCAAGATGTTTCGGCCAATTCGGCCATATCCATTGATAGCAATCTTTACTGACATTGCGGTCTCCTTACACCAGGTTTAATTTCGCCGTTATTTCAAGCTTCGCGCGGCCTTGATGACAGCCTCGCTGGTTATTCCGAATTTCTCAAATAGTTGCTTTGCGGGAGCGGAAGCGCCGAAATGATCGATACCCAACACCGCTCCGCCGCTGCCGACGTGACGCCACCACAGTCCCGTGGAACCGGCTTCGACCGCCACGCGCGCGGTAACCGCCGCGGGCAAAACGTGTTCGCGATAGTCGCTGGACTGGGAGTCGAATAATTCAACGCAGGGCATGGACACGACCCGCACCTCAACGCGCTCTTCCGCGAGTTGCTTGGCGGCTGCCATCGCTAATCCGACCTCGGATCCCGTCGCGATGAGGATCACCTCGGGTGTGGCCGGCGTAGAAAACAGGATGTAGCCACCGCGAGTAATTGCGTCGATCTGATCACTCGTGCGCAACTGGTGCGGTAATCCCTGGCGAGTAAGAATGAGGCTGGTCGGGCCGTTCCGCCTAGCGATGGCATCGCGCCACGCCACGGCAGTCTCCACTGCGTCGCAAGGCCGCCATACCCGCATATTAGGCATTAGCCGCAAACTCGCTACGTGCTCGATCGGCTGATGAGTAGGCCCGTCTTCGCCGAGGCCGATGGAATCGTGAGTGAATACGAAGATACTGCCTTGCTCCATCAGTGCAGCCATGCGCAGGGCATTGCGGGCGTAGTCGGCGAAGGTGAGGAACGTGCCGCCGTAGGGAATAAACCCGCCATGCAGTGCGAGGCCATTCATGATGGCCGCCATGCCGAATTCTCTTACCCCATAAAACACATAGTTACCGCCCGCACCGGCCGCTATTGCGCTGGAATTGGCATGGAACGTGTTGTTCGATCCCGTCAAATCGGCTGAACCGCCAAGCAACTCCGGAAGCCATTCGCCAAGCTCGTTTAACGCCCGCTCAGAAGCCTTGCGCGTGGCCATGTCCTTCGCCTCCGCGGCGATCGTTGTCACAGCTTGCCCTGCCCTGCGATCGAAATCTTCCGGCAACTCACCGTTCATGCGGCGCTGGAATTCGGCGGCCTGCTCGGGGAATTCGGCAGCATAGGCTTCGAACAGAGCTAGCCACCGGGCTTCGTGAGCGCGCCCGATTTCGGTGGCGTCCCACGCCGTTCGTATCGCTTGCGGTATTTCGAACGGCTCGTGTGGCCAGCGCAGGGTTTCGCGGGCCACCGCAATCTCCTCGTCGCCCAGCGGCGCCCCGTGCGTGGCAGCCGTGCCTTGTTTATTCTTGGCGCCAAACCCTATGATCGTCTTGCAGCAAATCAACGAGGGTCGCCCCAAGTCGGCCTTAGCCGCCGCTATCGCATCAGAGACTGCTTGCGGATCATGCCCGTCGACGGCTTCCACGACGTGCCAACCGTAGGCACGGAACCGCGCGGGCGTGTCGTCGCTGAACCAGCCGGCGACGTCGCCGTCGATCGAGATTCCGTTGTCGTCGTAAAGGCAAATGAGCTTACCGAGACCCAGGGTCCCGGCGAGGGAGCAAACCTCATGCGAGACACCCTCCATCAAACAACCATCGCCAAGAAAAACGTACGTGGAATGATCGACCACATCGAA
>JAHEKG010000328.1 GCA_024638475.1 Rhodospirillales bacterium | reverse complement strand
CACTCACGTCCGCACTGATTCTGTCGGTCACCGCGGTGCCGGCCGCGGTCGCCTTGTTCGTACGCGGTCGCGTCGCGGCGGAGGAAAATACCGTCATGCGGGCGCTCGCGAGAGTTTATGAACCCGCATTGAACTGGGCGCTGCGGCACCGCCGCTCCGTATTAGCCGTCGCTTTGCTGCTAGTACTGGCAGGCGGGCTGCTGGCCACGCGCCTCGGCCGCGAATTCATTCCGCAACTGGATGAAGGCGATATTGCCATGCACGCGCTGCGGATTCCCGGCACGAGCCTGACTCAAGCGGTAGAAATGCAGGGGCAATTGGAACAGGCGCTGATCGAGCTTCCGGAGGTCTCGCATATTTTCTCCAAGATCGGCACACCCGACGTAGCCACCGACCCCATGCCGCCATCCGTCGCCGATACATTCCTAATCATGAAACCACGCGAGCAGTGGCCGGATCCGCGCAAGCCGAAGGAAGTTTTCCTGGAGGAACTCGAAGCGCTCGCGCTAGCAGTCCCGGGTAACAACTACGAGTTCACCCAGCCCATAGAAATGCGCTTCAATGAACTCATCGCGGGCGTTCGCTCCGAGCTTGCCGTTAAAGTCTTTGGTGACGACCTGGAAACCCTAACGGAACTCGCCGAGGACATCGAAGCCATCGTCGCGGGCGTGCCCGGGGCCGCGGACGTCCGCACGGAACAAGTCACGGGACTCCAAACGCTTACCATTACGCCAATGCGCGACCGCCTGGCGCAATTGGGATTGGCGATTGCCGATGTGCAAACAACCGTGGCAACCGCCGTGGGTGGGACACCCGCGGGGCAAGTGTTCGAAGGAGACCGCCGGTTCGATATCGTGGTGCGCTTGCCCGAAGACCGCCGCACCGACCTGGATTGGATTGGTCGGCTGCCTATTCGCCTGCCGGCAGCGATGACGGAAGTACCCGGCGATGCCGATTTGCTAGGACCCGAACTCACGCCCCCGGAAACGATCCCATTGCAAGAAGTCGCTACCCTATCGGTGGACATCGGGCCCAATCAAGTCAGCCGAGAAAACGGCAAGCGCCGAGTGTTTGTCACCGCTAACGTGCGGGGACGAGACCTGGGTGGTTTTGTCGCCGAGGTCCAAGAACGGATCGAGGCCGAGATTGACGTGCCGGCCGGCTATTGGCTGACCTATGGCGGCACCTTCGAACAACTCATCGCCGCCTCCGGGCGCCTCACCCTCGTCGTGCCGGTTGCCTTACTGTTGATCTTCCTACTGTTGTTCTCCGCTCTAGGCACAGCCCGCGATGCCGCCCTGGTATTCTCCGGCGTCCCGCTTGCACTGACCGGCGGTGTCGCGGCGCTGGCCCTGCGCGGTATGCCGCTGTCGATTTCCGCCGGCGTCGGTTTTATCGCCCTTTCCGGGATCGCCGTGCTAAACGGGTTGGTCATGTTGTCGCTCATCCGCGAGCTCGAGCGGCAACTACCCCCGTTGGAGGCCATCGTCCGCGGTGCGCTGCGGCGATTACGCCCGGTGCTCATGACGGCCCTGGTCGCAAGCCTCGGTTTCGTCCCCATGGCATTCAACGTCGGCACGGGTGCCGAAGTACAACGACCCTTAGCAACCGTCGTCATCGGTGGCATCATCTCGTCGACGCTGCTCACCCTCATTGTGCTACCGGTGTTACGGTATCGAGGTAAAGCGGTACCGGTGGCGATGACCGGCGGCGAACAACCCGCCTAGTCGGGATGGATCCGAACGCCCACCATGTGCGACGTTGGAAACACCGGCTCACCGCTGGCACGGAATAGCGTCTCCGTGATCGCCAACTCCGCGGTGCTCAACCGGTAGGTCATGCTCGGGTTGATGGTGCCACCGAATGCGGGGCTCTCATATTGGCATTGGGCGGGTTCGACTCGGCCAAGATAGCCACCCGCCTCTCTCGTCCAGACGAAATCGCAGGCGGATGGAAATTGCAGGAATGCGTCGGCCTCCAGCTTAACTGCAAGCTGCGGATGCATCTCGAGATTGCGATATTTCGCAGCATCCTGGCTGACGACCAAGGCACGCATGGCATCGCCGCCTGGGCTCAGTACATAGATTTTTTGTTGCAGCGGCGCGCCGTCGAACCTCTCGCGGCTGATCTGATGATAGAACACCTGGGCGCCCAGCTTCGGCGCCTCGATGGCGACGATCTTGTGGTAGACCGTTTGCCCTTCATGGGGGGCCGCATAGCGGCCCGGCAGTAGTTCGGCGAGGGACCGCAATTCGGTTTGCTGAAGCGGCTGGCAGCCTGCAGCCAAAGCGAATGCAACCAAGACGCCGACGCATCGTCCGCAGGCCGATGGCATCGCAAAAACCAGGCGACGCAAGAACCGATGCCGGGTCATCGACCCACCCCCGCTCCAGGATCGGTACGCGGCACGACGGCATAGACCCAATTCGACGGGTCCACGCGCCGGGCCGGCGATGGAATGACCTGATACTCGCCCCGCTGCTCGGCCAAGCTCGCGGCCTGCTGATCGATCTGCCAGCCCTTAGCGCGCAACTTCGCGAGAATGGCCCAGTACTCCTTGACCATCTTGTCTTCCGGGTCGGTCATCAGCGCACCGGGCTCGGGAATGTCCGTTACCTTGGGCAATTGAGCCTCGGCGATCGCCCGGTCCTCGCGTATGTTTTTCAGATTCCGGTTCAGATGGCCCTTGTCGGCAAATGCTCGTGTCAAAAAATTCCGCCCAAACAAGAACCGCATGGTCGTCGTGCGCTCGTCGATGGGAGTCGACATGTCCAAGGCGATAAACCGCATACCGGTTCCGGCGCCGCCGATCTCGACATCGACTTTGATCGTCAAGCCTGACAGGTAAAAACGTAGCCGCGATCTGACCTCCGTCTCCGCCTTGCGCAGCATCGACCATAGCCCCTTCGCGCGCTTGGTTTTCACGTAAATGCCCGACGCTAGACTCGTGTCATCCAAGTACTCCACCTCATGCGCAGGCGGCCGTGTGCCCCCATTCCAGAGTTGGCCATGGACGATGGGCAAATGAACGTAGTCCAGGTTGGAGAACTTGGCCCAATGATAATTGGCATCCCAGGTTTCTTCGTATTCCAACCACCGCCAACCCTCGGCGCCCCATTCGGGAAACTCCGGAATAGGAGCTGCGGCCGCCGGATCATCGCCTAACATGACCCAGACGAGGCCATAGCGCTCCTCCACGGGGTAGGCGTCCACGCGCGCCGCCGCGGGAATGGCCGCTCCGGCAGCCGCGCCGGGCATCAAGATGCAACGGCCATTACCATCGAAACGCCAACCATGCTGGCAACAGGCTACGGTGCCGTCCTCGTGACAGCGGCCTTGGCTGAGGGGCGCGCCGCGGTGGCAGCAAACGTTCGACAAACAGTGGGCGGCACCTGCGGCATCGCGAAACAGCACGAAATCGCGGCCGAGCATTCTTACATGCTTGGGCGATTGCTCCACCTCCTTCGAAAACGCCGCCGTATACCAAACGTTCATGAACATTACTCTCTCCCCACACCGGCCTTGCCCGGCGAGCCATTGCGTAGCGCCTTGAGCGTATCCTCATCAAGCGAATAAAACAGCATGACAAGCGCGGCCGACAGTGTCGCTAGGGCGGGAAACACGCCGATCCCGATATAGATTGCCTGGACAGCAGCATCGGGC
>JAHEKG010000054.1 GCA_024638475.1 Rhodospirillales bacterium | reverse complement strand
TGACTCTTTTCAAGACTCGCGCTTTTGCCTAGGCCCTCGGTCTTGGAGGCCTAGTGCGCTTCATCTTTCTTACGAAGACCGAGTGGAGCGAACCGCCAAGGATTAGGCATCAGTTGGCAGAGCTGCTCATTTCTGAAGGGCATTCAGTTGCGTTCGTCCAAAAAAGCAAGTTTTTGGCGAGCAATGAATGGTCTTCAGACGGTTCTGGCCTATCGCTCGCCCGACATGGACACCTGCTTCATCATCAGTTCAAATTCCTTTCCCCAGCGCGATGGCTCGACAAAGTATTCATAAAGCAGAAAATTCGATCTTTATTTGCTGCGACCAACCATGACGATGTGATCGTCAACTTCAATTATGACTACTATTTTCTGTCGAGTATATTTCCCAAGAATCCGATTATCCATATCGTCAACGATGACTTTCCTGCAGCGGCCACAAGATTAAACCGTCGGTCGGCGACTAGATTGCAGGCACTTACTGCAGCGGATGCGTGTCATAGCCTTTGTGTATCGTATCCGCTTGCAGACAAGATCCGGATGTGGACCTCAGACTGCTCTTTGTTTTTTCCATGGGCTCGACACCGTTATTCACGGCCGAAGTCAGGTCAGGCTCGCGCGGAGGCCCTTTATTGGGGCTACATCAACGAGCGCTTGGATTTCGATGCCGTCACCGGGTTGTTAGATGCGGGCACCACGATAAATTTTTTCGGCCATGTGTCGCCGAGCCCCAGGGTTAGCGCCTTACTGGGGCATCCCAATAGTGTTTATCATGGAATATCGACGCTGGAGAATATCCCGGAGGTGCTTTCTCGTTGTTGCTGCGCGGTGCTGCCGCTAGACGCAACCAACCCGGTAGTAAGCTGCATTACCATCAATAACAGGAGTTTCGAACTACTTAGTTTTGGTTTACCTCTGCTTTACACTAAATTACCGGGTCTAATTGAAGCGCCAGAGCACGTAATCTATCGGTGTGAGACAGTGGCCGATTTTGTAGCCGCTTTCGCCAACGCACGCGAGAATTTCAACCAGGTACAGGATGACATCAAGACATTCCTTGAGGAACATTATTCGGAGGCCCGTTATCGGCAGTTCATCCGCGTCGTAGAGGCTTGCAAAGAGAAACTTATGATAGCCGGAGGGGTTCCTGGCGCCATACGTGCGAGCTAGGTAACGAAATTTCTTGCGCAATTGGATACCAGACGTTTTCCTGCGTGGCGCCAACCGGTTTTATCCGGATGGAAGCCTTCGCAGTATAGTAACGCTTTCCAGCGGGTCTGTAATCGGTCATGTCATATTGGCCGCCACTTCTCCGATTATCTCGCGTCTTTATACGCCAGATGAATTCGGGCTATTCTCGATATTCTTTTCCGTCTTTGGAATTATTTCGATCCTCTCCACCCTGCAGTACCAAAACACGATAACTTTGCCGCGCAGCGATAATGACGGGGCCAAATTACTGGTCGCTTCCCTGCTGGTGCTAGCGACGTTTACGGTCTGTTTATTGTTTTTAGTTAGTGCATTTGGTGAACGAATAGGCGGGAGGCTGGGGCTTGAGTCAGATTACCGGATCATCTGGTTTCTTCCTATTGCGTTGGCCGTCGCCAATGCCAATTTATGTCTACAGTTCTGGTTTCTTAGGAAAAAGGAGTATAAGGAGCTAGCGATAGTAAAGGGCGTTCAAAGTGTCGCTATGGCTGGCGGCCAAATTACCATGGGGTTGGCCGGCTTAGGTGCGCTGGGCCTGATCGTAGGCCACTTGTTAGGTCAAATGGCCGGCATCTTACAGCTCACCACGGGAATTTTCTCTCGATACCGCGCTGCGTTTGGAGAAATGCGGCTGCTTTCTTTATTGGAGATTCTTTGGCAAAACCGCAGTTTCGTAACGACTTTTACACCGGCTGCATTGCTGGGGGCCGGCACGATCTACTTGCCGGCTATCCTGCTTGGGTTTCTGTTCGGGCCTGCGGTAGCGGGGGTGTTTGCGTTTGGGCTCCAGCTATCGAAAGCGGGCATCAACATTGTCGTCCAGAGTGTGGCAAGAGTTTTTCTCGTTAGTTCTTCGGAAGACTTCAACAATGAGGCATTCGAGCGCATCAAAAGACGAGCAGTCCGATTTGCTTGGTCGCAGTTTCTGTTGGGTGCACCGGTCTTTGCTGTATTGGTACTATTCGGGGGTGAAATATTTGGGTTCGTGTTTGGCCCTAGTTGGACACTGGCCGGGGACTATGTCGGTCTTCTGGTTCCCCATCTGGCGACGTTGTTCGTTTTCGAGCATTTGGTCACCCTGTTTGTTGTCACGGGTACGCACAAGTCAAAGCTGCTTTGGGACAGCCTAAAGTTTTTGGTGTTGCTGACGAGTTTTGGGGCGGCCAAGATACTGGAGTGGGAGGCGGGGACAGCGATCCTAGTGCTTTCTTGTGGTTGGGGGATTTTGCATGTATTGCTGCTCCCGATTACGTTCCGGGCGTTGTCCGGGGGGGCGGCCCCGGCAAAATAATTTCGCTGTGTCGGGGGATTGCAGCAAGGCGAGGGCGGTTGGGAATAAGGTTCCAAATATCTTTGTATTTATTGTAATATTCGGCCCGCTATCAATGCGCGTAACCATGCGAAATTTCGGAACAGGGTCGCGTGCGGCATTGCGTGATGTATTTCACATTCTTATTTTCTCAGGAGCCTTGCGATGAAGCAGGTGGTTCAGGACATTAATCATGGTCGCACAGAAGTTAGGCGGCTCCCCGACCCAATCGCCGGACCCCATGAAGTCGTCGTTGAGAACACCTGCTCGCTAATTTCTCAGGGAACTGAACGCTATGTGGTTTCGCTCGCGCGTAGAAGCCTACTGGGGAAAGCGCGAGAGCGGCCGGATCACGTCAGGAGAGTGTTGCAAAAGGTAAAAGCAGAAGGCGTCTTGAGCACCGCACAGCAAGTATTTGCGAAACTTGATGAGCCAATGGCCCTTGGCTATAGCTCTGCAGGGGTGGTGCGCGCTACCGGCGCGGCCGTAGATAGCCTGAAACCCGGTGAACGCGTAGCTACGGCTGGTTCACATGCGTCGATGGTGGCGGTGGGAGAGCTGCTATGCGCGAGGATTCCGGAAGGTGTTGCAGATGCCCACGCGTGTTTCGCCGGGGTTGCCGCTATTGCTTTGCAGGGTATCCGGCTGGCTGAAGTGGAATTGGGTTCTAGAGTTCTCGTTATCGGGCTCGGGCTGGTCGGACAACTGACAGTAGCGATGCTCAAAGCTTCCGGGTGCAAGGTATTCGGCACTGACCTTGATGTCGAAAAGGTAGCGATGGCCAAACGCATGGGTGCCGATCATGCAGAAATCGGGACGCCCACGGCTCAGATCATGGCATTCTCGGGAGGAGGAGGTGTTGACGCGACGCTGGTAACCGCAGCCTCGAAGGATAGCTCCCCAATGGCGTTTGCCGCCGAATGTACTCGGTCTCGTGGACATGTCATTTGTGTCGGGCTGGTGGGGCTGGATTTGCCGAGACCGCCCTTTTTCGAAAAAGAGCTGCGCTTTGCAGTGTCGGGTTCCTTCGGGCCCGGCCGCGGGGTGCGTCATTACGAGGAGTTAGGGCAGGACTATCCGCCGGGCATCGAACGTTGGACAGCGCAACGCAATATGGGAGCCTACCTGGACGCGTTGGCGGGTGGAATGGATGTCTCCCCGTTAGTGAGTCGTACGGTGTCGATAAATGACGCGGCCGCCCAGTATGATGAAATTGTTTCTGGTGAGGCGCAGGGGTTTGGCTATTTGATTAGTTATACCGACGACGATACTAGAGCGCCGACCAAACAAATCGTTTTTAATGATGCGCCCCCAGTGCGTGAAAGGCATGGAATCGGGGTAGTGGGCGTGGGTAATTTTTCTCGGCTAGTGGTTGTCCCAAATCTGAAAAGCCTCGTCCGCCCACCGTTTCGCCTACGCGGAATTTGTAGTGCACGCGGTTTGAACGCTACCCATAGTGCGCAGCGCGCTGGATTTGACTATGCCACCGCCGATGCTGCGGAGGTATTCAACGACACTGACTGTCATGCCGTTTTCATTACCACCCGTCACCATTTGCATGCGAGCCAGACCTGCGCGGCTTTAGCCGCCGGCATGCATGTGTACGTGGAGAAACCGCTAGTGATTAGCAGAGACGAGCTAACCGAGGTTGAGCAGCAGCTGCGTCAATCGACCCGTCCGCAGGTATTGATGGTCGGGTTCAATCGGAGGTTTACGGATGGTACCGCTCGTCTTCGGGAAACGTTCTCAGGGTTGGAGCCTCTGACGGTTCAATACCGGTTTTCGGCTGGACCAATTCCTGATGATTCTTGGCTCTACGATCTTGATGTCGGGGGTGGCCGGGTTCTCAGTGAAGCTTGCCATCCGATTGACTGGTGTATTGGAATGACGGGAAGTCCGGTTGTCCGTGTTCAGGCAGAATCGGTCGCGGCGCAGGGCAGACAAGCGCATGTAGAAGGGCGAGTCAGTATCACCCTCAGGCATGCCAATGGCAGTCTTTCCACGATCTTGTACGAATCCGGAGGTAGTCGCGCGATGCCCGCCGAGCGTATCGAAGTATTCGGTGGCGGCAATTCGGCTTCTCTGGAGGACTGGCATGACCTACGACTGTTCCGAGGCGACAGCGCGAGACGTAGTAAACTATCCAGCGGCCTCGGCCACAAAGCTGCTATGGCGGCGTTTCTCAAGGCTGTCCAAGCGCCGAGCGCCGACCCGGAACTTTGGCCGGTGCCACTTTCTCATATATTGAACGGCACGTGGGCGACCCTGGCTGCGGTGCAAAGCCTACACGAAGGTATACCGATCGAGATTTAGCAATACCCTGACAGCATGAGCGAGTAGCGTGAAACCCATTGGTTTTATTTATGTTTTTGTTTTCTTGTTCGCGATAGCCGGATACCCGATCGCGAAGATGATGGATCAGGACGGGATGCTTTTCTACTTCGTCCGGCACGTCGATTTGGCGTACCTGGATGTCGCTTACTTCTGGACGATAATTTCCGCGCTTCTCTTGCTGGTCTTGAACATGTTGTTTGGCTCTCACAAAAACTTCGATGTCTTTATGGCGAAGCCGACGGAAAAGGGTCGCATCAACCCGACCCTACTATGGATCGTGGTTGTCGCCTGCAGCGCGCTACTGAACATCTACTTTTTCGTCAAGATGGGTTACTCACTACCACTCTTGGATTTGCCGGAAAACGTCACTGAACTGCTCTTGCGAAGGATTGAAGTCAAAGAGCGATTGAACCCCATCCTTTTCAACATCAACGCTACGGTGCTCGGACCCTTCAGCCTAATCTTGTCGCTTTTTTTCTTGCCGCGTTATAAGCGATTAGCAGTTTTACTTTCCGCGCTCAACTTTCTCGTGATTGGCACCTTCAGTCTCGCAAAATCCGCATTCATCATTGGAGTCGTTGTCGTGGTTCTGGCGTATTCGTTTGTAAAGCCATTGCGCAAGCGAACCTTGCTGAAGGTTGGCGCGCTATTTGTCATACTCCTTGTGCCGATGTTCATTATCACAAAGTCAAAACAGGCGCCTCACGTGCAGGGCCAAGCTGTTGCCGAAATTGTGATGGCCCGTATTATTTATGGACAATGGGCGGCACTGCCTTTCTTCTTTGAGATGTTTGAGAACGATAAGCAGTCGATAGCGCTACTGGCGCCACCTTACTTTAGTGACGGTAGTGCATGGGCACGCAACGGCGAGGAGGTGCCGCCGCGGAAGGTGATGCGAGCAGTCACGGGCTACAGGGTATTAGAAGGCACAGGATCTGGGGTCGCCGTTACCTATTTTATCGGCGAAGCTTTCGCTGTCGGAGGTCGCGCCGGGATTCTAGTCGGATGTTTTTGGGTGGCTCTGCAGATTTGGATCATGACTTATCTGTTCCGCGGGCTCAAGAAAACCCCGCTGACAATTTATCTTTATTCGTGGTTCATTTATAAAATATGTATGGGGCTAATTACTGGGATTAGTGCATTTATCTTATCGAGTTTTACAGTCATTCTATTCGCAACATTTCTCATGACGATTTTCGGCCAACTGGGTCGTGTTTGCCTTGACCGAAATGTAGCCTCTTTGGCGATTACGCCTACGCGGCTAGCCAACGTGAAAGGCGGCTGATGGCGATGGCGGAGGGCGTTTATTCTGAGCTCGGTTGTTGTATCGTGACTGGCGGTGCCGGCGCGGTCGGTAGCCGCTTGGTTCGGCGGCTCCTTGCGTCGGGAGCGGACACTATACATGTCGTCGACGACCTATCGTCGGGGTATAAATGGCTGCTGCCGGACAACCCGAAGATCAACTTTATTGAACGCGATGTTGTTGAGTTTTTTGGGCAGCAGTTCGACGCACCGAACTCCCATATTTTCCATTTGGCCGCGTTCTTTGCAAACCAGAATAGTGTCGATCATCCGCTGGAAGACTTGCATACGAACGGCGCGGGGACGTTAACGGTGCTGAAATGGGCGGCGGAGAACAAAGCCAAGCGGCTAGTGTACGCTTCGGCCGGTTGCTCCATCGCGGGCCATGGGATCGATGCGCCGATCCGCGAGGATATGCCGGTGAGCCTGCATCTGGATACGCCCTATCAGATTACCAAGGCGTTAGGCGAGTTTTATTGCAATTATTATTTAGACCGCGTGTCTAGTGTGCGTTGCCGGTTTTTTAATTCCTACGGGCCGGGAGAAGTGCCCGGCGCTTATCGCAATGTCATCCCGAACTTTATTTGGCTGGCGATGCACAATCGCCCATTGACTATCACAGGTACTGGCGAGGAGACGCGCGACTTTATTTTTGTCGACGATCTCGTGGAAGGGCTCATGCGTTGTGCTGTTATCGGTCCAGCCCATGGTGAGGCCATTAATTTGGGAACTGGCCGGCAAACGCGTATAGAAGATCTCGCCAATATGGTAATCGAACTGACTGAATCTACGAGTGCGATTCAATATGCGCCCCGCCGCTCATGGGACCACAGCAAGACTCGTCAAGCCGACATCAGCAGGGCCGAGCAGCTGCTTTCGCTGGCTCCGGAAACCAGTTTAGATGTTGGTCTGCGTGAAACCGTTGATTGGTTTCGGGAGGAATACGATTCGATTGCGCGCTCCAGTGATTTCTGATTAGATACGCGCGCGCTGGAAGCGGATATCATCAACTTCACTCATTGAACCTAATGGACTGCATTCGATAATGTGCGGACTTATTGCCACGGCAGGCCTTGACACCCCATTCGCCCACAGGCTCCTCGCAAGCCTCCGTAGTCGTGGGCCCGATGCGATGGGTTTTTGGAGCAATGGCCGTTTGAACCTCGGCCATACCCGTTTGGCAATACTGGGCCTGGGTCACGATAACGACGAGCCCCTTGAAAATGACCGCTACGTGCTCGCCTACAACGGTGAGATCTATAATTTCATGAAGATCAAAGCGAGGTTGGAGTCTAACGCCAAATTACCTCCTCACGCTAATGACGCCGTCGTGCTACTCGAGGGGTGGCGGGCCTACGGCGAAAAAATTCTAGACGATATGACGGGTTTCTGGGCGTTCATGCTGTTCGACAAACTCGAGAACAAGCTCATTCTCGGGCGCGACCAAATCGGCATCAAACCACTGTATTACTATAAGTCGGGCGATCGAATTTGTGTATCTTCGATGTTACGCACGATTTCCGATACGCTGGGTGGTGGGTTGGAGCTCGACTATCTAGCCATGTCGGAATATGTCCGCTATCAGTACACCTTCGGCGACAAGACGTTTTTTAAAGATGTCAAGAAAGTTTTGCCGGGGCATTTGGTCGAGATATCCCTCGATACGATGGAGATCCAAACTCGTTGCTACGAGAATATTTTTACATCGGTTAATGGGGCAGGTGCTCGGCCGGATGCGGCATGGCTAAAAGAGACTCGGGAAATCATGGCCGATTGCGTCGTGGATGCGACGATTAGTGACACTTCGTTTACGACATTTTGTAGCGGCGGAATAGACTCGAGCCTAATCACCAGCATCGCGAAGCCGGAAATTGCTTATCATTGCAATTTTTCCGACCCGGACTGCAATGAAACCTTTTACGCTCAGCAGGTTGTCCGGGATATGGATACTCGTCTTTTTACGGTTAACGCCGAAGAGGATTTTGAGCTAGTTCCTAAGTTGGAAGCTCTGATAGAGGACTTCGACGAACTAACAATTGGGTCGGTTATCCTGCCTTTGGAAGATCTTCTTGCGCAGGTGAAAAGGCGTTACAAAGTAATATTGACTGGAACTGGCGGTGACGAATTGTTCGCGGGGTATGTGCGGTTCATGTTGGCCCGCGGCGAGTGCCGTCAGGACAGCTATCGAGCTTTGTTCGAGCGCGTCATCAAATTGGAAGGGGCCGCGAAGCGGTTCGAACTATGTCATCAAAAGGGTGACATGGGGTTATACCGGTTCTATGACAACAGAGCACAACGGTCGTTTGAGGAAGAGTTCGAGGGCATCCTGGAGACCGAGAAAAACGAACTAGCTACCATGCTGCGCTTCGATCAGAGGAATTTCTTGCGTGGGCTTTTGAATATTGATGACAAGATGGGTGGAAGGCATTCGCTAGAAAGCCGGCCGCCGTTTCTGCATCAGCGTTTGCTAAGGCATTTGCAAGAAGCGGATCTTGGGGAATTTCTTCCCGATGGGGAGTTGAAGATGCTGTTGCGTAAGATGGCTCAAGGGTATATCCCGGACTCAGTCATATTTCGCAAGGACAAGATGGGATTTACAACGCCCATTGGCACGTTCGTCAACAAATCAGCGGATCGTATTCGGGAAAAAATAATGGATTCGCCATTTCGTGATCATTATGACCTCAAGAAAGCCCGTTTTACGGCAGAGTCGAAGTTCTCCCGTGAGGTCTTTGGTTTATTGATGCTGGATATCTGGTTGAATCGATATGCTAGCCCCAGCGTCACCCCGGCCGGTTAGCGTTTTGTTGTGATGACTTCCTAGTGGCAGCCGATCTCGAGAACCTAGAAGATGCTGTGGCCCCTGATGGACAGAAGCTACGGGTGCTCTTCCTGACGCAGTGGTTTGATCCAGAGCCCGGGGCCATCCGCGGATTGCCCCTAGCCAAATGGTTCCTGGCGCGGGGTCACGATGTTGAGGTTGTCACCGGCTTCCCGAATTATCCGGGGGGTGACGTCTACGAGGGTTATAAGGTCCGTTTCATACAACGCGAAGTCATGGACGGCGTGCCGATCATCCGTGTTCCGCTTTACCCTAGCCATGATCAATCGGCCCTGCGGCGCGTCGCCAACTACCTGAGTTTTGCATTCTCGGCCGCGACGATTGGCGCCTTTGCAGTTAAACGGGCTGACGTTTGCTTTGCAGTTAGCCCGCCTCCGACCCTCGGTTTGCCGGCGCTCGTTCTGAAGTATCTACGAAGGATTCCATACGTGTACCATGTTTCCGATATGTGGCCCGATTCTGCGGTGGAATCAGGTATGTTCGGCGATGGTCGCTTGAAGGCGGTAGCAACCCGAGTATTGCACTGGTGGTGCAATTTTTTGTATCGGCAAGCTGAGGCAGTCACCGTATTGGCGGACGCTCCGTTGGAGGTTTTGGTCGAGCGAGGCGTGCCTATAGAGAAATTACATGTGGTTTACAACTGGGCGGATGAAACGTTGTTCTATCCTATGGCACCCAGTAAAGACCTAGCGCAAGAATTGGATATTGCACCGGATCATTTCAATCTGATCTATGCTGGCAACTTTGGCGTGTTCCAGAACTTGGAGGTCGCGGTTCGGGCTGCTCACATGGTTGCGGATAGGGTGCCACAGCTGAGGCTGATTTTGTTGGGTACCGGGACGGAGGAAACGAGGCTCAAGGCATTGGTTGATGAGCTAGGTGCCGCGAACGTTTCCTTTCGGGATCGGCGGCCGTACATGGATATGCCACGCATTTCTGCATTGTCTGATGCGATGTTAGTACACCTTAGTGACATTCCCTTATTGCGGTGGACGGTTCCAAGCAAGACCCAGGTCGCGCTGGCGATGGGTATACCCTTGTTGATGGCGGCGACGAGCGATACTGCGCGTCTGGTTACGGAGAGCAATTCGGGAATCGTATGTAAACCAGACGATCCGGAGGCTATGGCGGACGCGATGGTGCGCCTCGCGTCGTTGAGTAAAGCGGACCTGCAACGGCTGGGCCAGGGTGGCCTCGACTTCTACCATCGGCGTATTTCGTTGGAATGCGGGGGGAAGCTCATGGAGGACATTTTTCTCAGCGTTTTACGAGATCGCGCTCAACCTAGCCTCGCCTGATGTTCTGGGGACTGCCAAGGGCTAATGGATTATCTACTGTATAAGCTGAGTGCCGGCGCAAAGGATGAGCAGTGGGGCGGAAAACCGTCCGTTGACGGAACGGTAGAGGTTTTTTCTCCGTTTAGTATCAGCCGGTTCTTGCCGGTCGTTCGGGTTGGTGGGGTGGAGTATGTCAAAGCGATAATTGTGGCGGCGTGGGCGGTACTATTCGGGGGTGTCAGATTCAGAGATCAGCGCGTTTGGGTCTATGCCGCGGCCAATGGGGGCATCTTGCATTTTAGCGTTGTGGGTCCGGCAGCGCTGCACATGCCTTGGTTGGTTGAAGCAGGTCTCGAAATCGGCACCTGTTATACGGTGCCTGCGGCGAGGGGCAAGAAGATATATCCTTACGTTTTGAAGACGATTTCGTTACAGAATCGAGGGGCTACCGGGATATACATGATCGTTGAGGCGGACAATGCGGCATCTCGCGCAGGCATGGAGCGTGCCGGATTTACCATGCTCCGGAAGCTTCGACGCAAAAGCGGCATCGTGCGACCCGCGATGTATTTGGCGAATGACTGAAGGATGGTAGTAGCAATGCAAATGGAAGAAGAATGAAGAAAATTCCTTTTTTTAATTATCCGGCGCTATTCGCAGAACGAGAGCACGAATACATGGAGGTGATTCAGCGGGTTCTACGTTCGGGGTATTATATAATGGGCCCGGAACTCGAGGCCTTCGAGGACGAGTTGGCCCATTATCTTGGCGTCAAGCATGTTATCGGTGTTGCAGATGGCACGATGGCACTTATCTGCGCCGTCAATGCCGCGGGTATCAGCCCGGGCGATGAGGTTTTGGTATCGGCGCACACTTTCGTCGCGTCCGCGGCGGCGATCCACCATTGTGGCGGCAAGCCGGTGCCAGTCGATTGTGGGGCCGATCATTTGATGTGCGGAAAGGCGGCGCGCGCGGCTGCGACACATCGCACCAAGGGCATTATGCCAGTGCAGCTGAATGGGCGGACCACCAATATGGATCCGATCATGGAATTAGTACGCGAGCGTCAGCTCGTTCTTGTCGAGGATTCCTGTCAGGCGCTTGGTTCGTCATTCGACGGGAGATTCGCCGGCACATTTGGGGACGCCGGCACGTTTAGTTTTTACCCCTCCAAGACGTTGGGGTGTTTTGGTGATGGTGGAGCACTGTGCACGGACGATGATGACGTCGCGGAAAAAGCGCGGTCGCTCCGCGATCATGGCCGCACTTCCGACGGCGAGGTCTCGCGCTTCGGCTACAACGCGAGGCTGGACAATATTCAGGCTGCCGTATTGCTTGTAAAGCTGCGGACCTACGACAAGGACATAGCGAGGCGGCGCGAGCTTGCCAGAATTTATGATGAGCGCCTATCGTCGATAGAAAGCATCGACCTGCCTCCGTCCCCCGACGCGGATAGCCGGCATTTTGATATCTATCAGAACTACGAAATACAAGCCGATAACCGCGATAGCCTTCGCCAACACTTAGCTGACAAGGGTATTGGGACCATCTTGCAGTGGGGCGGCAAAGTGCTGCACCAGTTTCCGGCCCTCCAAATGCGCGGCAATCTGCCCAACATAGATGCGGTGACGAAAAGATTCATGATGCTGCCTATGAATCCTTCGCTAGCTGAAGATGATATTCATTATATCAGCGATCACGTTGAAGCATTTTACAGCTCAAAAGCAAAGCGTAGGGCGTAGTTGATATGGCTCAGGGAATAAAAGTGTCCGGTGGTTTGCGCACCGAGGCGGAGCAGGAAGAGGCGAAGCTAAATAAGGCGTGCTTTGACGGCAATCCTAATTCATGGGAGTCAAAGTTGGAGAACTTCCCGAAGTACGTCAAACGGCAGAACCTGACTCGTTTTCTGGCGCTTTATGAGGTATTCAAGCTAGTCTTGGATGTTAAGGGCTCGGTCGTTGAATGCGGGGTGAATAATGGCTTCGGTGTCATGTCGTGGTGCAAGTTCTCGGCTATCCTCGAGCCGGTAAATCTCACACGGCGGGTGTATGGGTTCGACACCTTTGAGGGGTTCCCTTCGGTATCGGAGCGGGATCGTTCTTATCAATCACAGCATGTCAGCAAGGGGGATCTGGCGGCGGATGCTAAATCCGAGCTTGAGCAACTCGCCACGATATTTGATTCAACGCGATTTCTTGGTCATATTCCCAAACTGAGCTTGATAAAGGGCGACGCTACGCAAACCGTACCGAAGTTTGTTGACGAAAACCCCCACCTGGTAGTGAGTCTCCTGTTTATGGACTTCGACCTCTATGAGCCAACGCGGGTTGCCCTGGAACATTTTCTACCGCGAATGCCCCGCGGGGCGGTGGTGGCATTCGATGAGCTGGATAATCCTTTGTGGCCGGGCGAAACGCAGGCAATGTTGGAGTTTCTCAATAAGTATCGATTTCGGCTGCAACGCAGCGCGTTTGATCCGTATATCGGCTACGCAATCTTAGATTGATCGATAACCAATGCCGTCTACACTGACCTCCGAGGAGCTTGCCCATCGAGTTAGGCGCAGCGTCGTCGACATGGTGCATTTGGGCAAAAGTTCGCATGTTGGCTCGGCACTATCGATCGCTGACATAGTCGCCGTCCTGTACCAAAATATTCTGCACTTTGATCCGACTGACCCACGGAAGTCGGACAGAGACCGGTTTATTCTTAGCAAGGGGCATGCGGGATCGGCCATTTACGCGGTGCTTGCGCACTCCGGCTTCATTCCGCTGGACACACTCAAAGAGCACTATCAAGACGGTTCGATTCTCAGTGGGCACGTCTCCCACAAGGGTGTGGCTGGTGTAGAGTTATCTACGGGATCACTGGGGCATGGGTTGGGCGTCGCCGTTGGCATGGCAAAAGCCGCACTATTGCAGGGCGGCAAACACCGGGTAGTCTGTCTTTTGAGTGACGGTGAATGTGATGAGGGGTCTAACTGGGAAGCCATCCTTTTCGCCGCGCACCATCAACTTGGTAACCTCACGGCAGTGGTGGATTACAACAAAATTCAGAGCTTGGCATCGGTAGCGGATACGCTCGGCCTCGAACCGTTCCGAGACAAATGGGCAGCGTTTGGTTGGCGCGTGACGGAGGTAGACGGCCACGATCATGAGGCTTTGCGAAAAGCACTGGCCGGCTCCGATCGGCCAGAGCCAAACTGCGTCATTTGCCATACCGTCAAGGGCAAAGGCATTTCATTCATGGAGAACTCCGTTCTTTGGCACTACCGAACGCCCCAGGGCGAGGAGTATGAAGCCGCCGTTGAGGAACTCAACAATGCGTGATCACGTCATTGGGCGCCTCACGGAGCTTGCGCTGGAGGATCCGCGCATCATGCTCATTACCGGGGACTTAGGCTTCGGCGTACTAGATCTGTATCGGGAGAAGTGCGCCAGTCAGTTCATAAACGCCGGGGTAGCAGAGCAGAACATGACGGCGATGGCCACCGGAATGGCAATGGAAGGCTTTATCGTCTTTACTTACTCTATCGCCAACTTCCCCATACTCCGATGTCTTGAGCAGCTGCGAAACGATGCGTGTTATCACGATGCGAACGTTAATGTGCTGGCGGTCGGGGGCGGTTTCTCTTACGGCGCTTTGGGCATGTCTCATCACGCGACAGAAGACCTCAGTATCATGCGGGCGCTGCCAAACATGAAAGTCGTTGTGCCATCAGATCCGTGGCAAGCAGCCATCGCGATAGATTCTCTCGTTGATAGCCCCGGGCCTAGTTACCTGCGAATCGATAAATCTAGCGCCGGGTTTGAGAAACCCTCGGAAGGGGGCTTCGATCTTGGTAAGGGGCGATGGATACGGCGAGGTCAGGATGTGGCAATCATCGGGTCGGGAGGGATACTTGCTGAGTGCGTGGTTGCCGCCAATATTCTTGCTGAAAACGACGTTGCGGCGGGCGTACTAGAGATGGCGACCATAAAACCAATCGACGAAGATGCGGTACGGGCAGCAGCACTGCAATTTCCGTTAATAGTTACCGTGGAGGAGCACTCGATTATTGGCGGTCTTGGCGGTGCGGTAGCGGAGGTGATGGCCCAAGAGGGCTGCGGGACGCCGTTGGTTAGGATTGGACTCGGTGATATCTATTCCAGCGTTGTCGGGTCGCAGCAATACTTGCGTAACCGATATGGGATGGATGCAGCGGCGATCGTAGGACGTGTGCAGGATGCTCTTGCGTGATGTTGAAGCGCGGTCTAGACATAGCTGGTTCTATTGTCGGGTTGACTGTTGCCGCACCAGTTCTATTCCTATTCGGCTTGGCGGTGTGGCTACAGGATTTCCGCTCTCCGCTCTATGTCGCCAAGCGTGTCGGGCAGGACCGACGTTTGTTCGGAATGGTGAAGCTGAGATCCATGGTTGTCGACGCGGACCGCACCGGGGTTACATCGACATCCACTGATGACACTAGGATCACTAAGGTCGGGCGTCTTATTCGAAGTCTGAAACTAGATGAAGTGACACAACTATGGAACGTATTGAAGGGTGAAATGAGTTTTGTTGGGCCAAGGCCAAATGTCATGCAGGGCGGAGTGGCCTTATACACTGAAGACGAGCTACGGTTATTGTCGGTTAGGCCCGGGATAACGGAC
>JAHEKG010000053.1 GCA_024638475.1 Rhodospirillales bacterium | reverse complement strand
TCTCGTCGAGGCCATTAGCCTGGCCCACGATCTCGGCCACACGCCGTTCGGGCATGCCGGCCAAGACGCGCTCAACGACTGCATGCGGGAATACGGTGGCTTCGAACACAATCTGCAATCCCTGCGGGTCGTCGACAAGCTCGAATCCCGGTATCCGGAATTTGCCGGGCTCAACCTCACCTATGAGACTCGCGAAGGCATACTGAAGCATTGTTCGGTCCGGAACGCCCGGACACTGGGGGAATTGGGTCAGCGCTTCCTTGACCGCACTCAGACTGGCCTGGAGGCGCAGCTGGCCAATCTGGCCGATCAGCTGGCCTACAACAATCACGACGTCGACGATGGCTTGCGGGCCGGCCTTATCGACCTCGAGCAATTGGTCGAGATTCCTTTTTTCGCGACGACAATGACGGAAGTAAAAAGCCGGCATAAAAGTCTGCTTGGTAGGCCCCTGGCACAGGAGGTCGTCCGCAACATGATTGATCAGCTGGTGACCGATTTGATCGTCACGAGTCAGGACAGCATCGACGGCGCCGCGCCCGCGAGTATTGATGCCGTCCGCGGACTGCCCCACCCGCTAATTGGTTTTAGCGCGGATCACGCCGACGCGCAGCGCCAATTAAAGTCGTTCTTACACCGCGCTTTGTATAAGCATCCCAAGGTTCACCATATGACGGAACAGGCCGATCGCATCGTGCGGTTTCTGTTTGCCAGGCTGATGGATGACTTCGATGGCATGCCTGCGGCGCATGCAGAGCAGGCCCGTAGCGCCGAGGAACTCGCCGGCAAAGCGGGTGCGGCACGCGTTATCGCCGACTACGTCGCCGGCATGACCGACCGGTTCGCCATCGACTCCTATGCCCGTCTAGGCGGCGAGGATTGAGCCTAATCGCCGAGGGATCTTGTTAGACTATGGCCGCGATGAATTCTCCCGAGCGCAAAGCGATACCCCGGCACGAACGGCTGATATTCGCCCTCGACGTCGCCACCGGCAGCCAGGCCAGGCAACTCGTCGAGCAGCTCGGCGACAGCGTAAGTTTCTACAAGATCGGGTTAGAGCTGGCCATGTCGGGCGACTATTTCGAACTCATGGATTGGCTGATTGCGAACGACAAGAAAGTGTTTGCCGACCTCAAGCTGTTCGACGTGCCCGCGACCGTCGCTGCGGCGGTCAGGCAGCTAACAAACCGGGGCGCAACTTTTCTAACCGTCCACGGCAATCAGTCGATCATGGAGGCGGCGGCGGCCAGCAAGGGCGATCTAAAAATACTCGCGGTCACGGTACTCACGAGTTTGGATCGAGGCGACATGGACGATCTGGGGTTCGATTGCGATATTCCGGCCCTCGTATTGTCACGGGCCAGGCGAGCCCTGGAGGCCGGTTGCGACGGTGTCATTTCCTCCGGACTCGAAGTCGCCCAGTTGCGCAGCCATATCGACAAACGTCTCGTCGTCGTCACGCCAGGGATTCGTCCCGTGGAAAATCGCCCCAGCGACGATCAAAAACGCGTCGTCAGCGTGCCGCAAGCCTTCGCTAACGGCAGCGACTACATCGTCGTCGGGCGCCCGATTCGTGATGCAGCCGATCCCGCCGCGGCCGCCGCGGCCATCCAAACCGAAATAGCCAACCTGTTCGACCAGTGAGTAACGAGCGCGAGCTCGCCGCAGGCCTGACGCGAATGCGCTGGCTGGCGCTCGGCCTGTTATTGCTAATGGCCGTGATATTCCTCCTGACTAGCCTTTACGCGAATCTTTGGCCAGGACTCGGTTACGTCCGTGCTTTTGCCGAGGCGGCCATGATCGGCGCCCTCGCGGACTGGTTTGCCGTCACCGCACTGTTTCGCCATCCGCTGGGTATTCCGATTCCGCACACGGCCATCGTGCCGAAACGCAAAGACGAGATCGGCGCCAACCTGGCTCGGTTCGTGAGGGACAGTTTTCTGACTCCACAGGTTGTCCGGGAACGGCTGGCACAGGTTGATTTCGCAGAGCGCGTGGGGGGCTGGCTGGCGCAGCCGGCTAATGCACAGCGGCTTAGCCGTGACCTATGTAGCGCCTTGGGTTGGGCGGTCAATGCGATGCAAGGCGGAGAAATCGAAATGCTGTTGCGGCGCAATTTCCGCGGCGCCTTGGACAGAGTCAGCCTCAATGAGGCCGTAGCAGCCTTGCTGGAGGTCCTCGCCAGCGGTAATCACGCCCAAACGTTGATTAGCGAGTTGGTGAACTTTGGCCGCGAACAGCTCGATCAAAATCGGGAGCGTATTCGATTGCGCATTACCGAGGAAAGCCCGTGGTGGATGCCGCGTTTCGTCGACGAAGAGATCTATGCGAAGCTAGTCGGGGAGGTCGACCGTATCCTCGCCGAATTGGGCGACGACCCCAACCACCCCGGCCGCCAGGCATTCAACGCGCGTATCCGCAATCTAACCATTGCATTCGCCGATGATCCCGTGTTAATGGAAAAAACCCAGGCTCTGAAACAGGAATTTCTGAACCACCCAGCCGTTGCCGAATACTTCGCCTCAGTCTGGGAAGAACTCAAGCTCTACCTGGTTCGCAGCCTGGAAGCAGAGGCAGGGCCACCCCCCGTCACCGCAGGCATCGCGAAGCAGCTCGAGGAACTTGGGGATGTGTTTGCGCGGGATCCGGCAGCCGCTGCAACGGTCAATGAGCGAGTGCGCGATGGTATTGCCTATCTCGTCGAGCGTTACCGCGACCCGCTGAGTAAGGTGATTAGCGACACCGTCGCAAGTTGGGATGCCGACGCGACGTCATCTCGTATCGAACTCCATATCGGCCGCGACCTGCAGTTCATTAGAATCAACGGCACGGTGGTCGGCGGGCTGGTCGGCATTGCCTTGTACAGCCTCGCCCAAGTTTTTTTCTAACGTAGCTCACGGCGCAATATCTTGCCGACATTGGACTTGGGCAACTCATCCCTAAACTCGACTTGGTGGGGCCGTTTATAACCGGTGAGGTGTTCGCGTGCATAGGCGATTAAGTCCGCCTCGGTCACGTTGGGATCTTTTCTTACGACGAATAGTTTTACCGACTCCCCCGCGCGTTCGTCAGGCACGCCCACCGCGGCAACTTCCAGGACCCCGGGATGATGAGCCATGACGTCTTCCACTTCGTTAGGGAATACCTTGAAACCCGACACGATGATCATGTCTTTCTTGCGGTCCTCGATGAATAAGAAACCGCCAGCATCGAAACGGCCGATGTCGCCCGTTTTCAGCCAACCGTCGCTCATCACGTTGGCCGTCTCGTCGAGCCGATTCCAATACCCTTTCATCACCTGCGGGCCACGGACACAAATCTCACCGATCTCCCCGATGGGCAAAACCCGGCCGTCGTCGTCTTGAATCGATACTTGAGTCGAAGGTACCGGCAGGCCCACGGAGCCCGTAAAAGGTGCGCCCCTCGGGTTAGTGGTGACGACCGGGGAGGCCTCCGTGAGGCCGTAACCCTGGGTGATGATATTGCCGGTCACGGCCTGCCAGCGATCGGCGACCGCCCGTTGTACGGCCATGCCGCCGCCGACCCCGAACACCAATCGACTGAAATCCGCTTTCGCGAAGTCGGGCTCGTTGAGCAAGGCGCCGAACAGCGTATTGACGGCGGTGATGTTGGTGAATTTGTATTTTCTGAGTTCTTTGACGAAACCCTTGATGTCGCGCGGATTGGGAATCAGGACATCCCGGCCGCCGAAATACACGAAGGCCAGCAAGTTAGAGGTCAGCGAAAACACATGATAAAGCGGTAACGGCGTTATCACGACGGCCGCACCGCGCTCAACGTGCCCCTCCATCCAGGCCATGCTCTGCAGTATATTAGCGATCATATTGCGATGCGTCAGCATCGCGCCCTTGGACACTCCTGTCGTACCGCCCGTGTACTGGAGGAACGCCACGTCCTCCGGCCCAACCTCGACGTCCTCGTAGACCCGCCACTTGCCCTCATTGAGCGCGCGGCGAAAACTCAACGCGCCGTCGATGTCGAAGGCGGGCACCATGCGCTTGATTCGGCGCACGACGAAATTCGTAACGAGGCGGCGAATGGGGGTCAACAAGTCGCCGATGCCCGTCGTGATGACTGCTTTGACGCCGGTTTTAGCCGCAACTTGCGCGTAGGTCGTTGCAAAGTTCTCCAGCACAACCAATGCGGTCGCACCCGAGTCTTCGAGCTGGTGCGCCAACTCGTCAGGCGTGTACAACGGATTGACATTAACGACGACCATCCCGGCCCGTAACGCGGCGAAAGCCGCCACGGGGTATTGCAGAATGTTGGGCAGCATGATGGCGACGCGGTCACCCGGCTCTAGGCCGGCACTACTTTGCAGGTAAGCGGCGAGGTAGCGGCTCTGCTGATCGATCTCGGCAAACGTCAGGGTCGTGCCCATGCAGGTGAACGCGGGCAAATCAGCGTAGCGTTCGAACGCGTCCTCCAACAAATGCTTTAGCGACGAAAACTCATCGGCATCGATTTCGTGGGGCAACCCCGGCGGATAGCTTTGCAACCACGGGTCAGGAATTTCTGCCGACATTTCTTCCCCGCCAGACGCCTACTCGGGCGCCTCAGCTTGTTCCAGCAACGGCGCTACGACTTTCCAAACGTTGTCCAAGATACGCGGCTGGCCGAGCGCGTTGGGATGGATGCCGTCGAGCTGCATCAATTCCGGGTTCAAGGCCACGCCGTCCAAGATGAAATCGACCAGCGCCACGTCCGAATCGGTGGCCAGCTCCTCAAAAACGCGCTTGAATTGCTGGGTATAGCCTGGACCATAGTTGGGTGGAATCTGAATACCTGCCAGCACCACCCGGGCACCCGCCAATTTGGACAACTCGATCATGCTGCGGAGATTCCGCTCCATCGTGGCCACGGGCAAGCCCCGCAAACCATCGTTACCGCCCAATTCGACGATCACCAGCCGCGGCGATTCCCGCTGCAGCAGGCCGGGGAGGCGATTCAGCCCCCCTGCAGTCGTATCCCCAGTGATGCTGGCATTGATTACCCGATATCCGTACCCTTCTTCCGCGAGACGCGTCTCCAGCAGGGCAACCCAGGATTCATCAGGTTCCAGCCCATAGCCGGCACTGAGGCTGTCACCCAGGACGGCAATGGCGGGCGTGGCGGCCTGTGCGGAGCCGCCGGCCTGTGCCGGGCCGCCGACCACCGCAACTAGCGCAACCACAAGGATGATAGGTTTGAGTGTCATGTCTAAAAATACGGGTCCTATTCTGAAAGCGATACGACTCACCAAGAAGGTTAGCAGCCCGGAAGGCGAGCTGACTATATTAGACAACGTTTCTCTAGAAGTTCCGCGGGGCCAGACATTAGCGGTCGTAGGCTCCTCCGGGGCCGGCAAATCCACGTTGCTGGCCCTCCTAGCCGGCTTGGACGAACCCACGACGGGCGAAGTCTGGCTCGGGGAGTCCGAGCTTACCGCACTGGACGAGGACGGTAGAGCGGCTCTGAGGAACCGTCAGGTAGGTTTCGTATTCCAATCATTTCATTTGCTGCCTGCGCTCACGGCACTGGAGAATGTCCTGCTGCCGCTTGAACTCGCCGGCGAAGCCGATGCCCGCGGCAAAGCGATCGAGACATTACGTCAAGTCGGTCTCGAAGCGCGTATGAGCCACTACCCGCGGCAACTCTCCGGCGGGGAAAAGCAGCGGGTGGCCATCGCCCGCGCGTACGTCGGCGCGCCGCAGTTATTATTTGCCGATGAACCCACCGGCAACTTGGATCGCCGCACCGGCGAGAAGATTATCGAATTATTGTTTCGCCTCAACGCAGGCACCGGAACCACGTTGATGCTGGTAACGCACGACACCAACATTGCGCAACGTTGCCAGCGCCGCGTCGGTATCGAGGGCGGCAGGCTGGTACTTGACGAAACGAGCGCAGCGGCATGAGTCCGCTGCAGCTAGCCTGGTCGACGTTACTACGCAACCTGCGCGGCGGGCAATTGGGTGTTCTCTTGGGCGCGTTGATCGTCGCGGTTGCCGCCCTCACGAGTGTCGGCTTCTTTACCGACCGCGTGGCCAAGGCCGTCGATCGCGAAGCCAACGTCATCCTCGCCGCCGACCTCAGGCTCAGGGCCACGCAAGACCCCGGCAGCCTTTACCTGGAACAAGCCAGGGCGCAAGGACTCACCACGGCGCAGGCCGTCACATTCCCGAGTGTAGTCGTGAGCGGGGATGCCAGTCAGCTTGCCGCCATCCACGCGGTCACTTCGAATTACCCTCTGCGGGGCGAACTGCGCATCGCCGAGCGTTTGTTCGGGGCCGAGAGCACGCGCCGAGACGGCCCGCCGCCGGGCGAAGCCTGGGCCGATCCAGAATTGCTGGCGCGCCTGGGCCTCGACACCGGGGTTGACCTCGATGTGGGTACGACGACGTTGCGAGTCACGGGGGTACTGCAATACCGTCCGGACCAGGCGATCGGTTTCGTCGGCTTGGCACCCGACCTATTGATCAACATAGGTGACCTGGCGGCCACCGGGCTGGTACAACCCGGCAGCCGCATTACCTGGTCGTTGTTATTCGCTGGCCCGGTGCAGGCCATCGACAAGTTTGCCGCGGGCCTAAAAGACCAGCTCAAGCCAGGCCAACGATTACAGACCATCGGTGATAGTGGCGAACAAATTCGGTCCGCCATCGAGCGCGCGCAATCATTCCTGAGCCTCGCGGCATTAATCGCCGTGTTGCTGGCGGCCACGGCCGTCGCCGTGGCGGCAAGGCGCTACGCCCAAACGCAGGTTGACGGCGTTGCGTTGATGAAATGTTTGGGAGCGTCTCAAGGCTATGTGTTGCGTGCCACGCTGTGGGAATTGCTGTTGCTGGGACTTGCGGCCGGCGTGGTCGGCAGCTTACTAGGCTTTTTCGCCCAAGCCGGTATTGCGTGGTTTGTCATAGACCTGATAGACGGTGGCCTACCCGCCCCTGGGATCAGTCCGCTCTTCAGCGGCGTGATCACCGCCCTCGCCGTGCTCACGGGCTTTGCTCTACCGAGCATGTTGGCGTTGCGAACCGTGCCACCATTACGCGTGTTGAGACACGATGCGGCACCGCGTCCCGTTTCCACACTCGTCTCCTATCTCACGGCGGTAGGCGTCGTCGTGGCACTGCTCGTCTGGCTGGTCGGGGCCGGCCGGTTGTTGCTGATTTCCGTCGTGGGTTTAAGTCTCGGCGCCGCCCTTTTATCGGGTGCCGGCTGGTTGTTGGTATTGGGCTTGCGGCCGTTACGCAATGCAGGCGGTGCGGCCTTCCGTTACGGCCTGGCGAACATCGCGCGCCGGCGGGGCGAGAGTGTCGCGCAGATTGTGGCCTTCGGCTTCGGCTTGGCCGTGCTGCTGTTGCTTAGCGTCATCCGCACGGACCTCCTGGATACCTGGCGTACCAACCTGCCCGCGGACGCGCCGAATCATTTCATTATCAACGTCCAGCCCAGCGAGGTGGCGGGCGTCCGCGCTGTCTTCGAGCGCAATGGCCTAACGCCGCCGGATCTGGCACCGCTGGTCCGGGCGCGGATCACGGCCGTTAACGGCGTCGCGGCGCAAGACGTCAGCGCCACTGGCGAGGGTCGCCAGCTGCTGCGCCGCGAAGCGAACTTGACCTGGGCCGACCGGCTAGACCCCAGCAACACGCTCACGGCCGGCGAGTTCTGGGACCCTGGCACGAGCCGCTTGGAGGTATCCGTCGAAGATGACGCCGCTCGAGATATGGGCTTACAACTGGGCGACCAACTCGAGTTTGGGGTTGCGGGTCAGACCTTCGCGGCGACGGTAACCTCCACGAGACAGGTGCGCTGGGATTCATTCCGGCCGAACTTTTATTTGCTGCTGACCGAGGCCGCGCTGCGCGAGGCGCCCGCGACGTTTATTAGCGGTGTCTATATCCCCGACGCTAACCGTCAGGTATTGCTGGAGTTGGTACGCGCCTTTCCGACCGTATCGGTCATCGATCTACAATCCGTACTGGCGCAGGTGCGCGGTGTCATGGACCGAGCCGCCCTGGCGGTGCAATTCGTGTTTCTGTTCACATTGCTGGCCGGCATCGTCGTTCTGCTAGCCACGATTCAAGCCACCCGCGAAGAGCGCCGCTATGAGGCGGCCATGTTGCGCACCCTGGGTGCGAGCCGGGGTCTCGTGTTCAAGGGCGTGCTGGCGGAATTCGTCGGCCTCGGCGCCCTCGCCGGCATCCTGGCCACCTTGGTCGCGATGCTGATGGCCTATTTGCTCGCCACCGATGTGTTCCAGTTGGACTATCGGCCCGCCACCTGGCTTTGGATCGGTGGTCCATTGTTGGGGACGCTGTTGGTCGGCATCGCCGGTGTGCTGGCGACCTCGAAGGTGGTCTCCCATCCCCCGGTGGCGGTGTTGCGCGCCCATTAGGGTCGCCGATAATGGCCGACGACCCTGCGGAAACGCCCTATTGGGAACGCAAGTCCCTGAAGGAAATGAGCCCCGCAGAATGGGAGAGTCTCTGTGACGGCTGCGGGCGCTGCTGCCTGCACAAGCTCGAAGACGAGGACAACGGGGAAATTTTCTACACGCGCATCGCCTGCCGGTTGCTAGAAATCGGCGCTTGCCGCTGCAGCAACTACAGCGAACGCGTTCAACACGTTGCAGATTGCGTGGTGTTGACTCCCGACAACCTCGAACAACTCGATTGGATGCCGGATACCTGTGCCTACCGGCGAATCGCCGATGGGCGAGGCCTTGCGTGGTGGCATCCCCTGGTTTCGGGAGACCCGCAGAGCGTCCACACGGCCGGTATCTCGGTGCGAAGCGTGGCGGTTTCCGAAACCGAGGTGGACGAAGCCGACGTGGAGGACTACATCGTCGAATTGGAATCGGATTGACCAAACGTCAGCGCCTACTGCGGTGACGAGCTTGGTTAGCCGGTATTCTGCATCCCGTGAGCGATACCGTTGACGCTCGCCAGCAAAGCATCCAACACCGGTCCGTCGCCCCGCCCCTCGTCGCGCCAGCGTTGTAGCAACCCGGCCTGTAGAAAGCTCATCGGATCAACGTAGGGATTACGGAGGCGAATGGCACGGCGCAAGACGCTGTCTTTTTCCAACAGGCGTGATCGCCCCGTAAGTTCGAGTATCAACGACTGAGTCTGGTCAAACTCACGACGAATGACGGGAAAAAACTTGTCGTGCAGCGGCCCGGCCAATTGCGAATACGTTGCGGCAATATCGAGATCCGCCTTGGCCATCACCATTTCGACGTCCGCCAACAGCGTTGCCAAGAAATACCATCGCTGGACCATTTCTCGCACCGGCTCGCGGCCAAAATGCTCTATCGCGGCGGCCAGCCCGGCCCCGAAACCAAACCAACCCGGCAAAATGAAACGGCTTTGCGTCCAGGCGAATACCCAAGGGATTGCTCGCAAGGCTTCTATGGCGCCGTCATCGTTGCGGGCTGAGGGCCGCGAACCGATGCGCATCCGTTCGATCACGTCAACGGGGGTGGCGAGTCGGAAGTAGGCGTCAAACTCTTCGGCGTCATAGACCAAGGCCTTGTAGGCATCGCGGCTGCCGTCCGCTATCACCTCCATCACCTTATGCCAATCCGCTTCGTCCGGGTCCGTGGGCCGCTGTCCGGCGGCGACCCACATCACCGATGCCAGCGCCTGCTCCAAGGTTCGAACGGCGATCCCCCGCAGACCGTACTTCGCATTGATCGTTTCGCCCTGCTCGGTAATCCGCAGGCGCCCGCTCACCGCACCCGGCGGCGTCGCCAACACGGCGGTGTGGGTCTTGCCGCCACCGCGGCTGATGGTGCCGCCACGGCCATGAAAAATGATCAATTCCACGTCCGCGGCTGCGAATGTCTCAACCAGCGCCGCTTGAGCCTTTTGCAGCGCCCAACGGGCCGATGCCAAGCCGCCGTCCTTGTTGCTGTCCGAATAACCCACCATGACCATTTGGCGCTTGTCGCGTTTGCTCAGGTGCTGGCTGTAGTAGGGATCGGCAAACAAATTCGACATGATCTCGGGACCGCGGTGCAAGTCGTCTACGGTCTCGAATAGCGGTACGATATCCAGCGGGACACGGCCGCTCTTATGACCCAAGTCGCCCCAGCGAGCCAGCAACAGCACGGCCAAAACATCATCGGCGCCCCGGGTCATACTGATGATGTACGGCCCAATGGCCCGGTCGCCGAATTTCCGCCGCCCGAAGCCGATGGCCTGGAAAACCGCCAACACCCGCCGCGCCTCCGATGACAGCCTAGCGCTCGGTGATTCCTTGCGCTCCAGGGCAAGCCGAAGGCGCTCGCAGCGTTGCGCCGAGGTCTGTTGTTCCCAGTCCGATTCGCCAAGCCCTTCGGCGATCACCTTGCGATGCACCTCGGCATTCTGTCGAATATCGAGTGTCGCAATATGAAACCCGAAGGTTTCGACCCGACGGATCATGCGGTTCACCGCAAACAGGCCTGCATGGGTGCCTCGATTGGCCCTCAAGCTGGCGGCGATTTTCTCCAAATCGCTAATCAGTTCCCGGGGCGATTCATAGGGGAACGTGGCGTCAGCAAACGTCGATTGCAACCGTGCCATCATCAGGCGAAGCAAGACCCGGTAGGGCATGTCGCGATGTCGCGCGGGAACGGCGTGGGCCGCGTCGGGGAAATGCCCGCGATACAGCTCGATTCGCTCCAATACCTCCGCGCCAAACTTCACTCGGCTTGTACTTTGGCTCAGTTTGGTGGCCAGCCGCCGAGACTCGTTGAAGTAAAGGTCCAGAATCAGCGAACGCTGACGCAACAGCGATTGGCGGATAGTTTTCGCGGTGACGGACGGGTTGCCGTCCATATCGCCGCCGACCCACGAACCAAAACGAAATAACGTCGGCATGTGGGCCCGGCCCGTCAATTCCGGATAAACATCCTGCAAGGCCGCTTCGATATTCTCATAAAATGCCGGCATCATCCGGTACAGCACGTCAGTGAGGAAAAACAACACATGCTCGGCTTCGTCGCCGACCGTCATCCGCTCGCTGGGATGTTCGTCGGTTTGCCAACTGGTCGTCATTTCCAGGCGAATCTGCGCCATTGCCGCGCGCTGCTCCTGTGGCGCAAGCGACGGATTGAGCGTATCCAATAGTTGGCGAACGATATTTTGCTGCTTGCGCAAAATCGTGCGCCGGGTGGGTTCTGTTGGGTGAGCAGTAAACACTGGTTCGATCGTAATTTGCTGAATAATATCCGCGACGGCCTCGGCGCCAATGCCCTCGGCCCGCAAACGTCGCAGGGTATCCTCGATGCCACCCGGCTGCGCACCCTTGGGGTCCACCAAATACGCGCGGCGGCGGCGGATACGATGAACTTTTTCGGCCGTATTCACCATTTGGAAATAAGTCGAGAAGGCGCGAATAAAGTCTCTTGCCGCGTTGGGGTCCAACGAACTCACTAGATCGGTCAGTTCATCTTGCGCGCCAGCTTCCCCCTCGCGGCGTGCGATCGCGGCGCGGCGCGCGCCTTCAACCAAATCGAACAGCGCCTCGCCACCCTGGTCCTTGATTAATTCGCCGACTAACTTGCCAAGACGCCTAACGTCCTCTCGCAGCGCTTGATGCTTTCGAGAAAACTCGATCTTGCTGCGCTGTGTCACATCGGGGGATGTCACGTCGCTATCGTCTAATCGCGGAAATTCACGAATTGCAAAGGGTGGTCGATTTTCTCGTCTTTCACCAACGCTATCGTGGCTTGTAGATCGTCCCGCTTCTTGCCGGTTACCCGCACTTGGTCGCCCTGAATGGCCGCTTGCACTTTCAGCTTACTTTGTTTGATGGTCTTGACCAGTCGCCGCGCTAAATCCTGGTCGATACCGACCTTCACCTTGACCTGCTGCCGGGCTTCGTTGCCGGCGATTTGCGGATCTAATCGCTCCAGGCAACGGATATCTAACGAGCGTTTTGCGAATTTATTGGCGAGAATGTCGAACATCTGATCGAGCTGAAACTCAACCTGCGCTTTGAGGCTGATGTCGTTGTCGGTCAGCGCAAACTCGGCGCCGGTGCCCTTGAAGTCGAAACGGTTAGCGACCTCCCGATTAGCCTGATCCACCGCATTGGTGAACTCATGGCGGTCAATTTCCGAAACGATGTCGAACGACGGCATGGCGAAAGTTCCTAGCTCGATCCCATGCCCATATCTTAACCCACGGGACCTCAGCGGTAACCGGCGGCTTGCAGTTCGAACAAGACCGCATAACGCCCCGACTCGGCCATGAGTTGTTCATGGGTACCATGTTCGACGATGCGGCCTTCCTCCATCACGACGATTTGGTCGGCGCGGCGGACCGTCGAGAAGCGGTGTGAAATTAAGATGGCAATTTTGTCCGCGGTAAGAGACTGAAAGTACTCGAACACTTCCGCCTCGGCGGCCGCGTCCATGGAAGCGGTGGGCTCGTCCAAGACCAGGATAGTGGCGGAACTGCGCATGAAAGCGCGCGACAAGGCGATCTTCTGCCATTGTCCGGTGGACAACTCGCGGCCATTCCGAAACCAGCCACCGAGCTGTGTGTGGTAGCCGTCGGGCAGCGCCTGGATGAACGCATCGGACTGACCTCGACTGGCCGCGTCTGCCCAACGGTCCTCGTTACGCAAGGCTTGCACATCGCCTACGCCGATGTTCTCCCCGACGGGGAGCTGATAGCGGGCGAAATCCTGAAATATCACGCCAACATGTGCTTGCAGGGCCAATGGGTCCCACTCCGTCAATGGCAAGCCTTGATAACTAACGACGCCCACTTGAGGTTGGTACAAGCCCGCCAACAACTTAATTAGGGTTGTCTTTCCGGAACCGTTGACGCCCACGAGGGCCAGGCTCTCACCTGGGCGGACGTGCAGATCGACGCCCGCTAGCGCCGGCGTGTCGGCGCCCGGGTAAGTGAAACTCACGTTGTCGAAACGCACGCCATCGGCGGGGTCGGGGCCAGCCGGCAGTACCCCTCTGGCGCCGCGGACCGGTTGTTCCATGAATTCGTAAAGATTGGACAAGTACAGATTATCTTCATACATGCCGCCGATGGCCGACAACATGGCCGCCACCGCGGTTTGGCCCTGTCGGAACAACAACAAGTACATCGTCATTTCGCCTAGACTAATTGCGCCCACCACGGTGCGCGAGATAATCCAGGCGTAGGCCCCGTAGAACGCGAGGCTGCTGAGTAGGCCTAAACCGAAACCCCATAGATCCCTGCGAATCGTGAGATTGCGATCTTCCTTGTATAGCTTGGCGAAGATGTCTCGATAACGGCGCAGGAACTCCGGCCCCAAATCAAATAATTTGACTTCTTTGGCGTAGTCTTCCCGTGCCAGCACCGTCTCGAGGTACATTTGCATGCGCGTTTCCGGTGACCGCCAGCGAAACAGGCGAAACTTCTCACCCGAGAATCGCGTTTCGGCAATAAATGCCGGCAGCCCCGCAAGCACCAGGATGAGCACGGCCAAGGGCGAGAACTGGATCAGTAACACGCCGTAGCTCACCAGCGACACGGCATTCTGCGCGAGTCCGAACGTGCGGGTGACTAAACTCAAGGGCCGGCTGGATGCTTCGCGGCGAGCGCGGGTCAGCTTGTCGTAAAACTCCGAATCTTCGAATTGGGCGAGTTCCAGCGTTAACGCTTTTTCCAGGATCATCTCGTTGACCCGTTGACCGAGCAACGCCCGCAGCAAGGATTGGCACATCGAAATACCGCGCTGTGACGCGGACAATAACGCCACCAAGCCGCCTTCCAGCGCGACGAAGATAAAGATGGGCCAGAGGTCGACGCTGGCGCCAGCCTGCGCTTGGCTGATACCCAGCACGACGCCGTCGACGATGAGCTTGCCGACATAGGCCACCGCGGCCGGAGTCAGGCCCCCGAGTAGCGTTAACAATGCGAGCGCAATCGTGAGCCCGCGGCGGGTGGACCACACCAGCTCCACCGCCCGCCTGGAATAGCGAAACACGCCGAGGTAGCTGCGAATATCGACGGGCTGTTGGGGGTCTGGGCGTCCGTGCACGGTTTTTTGGTATTGGGGAACTTAAGGAAACGGTGATTTATCGGCTGTCAAGCTGGAACCGCCTTGCCGAGGCATGGTATAGGAAATTGCTGGACAGCTGCATAGTAGTGTCGATTTGCCCCCACCGCCCGATTTGCACGGCATCTTGGTTATGGCGTTGACTGTCGTCGCGTTATACCTGTTTACCCGTGATCAAATTCCCCTCGAGGCCTCGGCGCTGGCGATCTTGATCGCGCTGATCCTGAGTTTTCAAGTGTTTCCCTACACGGCCGCCGATGGGCGGGTCCTCGCCACCGCGGATTTCGTGTCCGGATTCGGCCACGAAGCCCTCATTACCATTTGTGCATTAATGATGGTCGGCAAGGCCGTGGAAACGACAGGCGCGCTCCAGCCCATCGTCGCTTTCCTTGCGCAAGCATGGATTGCAAAACCCGCACTGGCGGCCCTCGCCACGTTAGTCCTGGCCGCGATCCTGAGCGCCTTTCTCAACAACACCCCCATCGTCGTCATGTTGTTGCCCATGCTGATCGGCGTGGCCGTACGCACCAAACTCTCCCCTTCGGCTATTTTGATGCCCATGGGGTTAGTCACGATTATCGGCGGTATGGCAACCACCATTGGTACCTCGACCAACCTTTTGGTCGTCAGTATCGCCGCCGACCTCGGCCAGCCGCGCATGAGCATGTTCGAGTTTACGCTGCCGGTGATGATAGTCGGGTCCGCGGGGGTCCTGTATTTGTGGTTCGTCGCACCGAAGCTCCTACCGAATCGTAAGCCCCCGATGATCGACACGTCTCCCCGCGTGTTTTCGGCGCAACTGAATATCAGCGAGGACAGCGCTGCGTTCGGCAAAAGCTTCTCCCAGGTATTGGCCCTCACCAACAACGAGATGCGAGTTACCCGAATACAACGCGGCGACGGCCTGTTCG
>JAHEKG010000327.1 GCA_024638475.1 Rhodospirillales bacterium | reverse complement strand
GGGCCTGAACACTTTCGGTAGTGTGCTGGGGAGTTCCGCAGACGGGGAAGTGATCGGCGACAACGACGTCGGGGGCCTGGTAGGCGTCAACACCGACGCTAAAGTTCGCAATAGTTTCGCAGCCGGTGCGGTGAGCGGCGAGGGGAGCAACATCGGCGGCCTCATCGGCTTCAACTCCTTGAGTTCGGTCCGCAACAGTTATGCGAAGGGTCAAGTCGCTGGCAGGGACGGCGTCGGGGGCCTGATCGGGCGCAACAATGGCCTGGTGGCGAATAGTTATGCCACCGGTCCGGTGGCGGGCGAGGGCCTTGCGGGCGGTGTCGTCGGTATTGTCGTCGAGGGTACCCAGACCGGCACGTTTACGACGGCCGACAACCCGGCACCCTATGGGGCGCAGCAGGTCGACTTAACGGCGTTGACGGCCGCGTCCAGCGGGTGGATTCCGCCCGCACTGCCCAGTAGCGATTTACTGAATTATTTCTGCGACGGTAACGGCAACGGGTTTATCGATCCGGCGGAACGGTCGGCGGATAACTATGTATGGCGGTTTGATCTTGACGGTAGCTACCCGGCGCTGCGCTGCGCCGCTGTAACGAATGAAGGGGATATCCATTGAATAGTCCAACCAGGTTTATCGGCTTAGTTGTGTTCGGAGCACTGGCCGCGGTTACCGCCCGAGGCGATGAGCGGGTATCTACCGCAGGACCCTTCCAACCCGGCGACATCTGGGTAGCGGCGACGGTAATGAATGACCCAGACGATGATCACCGCGGCCAGGGCCGCCTGTTGCAGTACGACGCGGACCTGAACCTGAAGGGCGAGCTATGGATTTCTGGAACGACGCACAAAGTGGGTGGACTCAAGTTCGGCCCGGACGGGACCTTATGGGCGTTCGCGCCGATTTCCTGGCAGGTCGTCGAGATCGGCACTGATGGCAAGCAAAAGCCGCTGCGCCAGTTTGCCAACCGGGCACTTAGTACTGTGACCTTCGGCAAAGATGGCGAATTGTTCTTCGGTGAGCACTTGGTTGGGAGTAACCGGAAGATCCCATACAACACCACCGAATTTCAGTACTTGCCCTTCACCCAAAAGATCGGCAACGGCAACCTGTTCAAGTTCAGCGCTGCCGGTCGGCTGCTCGACGAATTCGAGGTCGATACCCATGGCGGGATGGCGGGGATTCATGGCGCCACCAATACTGTGCTGGCGGCCGATGGGAAACGCATGATTTATATATCCGAAACGGGCAACCGCGTGATGCAGTATGACTTGGAAAACCGCAAGCAATTACCCGACCTGCGGGTGTTCGATGCGGCGCAGAATGAACCGTCGATGATCGTGTTTATGGAGGGCTTGGTCGACGGTACCTTAGTGGTTGCTACCGGCGCGCAAATCTTGCTGTTGGACCCAAATACTGGGAGGACGCTGCGGACCATCGATATGCCTAATAACGGCTGGGCGGCGGTCAGCGCCGGGATCGACGCAGGGCACATTCTCGCGGGTAATTTTTTTACCGGCGAGTTCGGCAAGATTCGCTTGGCAGACGGTGAAATCGTGGCGCGGGGCAATATCGGCGAGCAACGTTCCCTCTCCGGCATTGCACAATTTCCGGGTCTAACATCGGCGATTGCTAAACAACACCAACGCGATTTGAACAACCCGTACGTCGACGTGATCGCCGCTTCCGAAGAGGCATTCATGCGGCGGGATATCGATGGCGCGATTGCCAACCTGGACGAGGACTACGTGCTCTACCAAATCGGGGAAGACGGCCCCCGCGAGCGGATGCGCGGCAAGGACACAGTGCGCGAACTCCTGGGCGGCTTCTTCGAAGCCAACACGAGCTGGGTGGGGTCGGAGGTGGAGCGATTGACGCTCATGGACAATACCCTCGTCCAGGTCGAATACGATTTTTACGAGACGGATGGGGGCCGCAAGACCATTCCCACGCTGGTGGTGTTCGAGCACCGCAACGGCCGCCGCTGGCGCGAGTGGCGATTTTCCCCGCGGGATCGCTAAACTGGTACCCTCGGACGCCTGCGGCGACTAGTGTTAGTTAGCTATTTGCCAATCACGTTCAGTTCTAGCTTCGCCGCGTGCATTTGTTTGCGTTTTGGCGCGATTCGAATGGCTCGAGTAGCCGTCGGCGATAACGTCGTGAATGCCACGTTGACATTGCCGTTCGCGTCCCGTCCCTCGATCGTTTGTTCGTGAAAATTAATCCGATCCTGAGTTACGAACGCGGCGACTAAGGTCGGGCCTAGGGGTTCGGAAGCCGGCAGTTCGAAGGTCATGGTGGCCGTTGGAATGGAAAAAGCGCCGGGGGTAACCGCATTATCCAGTTGGAACTGATTCGGAAACAACACCGTGGCGTTGTCTTCGGCGTCGACGGTGACCACATTGAGGTAACCGCCGCCGGGGGGTATCTGCATGTGCAGCTCGACCGGATCGTCGACTACATAGGTCGACTTCGTGGCGCGAAGACCGAACTCGCTGCCTTGCTGTGCCACCAATTCGAGCAGGCGTTTTCGATTGGGGCCGTTGCCGTTGATGAGGGGCACGATCTGGAGGGCACCGCTAGCCAAACTGGGGTTGCCGGAAATTTGCGGGTGATGAATTCGATCGCCGCTGAGCTTGGATTGGATATAGGCACTCGCCTGAGCGCGAAGGTCTTCCAGCGTCACCTTACCGCCTTGCTTGGCAGCCGCGATAATCGCGTTGCTCAGGCCGATCGTGAAGATGCCGCCCTTGGACGTGCCGATGGCTTTTTCATCGTCGTCGGCCGCGGAAATAGAGACGTAATTGACGTTGTTATCGTCGGCAATGGCGGCGCTGCGCGTCATGGGCACCTCGGTTTTCTCCGGCATGCCCTCGTACATGAATATTTTTGCGAAGACGGGATCCGCGGCCAACGACTTGTCATCCAGCTCGAAAGACCGGGTCGAGGTGCCCGAATGACAGGCATCGACGATGGTCAGAATATTGCGGCTCGGAATCTTGCCGAGCAGTCTGTTCAGCTCGTCGTCTTCGACCACGCCCTTCAGCGATGGGCGGCCCCTGACGCGGGCGCGTCGAACGTCGTGGGTCACTAGCACTTCGTCCACGCCATCGGGTTCGTCGCCGTCGAAATCGGGGATATAAGCGCCGTGGCCGCTGAAGTAGAACACGACGCGATCGTCGGGTTGCACGCCTTTCGTGAGCCAGCCGCCAATCTCCTTGATGACGTTGGCGGCCGTCGCCTCCTCGTCGAGTAGGCTGCGAATTTGGGAGTCCTCGAACCCCATGACGTTGAGCGTGTCACGCATGCGGTCGAGATCCAGGTCGATTCCCGGCAGGTCGTTGCCGGGGGCCGAGTACTTGCCGACGCCGACCAGTAATGCTCGCTGCTCAGCGAATGCCGCTGTGGAGATGACGAAGATTGCTGCGCCCAAGGCGAGCCGGCTGTGGGTGATCATGATTCCGTCTCCAGATATCGGTTAGACCGGTTGTGTTACTTGTTCCGGGCTAGTTGCTTTTTCCCAAGTTGCGTATTTCGACCCTGCGATTGTCGGCGTGTAACGGCCGTTCCGGATAGAGCAAGTCGTCTTCGCCGCTGCCTACGATCTCCAGCCGCTCTGCCGGGATACCGGCATCGAGCAGGAATTGCCTGACGCTCTCGGCGCGGTCCCTGGACAAACGCCGATTGTAATCGGCGGATCCCGACG
>JAHEKG010000326.1 GCA_024638475.1 Rhodospirillales bacterium | reverse complement strand
TTCGCGCCCAGGTGCCCCTCGTTGACCATGCCTGCGAGGCCATCGGGAACCGACCGGCCGAGCGCCTCGCCAAGGATCGTGGCCACGTGCTGGGCCACATCCAGTCCCACGCGGTCGGCGAGTTCGACGGGGCCGACGGGCATGCCGAACGCCTCAGCGGTAGCATCGATCGTTTCCAAATCGATCCCTTCCTGGTGGGCCAACATGGCCTCCAGCATGTAGGGGGCCAGGATTCGATTGACGAGAAACCCCGGCGCGCTCCGGCAGGGCAGGGGGAGTTTGCCCAATTTCACGACGAACTGGAGTGCCTTGCGAAATACTTCCGGGTCCGTCTGTTCGCTGCTGATGACCTCGACGAGGGGCAGCTTCGCCACCGGGTTGAAAAAATGAATACCGACCAGTCGCGTTGGATCCTTGAGTCCATCGGCAATTAACTCCAAGCGAATGCTGGAGGTGTTGCTGGCCAAAATCGCCCCCGGTTTGAGTTTCGGTTCGAGTTGCTGAAACAGTGTCTGCTTGGCCTCCAGGTTTTCGAAAATTGCCTCGATGACGATGTCGGCGCTCGGGACCTGGTCCGCGTTGAGATCCATGCTGAGACGGGCGCTCGCCTGCCGCAGTGACTCACCGCCCTTAAATCGCCGAGTAAAAAACTTGTTCGCCCTTGTCAGGGCGCGTTCCACGTACTCGGCGGCGCGATCCTGAAGCGATACGACGAGCCCTTGGGCGGCTGCCCAGGCGGCAATATCGCCGCCCATTAAGCCGGCGCCAACGACGTGTAAATGGGTGGCGTCGGAAGTACCGTCAGCCGAGTTCTTGAGTCGTTCACGCAAGAAAAAGACGCGAACCAGGTTACGGCACGTCGGCGTGACGAACAGTTCACCAATAGAGCGCGCCTCCGCGATCATGGCTTTCTCACCACGACCGCCGTGACGGCTAAACAAATCGACAATGGCGTAGGGTGCGGGATAGTGCTGCGGATTGGCTCGGGCCCGAACCCGCTTGCGGACCCAATGACTCAACACCTGGCGAAGGCCGGGGAGGGTCAGGCAACGGAGGTGCCAGGCGGCTCTGCTGGGTTGAGGGCCGGTTTGAATCAGCTGCCGGGCGCGCGCTTGTAGTTGGTCCGCTGCAACGACGTCGTCCAGCAGGCCCAAGCGCTTTGCTTGGGCGGGCCGGATCGATCGGCCCGATAACATCAAATCCAATGCCGCGGGGGGGCCCGCAAGAGCGACGCTGCGTACGGTGCCACCGAAGCCGGGGTGAATGCCCAGTTGAACTTCGGGAAGGCCCAGGGTTTTCTCTTCCGTCTCGGCCGCAATTCTATAGCGGCAGGCCATCGCCAGCTCTAGGCCGCCACCCAGGGCATGCCCATTGATGAGCGCGACGCTGGGAAATGGCAACGCTTCGATGCGATCGATGATGGCCTGGGCGGTTCGCACCGCCTCGAAAGCCTGGGTGGCATCCGAAAATGATTCGAATTCCTTTATGTCGGCCCCGACGATGAAACTGTCTTTTCCCGACTGGATGACCAATCCGCGAATACCAGCGCGAGCTTCGATGCTGTCGAGTTCTTCGCCAAGTTGAAGCAGGACCTGTTGCGACAGCGAGTTCGCGCTCGTATCCGTGCGAGATAGGGTGAGCCAGCAGATGCCGTCCGAATCGACTTGGCTTTGCCAGTGCTTGGACTTGCTCATTGGTGGAAAACCTCTAGCTGGTTATTTCGAAATCGCAAATTAAGGGCAGATGATCCGAATACTTCACATCGGGAATGACGAATTGAGTCACCTTAATACCGCCGGTATGCAGCACAAAATCCAATTCCTTGCGGGGTGCGCGCGCCGGATAAGATGGCAATCCCTGCGGATTGGCGCTGGTCAATCCGGCGGCGCGCATGAACAGGTAAATCTCGTCCTCTCCCCAAAAGGTATTGAAGTCTCCCGCTACAATCACGGGTTTGTCGCTGGCGATGATCAAATCATGCAGGTGGCGAAGCTGCACGTGCCGGTGCCTGTATTTCAGGGACAAATGTACGAGGAATACCGCGAACTCATCCAGCTCCAATTCAATAATCAAACGCTTGATGCCGGTTTCGAAGTAGTGGAAGCGCTCGCCTTGAACGCTGGGTGCCGCGAGAAACGCGTTGCCTTGGTTACGTACAATGGGCAGGCGGTGATTGAAGGACTCTTCCCCATATTTACATTGGTAAGAGGAGTAGTGGCCTAATTCTTGGGCGATGGCGTCTGCTTGGTTGATCCGGCCGGTCCGGATCGAACCGGTGTCCACCTCGATCAGGCCAACGATATCCGGTTTCTGCGCCTTGATGAAATCGGTAATACGCACCAGATTCGGCCGGTTACCGCGAAGATATCCCGCACCGGGTACGGGCAAGTGGAATGACGCGCCGACGCCCAATCCGTAGCGAATGTTGTAGACCAGTAGCCGCATTTGTTCTGGTAGCCTTTCAGCAAGCAGCCGGCCCAAGCTCGACTGGAGGGGCCGGGTGATCGAATGAATATTCTAACGGTTCGTCCCGGTTTAAGGGCGCTTAATCCGTATCGAGTTGCCCGCGGGGGGGCGTCTCATTAGCATCTTCCACTGGCCGTATTGGTCGGGTTGTCATGGATCGCCGCGGGGCTTAAGGAGTCCAGGCAGAGTTGAGAGGTTGGCGCTTTGAAAATATCTGCTAATCCTGCTCTGCGGCGATCCTCCTTTGGCTCCAGATCATTGAAAATTTGATGAAATAGCAGTAGGTTGGTCCCCTACTGCTCGCCAGCTCTGGGCCAATCAGTCGTGTCGGAAAAAAACCCCATTCGGGTCTTTGTTACCCACACTTTCGAAACTAACGCTGACTACCACCGCGTTTTCGAATATTTAGAGAGTTCCGCAAACTTTTTCTACGTCAATGTCGGTAACGCCGACCAAGTACCGGGCAGCGGCGGCAAAGAGGCGGTCAAAGATGAGCTACTGAAGCAGATAAAGCTCTCGGAAGTCGTGATTGTTTTGGCGGGCATGTACCGGGAGCAACGTGATTGGATTACGTTCCAGATGGATGCGGCCGAGGCCACAGACAAGCCCCTGGTAGCATTGGAACCGTTCGGCGGAATCGAGGATGTGGCGCCGGAAATCGCCCAGCGCGCGGATGAAACAGTCGGCTGGAACGAGCGCAATATCGTCGACGCTATTCGACGCCAAGCGCGGCACGAAGAGACTACCCGCTGGGACGTCATCGATTTCCCGTGACGGAAGCGGTTTTTTTCGGCCGACACACCTAAGTCCGTTGAGCGCCAGCGGCCGTCCTCTGGTCATTGCTCACCGCGGCGCGTGCGGGTATCTCCCTGAACACACGATGGAAGCCAAGGCCCTGGCCTTCGCCATGGGGGCCGACTACCTGGAACAAGACGTGGTGGTTTCCCGGGACGGTGCGCTGTTGGTGTTTCACGATATTTACCTGGAAGCCATTACAGATGTCGCTGCTCGGTTTCCCGATCGGCAACGCCCGGACGGCCATTTCTATGTGATTGACTTTGATTTCGACGAAATTCGAACGCTGCAAGTTGGGCCGAGATTGGATCGCGATGGGGTGCCGGTGTTTCCGTATCGGTATTCGGGGCGGCAGCACCATTTTCGAATCCACACCTTGGCGGCAGAGCTCGAGTTGGTTCGGGAATTAAACAGCCAGTTGCAACGCAACGTTGGCGTGTACCCCG
>JAHEKG010000325.1 GCA_024638475.1 Rhodospirillales bacterium | reverse complement strand
GGTCCATCATGAGCACTGCCGAAGCCATCAAACATCCCGCCGCCGGCGGCCCACCTACGAAAGCCCAAGGCGGCCCCCCTCCAGGCGCATTGGATGGCATGACCAGCGGCTTCGAAGGCCGCGAAGAGGAATTGGGTAAGAATATCGCCCTGGTACTCAAAACCCTCGGCAACAGCGTCCCCTACCAACATGAAATGAACGATGCGCTCGTGAAGGCACTGCTGACGATGCTGCAGTTCGCCAAGAACATGGGCAAGTTAGATGAGTTGGTCGAGCATGATACGGCGACAATGGCCCCGCTACTGCACAGAGTCAAAGGCATTATCGAAAAAACCGGCAACAAGGAACTCGCCTTGGTGGCACTGTGCGAGCGTACCGCCTGTCACTACCAGCTCGTGCTCGAAACGAAAGCGCAACCCGGCAAACGGATTTTCAAAACGCCCTACCGGGTAGTACTGGAAGCGTCCAAGCGTCTAGGGCAGTTCGATCTAACCGAAGAAGAAATTCACAATCACTGGACCATACCGCGTTACACGAGTCACGCGGCGGTGATGGGGGTCGACCTCAAAGTGTCACCATGGAACGCGGACGGCACGGTGACGTTGGAGTTGGTCGAATAAGGGGCTAACCCGCGACCACTACTCCCGGTGGGCGCGGCCTTAGCAAGAACGTCACGGTCGCCATCACGATCAGCAGGCAGTTCACGAAGCCCATATAGATAAATGGGGCCGACGGCCGCCAATTGTCGAACAGGTAGCCGCCGATCAGTACGGTGGTCAAAATACCCAGCGCCCCAAAAAAGCTGAACGCCCCAATCACCGCACCGCGATTCTTGGCGGGCGCCTCCTGGCCCACCAGCGACTGGGCCGTTAGGATCCCGCTCATTTCGCCGATGCCCATCAACACGGCGGCGGGATACATCATCGGCCCAAGTGGGTCCGGGATAAACCCGACCGTTAGGTAACCGGCCGCTGCCAAGCACATACCCAAGGCGAGTGCCAGGGCCCGATCGAGGCGGTCAATGAAAAAACTGACGACCGGCGGCCACAGCAAGGCGCTCGTCTGCAGAACGATAAAGAAACGAATACCCATCGCGAGGGCATCGGCGGTATCCATTCCGCGGCTGCGGCCTACCTGGGTCAACCAAAGCGTAAAAAAGGTGCTGATGACCGACATGTCACCGCGGGAAATCATGCCGGCCGCATACGCCAGCGCGAGGCGCGGATTGCGCGCCTGACTCAGGCCCGCAACAAGGCTCTCTAGGAAAGGGCCTTTCTTTTCCACCCGCGCGGTACTTGGTTGGAGACCCTTCGCTGCCACCAGAGCCGCGATTGCACATAACGCCGCCACGCACCACATCGCATACTGACCCGCTTGGATGGGGGCGGCGCCCGCATCCTGGAACCATCCCAGCATACCTCCGAACAGACCCACCAAGATGACCATGCCGAGCCCGTTCAAGAAAAATGAACTGGCCACCAATTTGCCGCGTGAAGGCTCTTGCGGATAGTCCGACAAGACCGTCGCCAGCATCGCAGAGATGCAGGCCGCTCCGACGGCAAAGATCAAGCGATAGACAGTGAGCTGTGCTACGGACGTAGCGGTCGGATAGATGGTATAGCCGATAGCCAGAAACACGAACCCGAGGGCAAAAATCGAGCGCCTGCCGATCCTGTCCGACAGCGCGCCCAGCGGGCCGACCAACAGCAAAATGACGATCTCGCTGTAGAAGGTCATCCGGCCAACAACACCCCCATGCTCGCTGGGGGGGATGGCGAGATGCTCATTCAGAATGTAGGCATTGGAGTGACCGACCATCGTCAGCAGGGCGATGGTGATGAAGCTGATGACCAGTAGCGCCGCGACGTGGCGGTAGGAGACCCCCGGCATCAGCCAAATGGGGCCAAACCGGAGTCCGCGATGATCAAATCCTGTACTGTCGACGTTCATCATCCCCCCCGTAGCAGCCGCCGGGCGACCCTGCGGCGGACATGGCAGGCACTCTAGCTGGTTGACGGGTGGCGAATGGCGCTAAGCTTCGGTTGCGTCCAGCCAGCGGCTGCCGCCTATCGGTTATTTGGGGAGTATTGCTTATGGTGGATTATCTCGGCCATCGAAAACGAATCGGTATCGTGGTGCCTTCCACCAATACCACCGTGCAGCCGGAAAGCGACGACCTGCGGGTCCCCGGCGTGACCAACCATATTGCCCGAATCAGCATCAAGGAACGGCCGCTGAAAACGGAACAAGCCTTCCTGGAACACGTGGAAGCCATGCGTAGCGGCATGCGCAGCGCCATCGACCAGGTCATGACCTGCCAACCCGACCACTTGATCATGGGAGTCGCGCTGGAGGCGTTCTGGGGTGGGGTTGGGCCCGCCCAGGCGCTGCAGGACGAGCTCAGCGAACGTGCCGGCGTCGGGGTCTCGATGGGCAGCACCGCCACCGTGACGGCCCTCCAGCGTTTGGGGGCGAAGCGCATTGCCGTACTCACCCCGCATCAACCCAGGGGTGACGAGCAAGTCCGCGGCTACCTCGAGGAGGCCGGTTACGACATCCGCCGCCTCATCGGCCTAAAGTGTCCCTCGCCCATCAAGATTGCCCACACGACCGCAGAGCAAATGTATGCGGCGTTGAAGGAACTCGATGGCGATGATGTGGATGCCATCGTTCAAGTGGGCACTAATCTGCCGATGATGCGCATCGCCGCCGAGGCAGAGCGCTGGACAGACAAACCCGTGCTATCGATCAACGCCATCAGTTACTGGGATGCACTACGCCGCTGCGGCATCGACGACCAAATCGAGGGCTTTGGCAGCGTGCTCGAACGATTTTGAGTAACCGTCCCCCCGTCATCATCGTAGGCGGCGGCCCAGTAGGGTCCGCGGCGGCATTGTTCCTGTGCGCCGCAAAAATACCCGTTGTGCTGCTCGAGCGCTCCGCGGAGGTTTATACGGATCCACGCGCGGCAACCTACCACCCGCCGACGCTAGAACTTCTCGAACCCAGCGGCATCACGGCGGAACTACACCGCCGCGGACTCATTGCCGACCGCTGGCAGTTCCGCGATCGGCAGGCCGGATTAGTCGCGGAGTTTGATCTGAGCGTGCTCGCGGCCGACACTCCCTTCCCTTATCGCCTGCAATGCGAACAACACAAGTTGGTGGAGATGCTGCAGGCCAAGCTGAGCAGCGACGAAAATTATACGCTGCGGCGTAACGTTTCAGTCACAGGCCTCCAGCTGGACGAGGACGCCGTCGTTGTCGAAGCGACCTCGGCCGAGGGCGAAGAACACTTGCGGGCGAGCTTCGTGATCGGCGCGGACGGCGGCCGCAGCGTCGTCCGTAAGAGCCTGCAAATCGGTTTCGAGGGCTTTACCTATCCCGAACGATTCCTGGTGATCACGACGCGGCACGATTATGAACCGCAAGGCTTCGCGTACAGCAACTACGTCGCCGATCCCGAGGAATGGTGCGCCATGTTCAAGGTCCCCGGCGACTCGACTTCGGCACTGTGGCGCGTTGCGTTCCCGACCGACCCGGCCGCGGATGAAGCGAGCCTGTTGGATTTCGAAGCCGCTGAAGCCCGCCTACAACGCTTGATTCCCGCGGACACCCCCTACCCGATCGTGCACACCAATCTCTATCAAGTGCATCAGCGAGTCGCGACGACCTACCGGGTCGGGCGCGGCTTGCTCGCGGGCGATGCCGCC
>JAHEKG010000324.1 GCA_024638475.1 Rhodospirillales bacterium | reverse complement strand
TGCGCTGAGAACCTATTTTCCGGAGTATCCTTTGGGAACCGACCTAACCGCAACGGAGCAGGAGCTGGTGCGGGCATTGGAGTGGCTGAAGGCCAAAACGGCGACCAGAGCATCCAGGTTGCGAACCCTCTTTGAAGCGACGTTCGATACCGGCTCGGCGATATCAAACCCGGCCCTCGAACGGCTCGGCTTGGCCGGAGCGGCGAGTATCCGTGACCGACTACAACGCCGGCTAGTCAACCGTGCCTTGAAGGCGACTAACGGCGGTTAATCCGGCTCGGCGATCATGCATACCTCGACATCGAATGCTCACCCCACGCGTCCACTCCGGGACAGCGCATGATGCAGCAGTTTTACAGTTGCGGTTTGCTGTTCCGGGGTCTAGCGACCTGGTTTGCGTTTCAACCCGCTTTGCAAATAGCCGATAAGTAGCGCCCCGGCCACGATCGTGACCATGTCACAGGTCGCCGTTACCATCAGCGGCCACCAGTTGACGTCGCCCCAGCCAGAAATAAACGTGTAGGTGCCATAGAACGCGCCAAGGCTCACGAGTACACCCAGAAAAACGGCCCGGGCCGCCCACCCTTGCGGGTTGGTCAACATAGCCTGCAACAATGCCACGACAAACAAGGGGCCCATGAACCCCAACGCCATGCGGGCGATATTGATGGGGTCCCCGCCGCCCGACTCAACGGTGCGCATAAAACCATCGAATCTAGGCATCGCCCAGTCGTTCAATACGAATTCGGCCATGCCCCAGTTCAGCTGGCTGGTGACGATGAAACCAACCAGGAAAGTCCAGATGAAACGTACGGTCGAAATGTTGAGCATGTTCTTCCCCTGGTGTGAGGCGCGCAACCAAGAATTACCCGCGAACTAAGAGAGCCGGGATGAGTTTCACGTGGCGGCAAGCTCACGATAGACGGCGAGCGTCTGTTGAACAGTCTTATTGATATGAAAACTCTCCTGGATCCTTTGCTGAGCGGCGGCGCCCATTCGCCTACATCCTTCCGGATCCTCGTACAGCCGCAGGATAGCGGCGGCAATTTGCGGCGGCGAGCCGGGGGGAATGACTAAACCCGACTTGCCGGGTTCGATCAGTTCCGGGCTGCCACCCGAGTTCGTAACGATCGGCGTGACTCCATAAACCATGCCTTCGATAATTGCCTTTGGCAATCCTTCCCGTTTGAGGGCCGGTAGAATACATATGTTGCAACCCGCCAAGACCTGCGGCGCGTCATTCCGAAACCCGGTTAAGTGTATTCGGTCTTTCGCAGGGCTATTAGCAATGCTGTGTTTGGTTTTCTTGCCATCAATTTTCCCGATGAGCAAGTAATGGATGTTGGGGTCGCTAGGTAATAGGCCCGCCGCCGCGATGAGGTCCGGCAGCCCTTTGCGTGGCCGCTCGTTTACGATACAACCGACAACGAACGCGTCTTCGGGTATGTCGAACTGCGTACGCCTTACGGCGGGAGTCTGATACCAGCCAAGATCATGGCCTTTGTAAATGGTAATGGCTTTGTCCGCAGGAAAGCGCCACCAAAGGAATTTGAGGTTGACGAGATAACGGCGAATTGCATCCGCAACACAGATAATTTTATCGACTCGGGGATGCAAATAGGTGGTCCACGAAAACGGATCGAACACCGACACGTTGGCCTCGATGCCGCGGTAGGCAATGAATTTAACGTCCAAGCCCTTCGATGCCCGCAACCCGTTCGATACGCTGCGATTATCAAACGCGTGCAGAATTCCAAACCCGCCCTGTTGCAGGCATTGACGAATTCTTGCCTGACCCTCGCGATCGAATCGGCGGCGCAATTGTAACGAATGGACGGGAACACCCGCTGCTACCAGTAGATGCCGATGCGGTGCCGCGTCCGAACACATTACCTCGATATGCACGCCCGCTTGCCGCAGGCCACAGAACATGTGTGTTTCGGGCAGGTCGCTGCTGGATGACACGGCGAGAACGCGGGCGGCCATGCTACCGGTCGTTGCCTGCCTGGAGAGCAAGCGTGTTACCGCTCATATGCGCTCATCGGAACATGAAGAGGAGGCGATTATATGGGGGGCAACTGGCCGGCAGCAAACCCGTTTGGTCATCGCCGACACCGGGCTCGTATTGAGTGGAAATATCCCTGAGCCGACACGTAGTGCGGCCGCCGGAAAGGTGCCTAGTTCACAGTTTGGGCGAGTTCGCGCCAGAACAGTGATTCCAGTCCTTTTACCGACCCAGGGATTCGGGTAGAAACAGGGGGTTACGCCACCCATTGGGCTGCTGTGCCCGCCTTATCGGTTGAGGTTTTTGCCATGCGTTTGTTAATGAATTTGTTCGCCATTTGTTTGCTTTCCGGCTGTGCCGCTGGGCCGATCGGCGGAGACGGCAACCTGACCGTGGGCAACGTCCAAAGGAAGGTGTACATAGGGATGTCGGGAGCGGAGGTCGCCGAGGCGTTGGGTTCGCCAAACATTGTCACGACCGACGAGTACCGCAACGAAACCTGGATCTACGACAAGATTTCCACCCAAGTCAACGAGTCGGAGACCCGTGGCGCCACTGGGACCCTTCGCTATCTAGAAGTATGGGGCCCCATCGTCGCAACCTCCAAAACCAACCGCAAGACGAGTAGCCAGCGCACCTTGACAGTCGTCATCAAGTTCGACGAACACGATGCGGTTCGAGACTTCGCTTATCACACGTCGCGATTCTGATCAGGCCAAAAAATGGTATTGCGAGTATGTGTTCTGCTGCCGTTCTTTGCTGTGGCCGGCTGCTCAACGTTACCGAGAGATGCCTTCCGACTTTCGGAATCCGCGCTCGCCATCCGGGCCATGCAAACCCGCGAGTACTCGTCCGTGTCCGATACGGCAATTCTTTCGGCATCTAGCGCCGTTCTCCAGGACATGGGCTACGCCATCGACGAAATCGAACAGCCCCTCGGGGTTCTATCTGCCTCCAAGCGGGCCGACGCAACCAGCGGGATGAAGGCGGTAGGTTCCTTGGCCAAGGATAGTGTTAGGTGCGTATTCTCCTTGCTTCGGGCTTGCGACGGTAAAAACTACAGCAAGCTTGACGATGTTCAAGATATTCGACTCACCCTAGTGTCTCGGCCGCAGCTGGAAAACCAAGACGACGTCATCGTACGAATCACCATCCAGCGCGTCATCTGGGATAAGAAGGGGCGGCTATCCGAACAGCAGACGATCACTGATACCGAGGTCTATGCTGCATTTTTTGACAAGATGTCGAAGGCCGTGTTTCTCGAACAGGAAGGTGTGTAATGAGGAATGCCGTTACTCTAATGCTTTTGTTGCTAGGCGGCTGTGCGTCCAACAATGCGGTAATTACGGAAGGTGGCAGCCAGGTGAAAATACGCCACATCCAAACCCGGGAGTATGACACCCTCGACAAGCGCGACACGCTAAGGTCCATACTGGCGACACTGCAGGATCTCGGTTTCGTCATCGACAAAGCCGATTACAACCTCGCTACGATTACCGCCACAAAACTACAGGACTACCAAATTCGCATGACCGTGACCGTCCGGGAAAGAGATTCAAAGCGTCTTGCGGTCAGAGCCAATGCAAGATTCAATGAGGATCCTATCGAAGATCCGCTAGCCTACCAAGATTTCTTCGCCGCGTTAGACAAAGCCATGTTCCTGACATTACACAAGGTCGACTAGGCGAGGAAAGCCGCGGTGGAGCGTCTATCCA